>KL569519.1:0-3464 GCA_000715685.1 Streptomyces lilacinus
CCGTACGCGGCCCCGCCCCGCCGCACGACATCGGAAAGGGACGACATGCTGTCGATGCGTCTGCGCCTGTGCGATCTTCACCATCCCGAGTGGAGAGCGCAGGGCGGCCGTTGGGTGAACGGTGAGAGCTGGATCGAGCCGACGAACGTGTCCACATTGGTCATGGAGATCAGCGACGACCATGCGCCACGCGTGCGAGTACGCGTGAGGGAATGCAAACGCGACGACGCCGACTTCATCGCGGTCGTCATGAGCCCCGGAGAAGCCCGCGTGTCAACAGGCGTCTTCGGCACCGCCCCCCTCTTCCTGGTGGAGATGGCCGGCGAGCTGCACGCCTCATGGGACCTGACCATGCTGCGACCGCATCTGCGGGCCGACCGCCTGGTGCCGCGCGTCGCCGCCCGAACGCTGACAAGGCAGCACCGCTACACGTCCGAGACCCTATTCGAAGGAGTGCACCGCCTCACCGAGCGGGCATCGGCCACCTTCACCGCCGCAGGACTCAGCATCCACTACCCGGAACCCGCCGAGCACGTACTTGAGCCCCGCACGCTGCGGCCCGGCATTGATCCGCTCACCACTCTGGACGACTTACTGACCGGCGTGATCCGCGATGCGCCGACGGTGACGGGGTGTGTGGGCGTCGAGTTGTCCGGCGGCGCGGACTCCGGAAACGTCGCCCTGGCGATCAAGACGGTGCGATTCCCCGAGGTGCACAGCTTCGGCTTGCTGGTGGGAGGCGGCACGGGCATGCGACAGCGGGAACGACGGCGGGCGTTCGTGGAACACTGCGGTTTTCGGGACACCCCCATCCCCGCCATGCAACACCCGCCTTTCTGTCCCAGAGGCGTACGGGCTTTGCGCAAGCCGCATGATCCGGCGGGTGCCTTCTACCAGGAAGCCTTCGACGTCGTACGCGAGCAGGCAACCGCCCGTCGCTGCGAGGTGATCTTCACCGGCACCGGCGGAGATGAGATCAACGCGCACCACTCCAGGACGCACGCAGAACTACCTGCGCCGGAACTGGTTCCGTGGCTCGGCCCGAAGACTGTCCGAGCGCTCACGGAGGTGAACGACCACCTGGCACCCATCCCCGTTCTGCCCGTGCCGACCCTGATGGCGTTCGGCATGCACAATCCCGGATTCCTCCGGTCCGGAGTTTGGCCGGTGAGTCCGCTCGTGCACCCGCGCATCGTTCGCTTCATGGAGCAGTTGCCGCACCAGTACAAGCGCGGCAAGGTGTTGTTCCGCGAGCGGATCAGGAGGGCGGGCCTGCCCGAATCGGTGGCGGCGCCGGCCGAGCCGGAGAACTTCCTGGCCGTCCTGGAGAAGGGACTGCGCGCCCACGGTCTGCCTGTGCTGGACGACATGCTGAAGGAGTCCGTCCTGGTGGACCTCGGCTACGTTGACGGCAAGGCACTCGCTCAGGCCCGCAAGCACGCCGATGCCGCGCCGGCCGTCCCCGACCTGCTGTGCGATGTCCTCGCCCTGGAGACCGGACTGCGGAGCCTCATGTGACCAGCTACAACACGAAAACGGGACACGTGGAAGCCACGAACCTCCTCTACCGGGACCCCGCCCTGTACGACGTGGTCCAGTCCGACAGCACGGGCGCCGGGATCTGCCAGAATCTGATCGAACTGCACCGCCCAGATGCCGACACGCTGGTCGACTTCGGATGCGGCACCGGCCGGGACCTGGAGATCCTCGCCAAGCTCTACCAGTGCATCGGCGTGGACCTCCAGCCCGGCATGGTCGACTACGCCCGCCGAACCCGACCCGAACTGGAAATCCGCGTCGGGGACATGCGTAACGTCCGACTCCGCAAACGCATGGACGTGGTGACCTGCATCGGCAACAGCCTGGCCTACATCCACGGCAACAAGGAGATCAGCCAGGTCTTCGCCACCTTCGCAGCCCACGCCCGCCCCGGCACGCTGCTCCTGCTGTGCTCCCCCGTCGCCCCCATCACACGGCCCGAGCCGATCACCGCCACGGTCGACACCCCGAGGGGACCGGCGACCGTCACCATCCGGCACGAGTGGGACCTGCGGACGCAGATCAACACCATGCACCGGCACTGGGTACTCCCCTCAGGCGACGAAGCCCAGGACGAGATCCGCAGGCGCGTACTCTTCCCGCGCGAGCTGGAGCGCTACGCCGAGGGCGCCGGCTTCGAGGTCCTGGACATGACCGACGGCTCCGGGGCAGGACTCACGGGTCCGACCGCGTACACGGTGGCCCGATACATCCGACGGTGAGGCGGCAGCGCCGGTTGAGGCGGCATGCACGGCGGCCGACGGGGCCTGGGCCTGCTCATCCACACGGCAGTAGGAGCGGGTATTACCGGCGTCGTTGGTGCTGCTGTTCAGCAGGCGACATGGTGGCCGCTGGGGACTGACCGTTCCCGGTCTGCTGGTTGGGGATCGAGCCTGCGATGGTCGAGCGTCGGCGGGCGGCTTCGGCGCGGCGGTTGGGCGCTGGGTTGCGGCCGGTGTGCTGGATGCGGGTGATCAGTACGCGGGCGGGTTGGCGGGTGGTGGTCAGTTCGCGTTGGGCGGCGGCCTCATCGAGGAGCTGGTGGGGTTGGTGGCCGCGGGCTTCGGCGTCGGCGAGGATGGTGGCGAGCGCGGGCCAGGCTGGGTCGGTCAGGATCTGCTCGGCGTGGTCGGGGACGGCTGCTCGTACGTCGTTCGCGAGAACGCGGCGGGCTTGTTCCCTGGGCGGGCGTGCTGCGAGTTCGGTGAGGGTCGGGGCGAATGCGCGGTCGGCGGTCCTCTGGAGGTGCTGGACGGCTTGGCGGGCGGCGTCTGCCTGGTGGGCGTTGTCCTTCGCTTCGTGCCAGCGCCGGGCGACGATGGTGGCCCAGACGAGGGCTGCGAGCAGGGCGGCGAACGCGCTGCCGTCGGGGCCGGTGACGGTGTGGATGATGTCGCGTGCCGCGCTGCGCAGGGCGTGGGCGGCTCGGTCTTCTGCGAGGATCTGGGAGCGCTGGGCTCGGGCGAACGCCTCGGATGCGGCCTGGAGTTCGGCGCGCAGGTTGGCGGGTGCCTTCTGGGCGGTGGCTTCGAGCAATTCGCCGAGGGCTGCGATGTGGGCCTGGGCGTGTGTGTCGTCGGCGAGGTCGGTGTGGAGAGTGTCGAGCGCGTCCGTGGCCTGGTGCCAGGGGGTGCTGGGGTAGTTGCGGCGGGCGGTGGGGTGCTCTTCGGGACTGCCGGATTCGAGGCGGGCCTTGATTTTGGGCAGTGAGAGGTCGGGGGCGATCTTCCCTCCGGGGTGGAAGATCTGCTCAAGGTTCTCGTTGAGGTCGCCGGGGCGGCCGGCGGCGTAACCGAGGAGGCCTCCTGACGGGCCGCGCCGGACCTTGACCTCGATGCCGTCGGCTTCCAGGTAGGCGATGAATTCCTCGGCGTTGGTGACATGCGGGATGGCGGCGCGGATGCGGTCCTGGAGCTGTCTCTTAT
>KL569519.1:3731-9103 GCA_000715685.1 Streptomyces lilacinus
GGTCCGGGAGCCACTCGCGGCTGGTCTGTTCCCAGCCGAGGCGTTCGGCCTTGTGCATCTCGGCCTGGGTGGGCCGGCGGGCACCGGTGCGATCACCCTTCTTCAACTGCCTGAGCCCGTAGTCCTTCTCGATCCCGCGGCATGCGTCGCCGACGCGCAGGCCGCTGTCGTGGAGTTTGGGGCGTCGGCCGTCTTCGCGGACGGTGGTAGCGAGGATGTGGATGTGGTCGTCGCCGCGGCGTACAGCGATCCAGCGGCAGGCCAGGTCGTCACCGGCAGGCGCGATGCCGGCCGCCTCGACGATGCGCCGGACGATCTCGCCCCACTCGGCGTCGGAGAGGTAGCGGTCCTCGGGGGCGGCGCGGACGGGGCAGTGCCAGACGTGGTCGGTGACCTTCTGGCCGAACTCGCTGTTCCGAAGCTGAACGGGCTCGTCGAGGTAGCGGGCGAGGTCGGTGAGGGCGGCGTCCTCGTGACGACCGGGGTCGGGCATGCCGAGCATGGCGAACCCGGCCACGATGTGCGGATCGAGGTGTTCGTCCTGGCGTCCGGGGCCGTAGAGGTAGGCAAGCAGACCGCGAGTGTTAGACCCGGCCGGTTTGATGGCGGCGATCATGCGGACAGCTCCTCTTCTTCCGGCTCGGCGGGCTGGCGAAGGGCCTCGGCGATCAGCTCCAGCAGGTCGTGGAGTTCGGTCAGGCGCTGGCGGATGTCGGGCGGGGTGACGTCGCTGTTGAAGGCGCGGGCGATCTGGTTGACGTTGACGCCGATCCGGTTGAGCTGGCGCAGGACCTGGGCGCGGAACATGTGGGTGCGGCGGCGGTCCTCGGACAAGGGGAGATTGGCGGTGAACCGTCCGGTGACGAAGGCCATAACCACGTCGGCGGCGAACCCGGAGTCGCCCTTGTAGCCGTGCTCGGCGGCAACGTCCTGGAGGCGGGCGCGCTCCTCATCGAGGAAACGCAGGGGACCGACGCGTGCATCGCGCTTTTCGCCGGTGAAGCGGCGGATCGTCGGCTGAACGCTCTTCACGGAGGGCTCGCCGGCGGTGGCAGCGTCTTCACGTACGGGGCGGAGGATCTCGCGCTGGACGGCGTGAAGTGTGTCCGGGGTGGGGCCGCCCTCGGCCACGGCCTCCTGGTCCTGCGCCCCTTGGCGCTGGGCCGTCTCCGCCACCCCCGGGGCGGAGACCCCCGAAGACCGGCCTTGAGTCGGACTCGGGGTACTACTGGCTCCGCCAGGGGCCACCCGTCCGAACGCGCGCCGCAGACGGTTCATCAGCGTGGCGGACTTCGTCAGCATGAGCGGCTCGTCGGGGGTGTCCTCGGGGTGGTGCGGGTCGTGCGTCATGGACGGTTCTCCGGGCGGGGCAGTGTGGGCAGGCGGGGTGGTGGGAAAGGCCGGGCGGTGTGCCGCGGTAGCGGGCTGTCCACAGGTGCGGATGATCGGGCGCTGCGGCGGCTGGCGGGTGGCAGGGAGGCGGGACCTGGTCGGCTCGTTGTGGGGCCCGCCGGGGTTTCGGTGACACCGGAAGTACTTCCGGTGCCACCGAAAGGCGTCGTTCCAGGCGTGTCAGCCGGTGCTGTTGCCGACGGCGACGGCGTTGCCGGGCTCGGCCTTCTCGGCGTTCAACTCGTCGCAGACTTTCTTCACGCGGCCGTTGCCGACCTTCCGGCCGCGGTTGACGCGGACTCCCCTGCCCGACGTCGAGGAGACCCGGCGGCGTCTCAACGCCGGCCAGGACCTCATCGGCAGCCTGACCGTCAGCGAGTGGCTCGACCGGTGGCTGGAGGGCAAGCGCATACGCAAGTCCGGTCTGAGCCGCTACGAGACGGACATCCGCGTGCACTTGAAGCCGCGCATCGGGAACCGGCGCCTCGACCGGCTACGCGTCAGCCACCTCAGCGAAATGTTCACGGAGATCCGCGACGGGAACGCCCAGATCCTGGAGCAGAACGCTCAACGGCGAGCCGCGATCGATGAGCTGGCGACCGTGCCGTGGAAGGGCGCGGAGAACCATGCCCGGCGCAAGGCGATGAAGGCCGCGATCGACGCGATGCCGCCCTTCCGCCGCGTCACCGGCCCCGCCACGCGCCAGCACATCAAGGCCACGCTCCGCGCGTCTCTCAACGACGCGATCGGGCAGCAGATCATCACGTTCAACCCGGCGGCCCACGTCGAGATCGACCCGGTGCGCAAGCCGAAGGCGCTCGTGTGGACGGACGAGCGGGTCGCCAAGTGGGAGCAGACCGGCGAGAAGCCGTCTCCCGTGATGGTCTGGACGCCGGAACAGACCGGTGCCTTCCTCGACTTCGTCGCCGAGGACCGGCTGTATGCCATGTGGCACCTGATCGCGTTCCGCGGCCTGCGGCGTGGCGAGGCGTGCGGGCAGCCGTGGTCGGAGACGAACCTCGACCGGCACTCCCTCACGGTCACCGGTCAGCTCGTTCAGGACGGCTGGGAGGTCGAGGCGTCCGAGCCGAAGACGGACAGCGGCTTTCGTGTCGTCGCCCTGGACGACGACACGGTCCACGTCCTGAAGCGGCACCGCGAGCGGCAGGAGGCCGACCGCGCGGAGTGGGGGCCGGCCTGGGTGAACACCGGGCTCGTCTTCACCCAGGAGGACGGTTCCTGGCTCCACCCGGGCAAGGTCACCGACCTCTTCGAGCGCCTGGTCGCCGCCTCCGGCCTCCCGCCGATCCGGCTGCACGACCTCCGGCACGGCGCTGCCACGCTCATGCTGGCGGCCGACATCGATATCAAGATCGTGTCGGACACGCTCGGGCACAGCGACACCCGGATCACGCGCGACATCTACCAGAGCGTGCTCCCCCACGTCGGCAAGAGCGCCGCTGAGGCCACCGCGAAGCTCGTCCCCCTCCAGCGCAAGGCGGAGCAAGAAGCGCAGGTCCGGCAGGCCGCCGAGGAAGCGAAGAAGGCCGCGAAGGAGAAGGCCAAGCGGAAGAAGAAGGCCAAGGCCAAGAAGGCCACGAAGGAGGGATGACGGCCGCTCCGCTCACGCATCGCTCACGCAAGCAAAGTCACGGCACTCCGGCCGTGTGACTCGCCATGCCCCGAGCAACAGAAAAGGCCAGGTCAGCTGGTATCTGACCTGGCCTTTCTCTGAGCCGCCTTCGGGATTCGAACCCGAGACCTACGCATTACGAGTGCGTTGCTCTGGCCAACTGAGCTAAGGCGGCAAGCTGCTGGAACCAAAGGTTTGGCATCAGCAGCGCGCCTAAGTCTACACAGTCTCCAGGGGTGCTCCGTACCGATGATCAGCACCCGTTGATCACGAGCACCGGCGGGAGGCGGGGGGCGGGGTGTTCGTGAGGAGGTAGTCGTTGATGGCGCGGTCCACGCAGGTGCTGCCGCGGGTGTAGGCGGTGTGGCCGTCGCCGTCGTAGGTCAGCAGGCGGCCGGAGGACAGCTGGCCGGCGAGGGCGCGGGCCCAGGGGTAGGGGGTGGCGGGGTCGCGGGTGGTGCCGACGACGAGGATGGGGGCGGCGCCCCGGGCGGGGATGCGGTGGGGGGCGCCGGTGGCCCGGACGGGCCAGTACGCGCAGCTCAGCGCGGACCAGGCGAAGCTCGCGCCCAGGGCCGGGGAGGCCTTCTCGAAGTCCGGCAGCGACCGGCGGACCCCGGCGGGGCCACGGAAGGCGGGCGGCAGGTCGAGGCAGTTCACGGCCGAGTTGGCGGGCATCAGGTTGGTGTAGGAGCCGCGCTCGTTGCGCTCGTAGTACGCGTCGGAGAGCCGCAGCAGCAGGGCGCCGTCGCCGTCCTGCGCGGTCGCCAGGGCCCGCCGCAGGATCGGCCAGGTCGCCTCGTCGTACATGGCGGAGATCACACCCGTGGTGGCGAGGCTCTCGGTGAGCCGGCGGGGCTTGCCCGTCTCCAAGGGGTGCTCGTCGAGCCGTTTGAAGAACTCCCTCAGGAGCATCCCCGCGACGTCGGCGCGGCCGCTCTCGAGGGGGCAGTCCTCGTGCCGGGCGCAGTCCGCCGCGAAGGACGCGAGCGCGGTCTGGAAGCCCGCCGTCTGGTCGCGGTTGACCTGCGCCGCGTTCAGGCTCGGGTCGAGCGCGCCGTCGAGGACGAGCCGGCCGACCCGCGCCGGGAACAGCCCGGCGTACGTCGCGCCGAGGAAGGTGCCGTACGAGGCGCCCACGTAGTGCAGCTTGTCGTCGCCCAGGGCGGCGCGGAAGAGGTCCATGTCGCGGGCCGCCTCGACGGTCGAGACATGGCGCAGGAGCTTGCCGGAGCGGGTGGCGCAGGCGCCCGCGAACTTCTTGTACGCGGCCACCAGCTGCCGTTCCTCGGCGGCGCTGTCCGGGGTGGCGTCGGCCTGCGCGAAGGCGTCCATGTCCGTGTCGGTGAGGCACCTGACCGGCTGGCTCGCGGCGACGCCGCGCGGATCCATGGCGACCATGTCGTACCGGGCCCGCACGGCGGCGGGATAGGCGGAGGCCGCGTAGACCTGGAGGAAGCCGATCGCGGAACCGCCCGGGCCGCCGGGGTTGACCATCAGGGAGCCCAGGCGCTTGCCGGGGCCGGTGGCCTTCTTCCGGGAGACGGCGAGCTTGATGTCGCCCGAGCGGGGCGCGCCGTAGTCGAGCGGCGCGCGCAGCGTGGCGCACTCGAAGCCGGCGCGCTTGCCCGGGCAGGGGTGCCAGGCCGGCTTCTGCCGGTAGTACGGGCGCAGGGCCGCCGGCAGCGCGGTGGGCAGCGGGGCCAGCTCGGCGACCCGGGCCACCTCCGCCGATCTCGCGGCCGCCGCGCTCGGCGCCGCCGCCCCCGAGACGGCGGCGGAGATCAGCAGGGCCGCGGTCGCGGCGAACGTGCCGGAGGTACGGAGCAGGCGGCTGGTGTCCATCGGCTGGTCCCTCTGTGTGGGAGACAGGTGGGCATACGGAGCGTATCCGGACGCTTACCTCACTTGGCCAGCCTTGGCACCCAGTAGTCCTCATACGAGTGAGGAATCACCCAACCTGCGGTGTGCCCACCCTTCCTCGGGCTACTCACGCGCCCCGCACCACTCACCCGGCGCGCAGCGCCACCGCCATCGCCTCGACCGCGAGCAGGGGCGCGACGTTCCGGTCGAGCGCCTCCCGGCACGCCCCGATCGCCTCGATGCGGCGCAGCGTCCCCTCGGGCCGCGAGGCGGCGGCCACGCGCTCCAGCGCGTCCCGCGCGTCGACGTTGGCCAGCTCGACGCGGGAGCCGAGCTGCATCGCGAGCACGTCGCGGTAGAAGCCCGCCAGGTCGGTCAGCGCCAGGTCCAGGCTGTCGCGCTGCGTACGCGTCGCACGGCGCTTCTGCCGGTCCTGCAGCTCCTTCATCGCCCCCGCCGTGCCGCGCGGCAACCGACCGCCGGT
>KL569519.1:9352-10383 GCA_000715685.1 Streptomyces lilacinus
ATGTGTATAAGAGACAGGCCCGCAGCTCCTCGGTCTCCTTGGTGTCGACCTCCTCCGCGACCTGCTTGGCGTCCTCGGCGGCCGCGTCGATCAGCTCCTGGGCGGCCTTGAGGCACCCGCCCATGTCCGCGACGCGCAGCGGCACCCTCAGCACCGCCTCCCGGCGGGCACGGGCCCGCTCGTCCGTCGCGAGCCGGCGCGCCCGGCCGATGTGCCCCTGCGTGGCACGCGCCACGCGCGCGGCCAGCTCCGGCTCGATCCCGTCCCGCCGCACGAGCAGATCCGCGACCGCCGCCGTGGCCGGCGTCCCCAGCGTCAGGGACCGGCACCGGGAACGGATCGTCGGCAGCACGTCCTCCAACGACGGCGCGCACAACAGCCACACCGTGCGCGGAGCCGGCTCCTCCACGGCCTTCAGCAGCACATTGCCCGCGCCCTCGGTCAGCCTGTCCGCGTCCTCGAGCACGATCACCTGCCAGCGGCCGCCGGCGGGCGACAGCTGGGCACGGCGCACGAGGTCACGCGTCTCCTTGACGCCGATGGAGAGCAGGTCCGTCCGCACGACCTCCACGTCCGCGTGCGTCCCGACGAGCGCGGTGTGGCAGCCGTCGCAGAACCCGCAGCCGACCGTGTCGTCGGGGCTCACGCACTGCAGCGCCGCCGCGAACGCCCGCGCGGCGGTGGCCCGCCCGGAGCCCGGCGGGCCGGTGAACAGCCACGCGTGGGTCATCCTCGACGCCGCGGCGCCGGGCGCGCCCGCCCCGGCCTTGACCAGCGCGTCCGCGTCGCGCGCGGCCGCGTCGAGCTGCTCGATCACCCGCCCCTGCCCGACCAGGTCGTCCCAAACCGCCATACCGACCGACCTCCGCGCCTCTCCTCGACCGCCGCCCACCATTGTGGGCCACGCCAGTGACACTCCGGCGGGGCCGGGTGCGGGGGGAACCCCAGCCCCGCCCTTTCACCGTTTCCTGGGGCGAAGCCCCAGCCCCCCCCGGGACCGCGTAACGCCGGACGGGCTGATTTCAGCCCGT
>KL569519.1:10674-11284 GCA_000715685.1 Streptomyces lilacinus
GTCCGGCGTTTGAGGACCGGGGCCCGGGGCGGAGCCCCGGTTACGGGAAGGGGCGGGGTGGGGGAGGCCTACTGCCGGCCCCGGCCGCGCCCGCCGTCCTCATCCGGCCGCGGCCCGAGCAGATCGTCCGCCAGCGTGGGCGCATCGTCCGCCCACTCCGGCCGGCGCCGCCGCTTCCGCAGGGGCCGGTCCGCGTCGCCCTCGTCGTCGTCCTCCACCCGGGGAAGCTCGCGCGTCCGGTCGTCCTCCTGGCGGAAGAGCCAGTCCGGGACCCGGTCCGCCGGGTTCTCGTTCTCCGGCCGGACCGGCGGCTTCGGCAGGACGGCCGTCTCCTCGGAGTCCTCGGCACCCGGCCGAGGCGTGGACTCGACCCCCCACGTCACCCTGTCTCTTATACAGACCGGAACCGGCGAGCGCGGCGCGCGGGTCGACGCGCGGCTGCTCGACGGTCTGGGCCTCGTCGGCACTGTCACGACCGTCACGCAGCACCGGCGTCTCGACAGTCGGAGCGTCGGTCGAAGCCTCCGCCTCAGCCTTGCGGAAGGCAGCGGTCCCGACCACCGGCGGCCGAACAGCCGCCTCAGCGGCCTCAGCGGCTTCGGCGGAGGCC
>KL569520.1:0-3437 GCA_000715685.1 Streptomyces lilacinus
CCGCCGCAGCAACCAGAAGAAGAACGGGCTGCCGAAGAGTGCCGTCAGGACGCCCAGGGGCAGTTCCGCCGGTTGGGCGGCCGTGCGGGCCGCGAGGTCGGCGGCGACGAGGACGAGGGCGCCGCCCAGGGCGCTGCCCGGCACGAGGAAGCGGTGCCCCGGGCCCGCCGCCATGCGCAGCACGTGCGGCACCAGCAGCCCCACGAACGTGATGACCCCGGCCACGGCGACCGCCGCCGCCGTCAGCAGCGCGACCACCATGACCAGCACCAGGCGCAACCGCTCCACCTCCACGCCGAGATGGCGCGCGGGCCGTTCGCCGAGCGCGAGGAGGTCCAGCTTCCGCGCGTACAGCGGGGCGACGGCGAGACCGGCGAGCGCACAGGGCAGGACGGCCAGCACTTTCGGCCACGTGGCCTGGGCGAGCGAACCCAGCTGCCAGAAGGTGATCTGACTGACCTGCGCGTTGTCGGCCAGGAAGACGCCCAGGCCGATGAGCGCGCCGCCGAAGGCGTTCACCGCGATGCCGGTGAGGATGAGGGTGACCACTTCCGTACGGCCGCCCGAGCGCGACAGCGCGTACACCAGCAGCACCGTGCCGACCCCGGACGCGAACGCGCAGGCCGTGACCGTCCAGGTGCCGAGGAAGCTCAGCCCCAGCGCGATCGCGGCGACCGCGCCGACCGCCGCGCCGACCGAGATGCCGATCACCCCCGGCTCGGCGAGCGGATTGCCGAACACGCCCTGCATCAGCGCCCCCGCGCACCCCAACGACGCCCCGACCAGCAGGGCCAGGACGACGCGGGGCAGGCGTACGTTCCACAGCACGCTCTCCGCGACCCGGTCGAGCGGGGCGCCGCCGAGGCCGGCGTGGTGTCGGACCGAGCCGAGGACGTCCCCGAGGGGGATGTCGTACGCGCCGAGGCCGGCGGAGAGGAGGCAGAGGGCGGCGAGTGCCGCGACCATCCCGCACGTCAGCGCGGCGGCGGTGCGGCCGCGGTGGGCGGTGGCGGGCGTTCCGGCGGGCGTTTCCGCCGTATGTCCGGTCGGTGTTTCGGTGACAGCGGTCATCTCACTTGCCGCCCTGGGGCTGTCGGTGGATCTGCTGGACGAGCGAGCGCAGCACGGCGTCCGTGCGGGGTCCGAAGTTCAGCAGGACGCCGTCGTCGACGGAGGCGACGCGGCGGTCGAGACCGGCCGGGGTCTGGCCGACGCCCGGGATCTTCAGCAGCCCGTCGACGCCGCCGACCGAGTCGAGGCCCTTGGACATCACAAGGATCACGTCGGGGGCCGCCTTGGCGAGGGCCTCGCTGGTGATGGGGGTGAAGTCCTTCCGCAGCCCGGACTCCTTGCCCGCGTCCACGCCGCCCGCGGCCTCGACGAGCGAGTCGGCTCCCGAGCCGGCGCCGCCGAGGAGGTAGACGGACGCCGAGCCGCGCAGGTAGAGGAAGGCCACGCGCGGCTTCCTGGCGTCACCACCCGGGATGCCCTTCTTCGCCGCCTCGAGGCGCTGTTCGGTGCGCTCGCGGAGCTGGTTGCCGGCGGTGCGGACGCCGAGTGCCTCGGCCAACTTGTCGATGCGGGTGCCGACGTCGGCCAGCTTCTTCGCCGGCTCGAGGACGACGAGCGGGACGCCGGCCGCCCGGATCTGGGCGACGGCCTCGGCGGGGCCGGTGGTGGTCTCGGCCAGGACGAGCGTGGGCTTGAGGGAGAGCACGCTCTCCGCGGAGACGTCGTGGGCGCGCGTGACGACCGGCAGGCGGCGCGCCTGCTCGAAGGTGGCGGTGATGTCACGGGCTACGACGTGGTCGCCCAGGCCGAGGCCGAAAACCACCTCGGCCAGCGCGCCCGTGAGTGGCACGATGCGATCAGTGGCGCCGATGGTGACGTCGTGTCCGTCGGCGGACCGCACGGTGACGGGCAGTCGGGGCCTCGGCGTCCCGGCGAGCGGCTCGACGCGGTCGGGCGTCGCGGGGCGGCTGCTCGTGTTCGCGTCGGATGCGCCGGACGCGGTGCCGGTCGGGCCGCAGCCGGTGAGGGCGGCGGTCAGGGCCAGCAGGGCCACGAGGGCGCCGACGAGGCGTGGGAGGCGTATCCGCCCGCCCACCGACTGGCGTTGGGACACGTTCCCGCCTTTCCCTAGCGAAGGTTTCCGGATGTAGCTTAGGTTAGCCTTACCTAAATTGCTATGGCCTGAGCGCTTGAGAGGGGCTCCCCATGCCGTCGTCCGGACCTGCCCGCGCGCCCGTCGTCGCGCTGCTCGCGGCTGTGGTGACGGCGTGGGGTTCCGCGCCCGCCGCCCATGCGGCGGACGAGCGCGAGGTGTCGGGCGGGCGGCTGGACTGGGGCATCAAGTCCTCCTTCCAGAGCTACGTCACCGGACCCGTCGCCCACGGCAGATGGGAACTGCAGGGCGGCGCCGCCACGGTCGGCGACAGCCAGTTCCGCTTCCACTCCGCCAAGGGCACCTACCGGTCCGGCGACGGCACCTTCGAGGCGGGCTTCTCGGGCGGCGTCCACTTCACCGGACACGACAAGCCCGACGGCTCGCACGAGCTCGACCTCACCGTCGCCCGCCCCACCGTCCGCCTCTCCGGCGGCACGGGCACGCTCTACGCCGACGTGAGCAGCAAGGCCAAGGGCACGGGCGAGGTCACCACGGCCTCCCACGTCCCCTTCGCCTCGCTCGACCTGTCGGGCATCGACCTGCGGGGCGGAGGTCGGTCCGTCGTCCTCGCGAACGTGCCGGCCACGCTCACCGCGCAGGGCGCGAAGGCGTTCGCCGGCTACTACGCCGAGGGCGCCGCCCT
Source organism: Streptomyces lilacinus (assembly GCA_000715685.1). GTDB lineage: Bacteria > Actinomycetota > Actinomycetes > Streptomycetales > Streptomycetaceae > Streptomyces > Streptomyces lilacinus. Next base: position 2,811 of record KL569520.1, read on the forward strand.
GGACCGGGTCAGCCTCTCCGCCGACGTCGTGGCGGAAGCGAAGGCGTCGCCGGAGGCGAGCCCGAGTCCCTCCGGCTCGCCGGCGGGAGATGACCGTCCCGAGGGTGAGTTCACCGGCGCGGCCGTCGACTGGGGTGTGCGCCGCACCTTCCGGGAGTACGTCACGGGCTCCCTCGCCCAGGGCTCCTGGAAGGTGGCCGACGGTGCCCAGGACGGCGGCGCGCTCTTCCGCTTCCCCGAGGGGCGGGGCACGTACGACGCCGCGTCCGCGACCCTCGACGCGGCCTTCGCGGGCACGCTGCGCTTCACCGGCAGGAACCTCGACCTGGCGCTGAGCCGGGTCGTGGTGACGGTGAGGGGCGGCAGGGGCACGCTGGCGGCGGATGTGGGGAAGGGCGGGGGCGGGGGCGCGGGGGAGGCGCAGAAAAACGTTCCGCTCGTCACCTTCGACGCCTCCGGCCTCAAGGAGAAGGGCGGCCTCGCCGTCGTCTCCGAGGCCCCGGCGAAGCTCACGGCCGAGGGCGCCAAGGCGTTCGGCGGCATGTACCAGGAGGGCACGGAGATGGATCCCGTGTCCCTCGCCGTACCTCTTGGGGCGGGTGCGCGATTGCCGGCGCTGCCGAACCT
>KL569520.1:3739-4906 GCA_000715685.1 Streptomyces lilacinus
GGCCGGGGCTCGGCCGGCCGCGCGGGAAGCCTCGCCCTCTTCCCCCTTCCCCGTGCTTCCGGTCGCCGTCGGCGCGGGGGTGCTGGCGGCGGCGGGGGCCGCGTACGTGCTGGTGTCGCGGAAGCGGAGGGCACAGAACGGAAGCTGATGTTCCGTCGAGTGTGGCGCACCCCGCACCGGATGCGGCCGCCCCACACCTTCCCCGGCCACCGGCTCCCTGATGTCATTGGGCCGCACGGCTTGATTCACGTATCGCATGTCTCATGTCTCACGTCCCTCTAGGAGAGAACAGACGATGACCGTCACCGCACGCCGCGCCGCACTCGCCGCGCTGGCCACGGCGACCGCCCTGGGCGCCACCGCGCTGACCGTGCCCGCGCACGCTGCGGACGCCCCCGCGAAGCCGCTGGACATCAAGGACGGCTCGCTGGAATGGGGGGTGAAGGAGTCCTTCCGGAAGTACGTCGTGGGGACGATGGGCCAGGGCAGGATCGAGCTCGGCGACGGCGCCAAGCAGGCCGAGAACAACGGCACCTTCACCTTCGCCGCGGACAAGGGCACGTACGACCCCTCGACGCGGGCCGTCACCACCACCTTCAAGGGCACCGTGCGCTTCATGGCGCACCCCGAGAAGGAGAACTACAAGCTCGACCTCAAGTTCTCCGACATCAAGGTCGTCACGGACGCCGCCACCAAGGGCGAGACCGGCAGCATCACCGCCGACGTCACGCGCGACGGCAAGACCGAGCAGGACGTCGCCATCGCCTCGCTCGATGTCAAGGCGGGCCAGAAGAGCACCGGCGCGGACGGCGCGTTCACCTACGCGAAGATACCCGCGACTCTGACGGAGGCCGGCGCGCAGGCCTTCTCGTACAACGGCAGAGCCTTCTACGAGAAGGGCGCGGCACTCGACGCGGCCACCCTCTCGGTGAAGCCGGCCGCCGGCACCCAGGAGCCCAACCCCGGTGGCGGCACCACCAACCAGGGAGGCTCCACCACCAACACCGGCACGGAGGACCCCAAGGGGGACAACAAGTCCAAGCCGGCCGACGTCATCAACGGCAACCTGGACTGGGGCGTCAAAGCATCCTTCCGCAAGTACGTCGTCGGGGCGGCCAAGGGCAGGATCGAGCTCGGCGACGGCGTCAAGCAGGCCGAGAACAACGG
>KL569520.1:5148-5990 GCA_000715685.1 Streptomyces lilacinus
ATGTGTATAAGAGACAGTCCCCAAGGGGAGCGGCAGCTTCATCAAGGCCGGCTTGCTCAAGGCGAACTTCAACGGGAGCATCCGCTTCACGGGGCACGACGGCAAGCTCGACCTGAAGTTCAGCAACATCAAGGTCAACGTGACCGGCACCGCTGGGTCCCTCACCGCGGATGTCACCACCAAGGATTCCGTCAAGGAGGCCGTTCCCCTGGCGGCCCTCAAGCTGGCGGCGGGCTCGCTCGAGGCCAAGGACGGCAACCTGGTCGCCCTTACCGGTGTCCCGGCGACGCTGACCGCTGAAGGCGCCAAGGCGTTCGCGTACGACAGCAACTCCCCGTACAAGCAGGGCGACGCGCTCGACCCGGTGACGCTGGCCGTGGCCCTCGACGCGAACGCCAAGCTGCCCGAGCCGCCCGCGTTCGAGAACTGCGAGGCCGCGGTGGCGGCGGGCAAGGCGCCGCTGCGCAAGGGCGAGCCGGGCTATGCGGCCAAGCTCGACACGGACGGCGACGGCGTCGCCTGCGAGTCGGGCTCGGGCAAGTCCACCACCGGCGGTTCCACGACCGGTGGTGCCACCACCGGCGGTTCCACCACGGGTGGTTCGACCACCGGTGGTTCGACGACCGGCGGCTCCACCACCGGTGGTTCCACCTCCGGCGGGTCGACGACCGGCGGCTCCCTCGCGCAGACCGGCTCGGACGTCCCCACCGGCCCCCTCCTCGGCGCGGCCGGCGCGATGGTCCTGGCGGGCGGCGCCGCCGTCTACGCCACGCGTCGCCGTCGCGACGCCCAGGGCTGACGGCCCCCCGTAAGCACCCGCGCCCGCCGGTACGGTCACCGGC
>KL569520.1:6239-9785 GCA_000715685.1 Streptomyces lilacinus
CGGTCACCGGCGGGCGCGGGTTTCTCCTGTCAGGCGTTCACCTCACGCGCTCAGCGGGAACTCGCGGCCGAGTTCGTGGAAGACCGCCGTGTTCAGCGCGAACGCGCGCCGGCACTCGTCGATCACGCGCTGCTTCTCCAGGTCGTCGACCGGCAGCGCGTCCAGCAGTGCGCGGTACTCGCGCTTGAAGGCGGCGGGGTTGTCGATGCCCTCGAAGACGTAGAAGCGCACGCCGTCGCCCTTGCGGGCGAAGCCCCAGGTCTTCTCGGCGGTGCCGCGGATGATCTGGCCGCCGGAGAGGTCGCCGAGGTAGCGCGTGTAGTGGTGGGCGACGTAGCCGGCCGGCCAGTCGCGGGCGCATTCCTCGATGCGGGCCGCGTAGGCCGCGGTGGCGGGCAGCGGGGTGAGCCCGGTGCGCCAGTCGGGGCCGCCGGCCAGGTGGGCCAGGTCGCGCTCGAGCTGGGCGGAGCGGGCCAGCTCGGGCCGTATGAAGGGGCCCGCCACGGGATCGGCGGACAGGGCGTCGGAGGCGGACTCCAGGGCCCGGTAGACGAACCAGAGCTGCTCGGTGTAGCGGCGGTACGCGCTCACCCCCAGCCGACCGCCCAGCATGTCGCTCATGAACGACGAGTTCTCGGCTTCCGTGTGCTGCTCGTGTGAGGCGGTGCGGATGAGCGTGGAGAACGGTGTCGTGGTGGGCGAGTCCAAGGCGGACCTCCGGTGACCGAGGGACGGGAGCGAGCCGGGAGCACGAGCGGTGGCGACGCACGCCGGTACGGCGCGCGCCCACCACCGCCCATCCTCTCCACTTAGGTTTACCTAAGTCAATTGCTTCCCGACGTTCTGTCGGTAAAACCTGGGGGCAAGCCTAGGGCAGGGTGAGGATCTCCGCCCCGGTGTCCGTCACCACCAGTGTGTGTTCGAACTGCGCGGTCCGCTTGCGATCCTTCGTGACGACCGTCCAGCCGTCCTCCCACATGTCGTACTCGTACGTCCCCAGCGTCAGCATCGGCTCGATCGTGAAGGTCATGCCGGGCTGGATGAGGGTGTCGTGGTGCGGGCTGTCGTAGTGCGGGACGATCAGGCCGGAGTGGAAGGACGAGTTGATGCCGTGCCCGGTGAAGTCGCGGACGACGCCGTAGCCGAAGCGCTTGGCGTACGACTCGATGACGCGGCCGATGATGTTGATCCGGCGGCCCGGCTTGACCGCCTTGATCGCCCGGTTGAGGGCCTCACGGGTGCGCTCGACGAGGAGGCGGGACTCCTCGTCGACGTCGCCGCAGAGGTAGGTGGCGTTGTTGTCGCCGTGGACCCCGCCGATGAAGGCGGTCACGTCGAGGTTGACGATGTCGCCGTCGCGCAGCACGGTCGAGTCCGGGATGCCGTGACAGATGACCTCGTTGACCGACGCGCACAGCGACTTGGGGAAGCCGCGGTAGCCGAGGGTGGAGGGGTAGGCGCCGTGGTCGCACATGTACTCGTGCGCGACCCGGTCGAGCTCGTCCGTGGTGACGCCCGGAGCGATGTGCTTGGCCGCCTCCTCCATCGCCCGCGCGGCGATGCCGCCCGCGATCCGCATCTTCTCGATCGTCTCGGCGTCCTGGACTTCCGGACCGGTGTACGGGGTGGGGGCGTCCTTGCCGACGTACTCGGGGCGCGGGATCGAGGCGGGGACGGGGCGGGCGGGGGAGAGTCTCCCCGGGACAAGAAGCGACTGGCCAGACATGCCAGCGAGTGTAGTCAGGGCCCATCGGGGACGATGTGGGCGAGAGCACACGCGGGTACGCGGGTATGTGGAGGAGACCTGATGGCACTGTTCAAGCGACGCCCGGCCGGCAAACCGGGCGAGTGGTACTACTGCCTCAAGCACGGCACGGTCGAAGAGGGGCCGGAGTGCCGGGCCGCTGACCGCATGGGCCCGTACGAGACGCGTACGGAAGCGGCGCACGCGATGGAGACGGCGCGCGAGCGGGACGAGGCGTGGCGGGAGGATCCGCGCTGGAAGGACGAGGGCTGAGCGTGTTCGGCACCGCCGGACCGCTGCGCGGGCGCTGAGCGCCGTCGCGGCGGAGAGGGGGACCCGGCCCCGCCCGGCGGTGCCGAAACCGCCTAAGCCGCCTCCGCCACCGCCGCCTGCCGCTCCCGCATCCGTACCGCGTGCTCGTCCGTCCGCTGGTCGTACGACATCAGCTTCGGCAGCGACACCGCCAGCAGGCCCACCGACGCCACGCACGCCAGGCCGCCCGTCCAGACCGACGCCCGGACGTTCGTGAGCGACGCCATGCCGCCCGCGCGGACCTGGCCCAGCTGGGGGCCGACGGAGTAGGACAGCAGCTCGATGCCGGCGAGGCGGCCGCGGAGCTCGTCGGGGATGGTCTGGTCCCAGATCGCCGAGCGGAAGAGGCCGCTGACCATGTCGCAGCCGCCGGCGACGGCGAGGAAGAGCAGCACCAGCCAGACGTTGTGCAGCCAGCCCGCCACGGCCATCGCCAGGCCCCAGCCCGCCGCGGCGAGGACCACCATGCGGCCGTGCCGGTGGATGCGGGAGACCCAGCCGCTGGTGAGGCTGACCGTCAGTGAGCCGACCGCGCCGGCCGAGTACATCAGGCCCAGCGCCCACGGCGCGTGCAGGTCGTCGGCCAGGAACGGGAAGATCGCGGTGGGGTAGGCGAAGAACATCGCCGCCATGTCCACGGCGTACGTGCCGAGGAGCTCCTTGCGGCTCCAGGCGTAGCGCGCGCCCTCCGCTATGCCCCGCAGGCTCGGCTTCTCGGCGTCGTGCGAGGCGGGGGAGGGGGCGAGGCCGAGGAGGAGGAGCAGGGAGACGGCGAACGAGACCGCGTCCAGCGCGTAGGCGAGCTCGAGCCCGGCGAAGGCGATGATCAGGCCCGCCACCGAGGGGCCGGCGATGGCGCCGATCTGCCAGCGCGTCGAGTTCAGCGCGATCGCGGCGGGCAGCTGCTCGTGCGGGACGATGCGCGGCACGATCGCCTGCAGGGCGGGCCGCTGGAGTCCGGTCAGCGCGCTGACCAGGGCGACCACCACGTACATCGGCCAGATCAGCGGGTGCGGCAGCACGCTGTTGAGCAGCAGGATCGCGCTGAGGACGCCGAGTCCGGCCTCCGTCCAGAGGATCAGCTTGCGGCGGTCGAGGGCGTCGGCGAGCGCGCCGCCGTACAGGCCGAAGACGATCAGCGGGACGAGCTCCACCGCGCCGATCGCGCCGACCGCGAGCGTGGAGCCGGTCATCTCCTTGAGCTGCAGCGGCACGGCGATGAAGGTCAGGAAGGCGCCGAAGACCGTCACCAGCCCGGCCGTCCACAGGCGACGGAAGTCGCGGGAGGAGTGCCAGGGGGACAGGTCGGGCAGCAGCGCGCGCAGTCGGCCCGCGGGTCTGTCGGGAGAGTCGGAGGAAGGAGGATGGTGCTCGGTCACGAGTGACCATGGTCCGGGTCCGTAGCCGCGCGGAGCAAACGGTTTTTCCGGGCGCTTCGCCGGTTGCGGAGGCTCCTACCAGCGCGGCGGGGGCGGCGCCGTCAGCTGGTC
>KL569520.1:10063-10603 GCA_000715685.1 Streptomyces lilacinus
GGGGCGAGCCGGTCGCGGAAGCGGCGGCCGTGGGCGGCCGGGGGTGGGCCGTTCTCCCCGGCGGCGGCGCTGACCAGGTGCTGGACCGTGTCGAGGTCCAGGCCCGTGGAGTCCGGCACGCTCAGCACGTCGTGCGCCAGGGAGCACATGTCGGCGTGGGAAGCGTGGGAGGACATCGGCGGGGCACCCGGGCCGTCCTCGTCCTCCCGGGGGCCCTCCAGCGCCAGGACCGTCGCCCCGCCGCGCCGCGCGTCGTGCACCCGCTCCAGCAGGCCCTCCCCGGTCCGCCCCTCCGCGACCACCAGCAGCGTCTCCCCGCGCCGCGCCGCCTCCAGCCGGCCCAGCCCCACCGCCAGGTGCGCGGGCGCGCCGGGCGGCACCCGGTGGCGTACGAGCGTGGGGGACAGCTCCGTCAGCCCCGACCAGGCGGCCTCCTCGTCCAGGTGCGCCGCCAGGTGCCAGGGCTCGTACTCCGCCGTTCCGACGAGCAGCAGGCCGCCGCCGTGCGTCGCCACCGAGGTTCTGTCTCTTATACACATC
>KL569520.1:10870-13493 GCA_000715685.1 Streptomyces lilacinus
CCCCCCCAGCCACTCGGTCCCGGCGAGCGCTTCGCGCAGCAGCGCGACCCGTACGGCGTCCATGGGGCCCAGCCTGCCCCAACCGCCGCGGGCGGAAGCGGAGTTGCCGGGCGTCTCACCCGTTCGGGCGCGAGGGGCGGGGCGGGGCGGCGCGCGGCGGCCGGGCGGGCGTTCGGGCAGGTCGGGGGCGTGACAGTATCGCTGTCATGACTACTTCTGATGAGGCGAAGAAGGCCCCCGCGAAGGACCCTTGGGATCTTCCGGATGTTTCCGACCTGGTGGTCGGCGTCCTCGGCGGCACCGGTGACCAGGGCCGCGGCCTGGCCTACCGGCTGGCCAAGGCCGGCCAGCGGGTGATCATCGGTTCGGGCGCCGCGGAGCGGGCGCGGGCCGCGGCGGAGGAGCTGGGCCTGGGCATCGAGGGCCTGGACAACGCCGAGTGCGCGCGGCGCAGCGACATCGTGATCGTCGCCGTGCCGTGGGACGGCCACGCCAAGACCCTCGAGGCGCTGCGCGCGGAGCTGGCCGGGAAGCTGGTCGTCGACTGCGTCAACCCGCTCGGCTTCGACAAGCAGGGTGCCTACGCGCTGAAGCCGGCGGAGGGCAGCGCGGCCGAGCAGGCCGCCGCGCTGCTGCCCGAGTCCCGGGTGACCGCGGCCTTCCACCACCTGTCCGCCGTGCTGCTCTCCGACCCGGAGATCGCGGAGATCGACACCGACGTGATGGTGCTCGGCGAGAAGCGGGCCGACACGGACCTCGTGCAGGCGCTGGCCGCCCGCATCCCCGGCATGCGCGGCGTCTTCGCCGGCCGGCTGCGCAACGCCCACCAGGTCGAGTCGCTGGTGGCCAACCTGATCTCCACCAACCGCCGCTACAAGGCGCACGCGGGGCTGCGCGTCACCGACGTCTGAGCCGACGTCCGAGCTGTCCGGTCATTGCCTGCGTCCGGTGGGCGCCGGGGCATGGGGGACAATGACCGGGATCGTACGCACATGCGCCCCCGGACACCGGAGTAGGAGCCGCCCCCATGCCCCGCCTCGCCCTCTACGCCCTCGTCGTCTGCGTCCTCGCGGTCGCGGCGGCCGTCGTCTCCTTCGCGCGGGGCAGCTGGCTCGGCATCGTGTGGATCCTGCTGCTGGGCGTCTCCTCGAACATCGCCTGGTACTACGTGCGCAAGGCGAAGAACGACAAGGCGGCGGCCGCCGGCCGCGGCTGACGTCCTTGATCGGTCGATCAGCCGAAGGTGCCGAAGTCGAGGCCGCTCAGCGGCGGTATCTCCGGCGTGCCCTGCCAGAAGCGGAAGAGCTGCCGGCCCCAGTAGGTGTCCCACTCGGTCACGCCGAGCTGGCGCAGCACCGCGTCGATCATGTTGAAGAACGTGTGGTTGACCTCGGGGATCCACAGGAAGCCGAAGACCGCGAGCAGGCCGAACGGCGCGAACGGCGCCACCTGGCGGCGGATCTTCAGCGACAGCCAGGGCTCGATCACGCCGAAGCCGTCCAGGCCGGGGACGGGCAGGAAGTTCAGGATCACGGCGGTCACGTGCAGCTGGACCATGAAGGCGAGGGCGTAGCGGACGTTGTCCGGTACGCCGTCCAGTGCGCCCAGCAGGAAGGGCAGGCCGACGGCGAGGGCGAAGACGGCGTCCATCAGCGGGCCGGCCGCCGACACCAGGGACTGCTTCCAGCGGCTGCGGATGCGGTGCCGCTCGATGAAGACCGCGCCGCCGGGGAGGCCGATGCCGCCCATGATCACGAAGATCACGGGCAGGACGATGCTCAGCAGCGCGTGGGTGTACTTCGTCGGGTTGAGGGTGAGGTAGCCCTTGGCGCCGACGCTGATGTCACCGCCGTGCAGGGCGGTGCGGGCGTGCGCGTACTCGTGCAGACACAGCGAGACGACCCAGCCCGAGACGATGAACAGGAACACCGGGAGGCCGGTGTTCGCCGAGTAGTCGGTCCATATTCCCCATAGGGAGACCGCCATGATGGCGACGAGGGCGAGGAAGACGGGGCTCACACGTTCTTCGCCGCGGGTCGCTTGGGTTGCCATGCTGCTGTGCTCCTGAGGATGTCGTCTGGAGTGCCGGGAATGTCCTGAGAACGTCCCGGGCGTACGAACGTACCGGGCGACCGTACTTGGTCATCGGCGGGATCGCGTAGTGGCCGACGCGGTACGAACGCGGTACGAACGCGGTCGGGCCCTGCGTGACGGACAGGGGACAATGGGCCGGTGCGCTACGGCATTCTCGGCACCACCCAGGCTCTCTCCGACGACGGCCGGCCCCTGGCCCTCGGCGGCGCCCGACTGCGCGCGCTCCTGGCCGCGCTGGCCCTGCGGCCGGGCCGGCTCCTCGGCGCGGACGCGCTGATCGACGAGGTGTGGGACGGCGCGCCGCCCGCCGACGCGGTCGGCGCGCTGCAGGCCCTCGTCGGCCGGCTGCGGCGGGCCCTCGGCCCCGGGGCGGTGGCCTCGGACCGCGGCGGGTACCGGCTGTGCGCCGAGCCCGACGACGTCGACCTCCACCGCTTCGAGCGGCTGGCCGAGGAGGGGGAACGGGCCCTGGCCGACCACGACCCCGCGAAGGCGGCGGGCCTCTTCGAGGACTGTCTCTTATACACAT
>KL569520.1:13774-16653 GCA_000715685.1 Streptomyces lilacinus
CGCGGCCCGCCGGGGCCGGCTGGCCGCGGCCGTCGCCCTGGGCGACGCCGCGCGCGTCCTGCCCGACCTGGCCGAGCTCTGCGCGGACCACCCGCTGGACGAGCCCCTGCACGCCCTGCGGCTGCGGGCGCTGCGCGCGGCGGGGCGGTCGGCGGAGGCGCTCGCCGAGTACGAGGCGGTGCGGCAGCGGTTGTCGGAGCGGCTGGGGGCGGATCCGGGGGCGGAACTGCGGGCGCTGCACGTGGAGTTGCTTGCGCAGGGCGAGACTGTGCCGCAGGTCGGTTCGGTACCGCCGGGCGCGCCGGTGGGGGCCGAACGCCGTGGCGGCGGGGAAGTGGGCCCCGGCCCCGCCCTTTCACCGTTTCCCGAGGCTGCGCCCCGGACCCCGGGGGCCCCGACCACGGGGCTTGCGCAACCGCCCCGCGGCAACCTCCGCGCCCGGCTGACGTCGTTCGTCGGGCGCGAGGGCGACATCGCCTCCATCCGCGAGGACTTGACGCGGCATCGGCTGGTCACCCTGCTCGGGCCCGGTGGGGCCGGGAAGACGCGGCTGTCGCAGGAGGCCGCCGAGGCCGCCGCGGGGGCGGCCGGGGCGTGGCCCGACGGGGTGTGGATCGCCGAGCTCGCGCCCGTCGACGACCCCGGCACCGTGCCCGAGGCGGTGCTGACCGCGCTCGGGGCGCGGGAGACCGTGGTGCGCGGCAGCGCCGCGGAGGAGCTGCGGGCGGTGACGGACGCCGCCTCGCTGGACTCGCTGGGCCGCCTCGCCGAGCACTGCGGGCGGCGCCGGATGCTGCTCCTGCTCGACAACTGCGAGCACGTGATCGACGCCGCCGCCCGGCTCGCCGAGGTGCTCCTCGCCCAGTGCCCCGGCGTGACCGTGCTCGCCACCAGCCGCGAACCGCTCGCCGTGCCCGGCGAGGTGGTGCGGCCCGTAGAGCCGCTGCCCGACCCGGTGGCGCTGCGGCTGCTCGCGGACCGCGGGTCCGCGGCGCAGCCCGGGTTCCGGGTGGAGGACGACCCGGCGGCCTGCGCCGAGATCTGCCACCGCCTGGACGGACTGCCGCTCGCCATCGAGCTGGCCGCCGCGCGGCTGCGGCTGCTCACCCCGCGCGGGCTCGCCGACCGGCTCGACGACCGCTTCCGCCTGCTGACCTCCGGCAGCCGTACCGTCCTGCCCCGGCAGCAGACCCTGCGCGCGGTCGTCGACTGGTCGTGGGACCTGCTGGCGGAGGACGAGCGGGCGGTGCTGCGCCGGCTGTCGGTCTTCTCCGGCGGCTGCGACCTGACGCTCGCCGAGGAGGTGTGCGCCGACGGGACGGACGTCGCCGCGCCGGACGTGGCCGCGCTGCTCGGCTCGCTGGTCGACAAGTCGCTCGTGGTCGCCGCCCCGGCCGCGGACGGCCAGATGCGCTACCGCCTGCTGGAGACCGTCGGCGAATACGCCGGCGAGCGGCTCGACGAGGCCGGCGAGCGGGCCGGGACCGAGCGGCGGCACCTGGTCGCCTTCCGCGAACTGGCCCGTACCGCCGACCCCCTGCTGCGCGGCCCCGAGCAGCGCGCCTGGCTGGAACGGCTGGAGCTGGAGCACGACAACCTGCGCTCCGCGCTGCGCCACGCCGTCGCCGTACGGGACGAGCACGAGGCGCTGTGCCTGGTGCTGTCCCTGGGCTGGTTCTGGCAGCTGCGCGACCACCGCGCGGACGCCCGCCACTGGGCCGACGCCGTGGCCGCCCTGGGCCCCGACCCGTTCACCGAGCCGGTGGAGCCCGCCCCGCCGCTGCTGGTCTCCAGCATCGCCGAGCCCCCGCCGATGTCGCCGGAGCTGCTGCTGGAGGCGCGGCGCGGCGTACGGCTGATCGGGGTGGCCAACGCCGAGTCCGACCTGCGCGCGATGGGCACCCCGGAGATGCAGGAACGCCTGCGCGGCATCGTCGCCGCCTACGGCGCCGGGCAGCCGCAGAACTGCCGGCTGCCGGGGATCATGTGGTTCTTCGCGCTGCTGCTGACCGGCGCGGTCGACGACCTGTGCCAGGTCGTCGACTCCTCGGTGGACCGCTGTCGGGAGCTCGGCTACACCTGGGAGCTCGCCCAGGCCCTGCAGCTGAGAGCCAAGCTCCTCAACGAGCAGCCCGAGCGGGCCGCCGAGGGCACCCGGGACGCCGACGAGAGCCTGGAGATCTTCCGGCGCATCGGCGACTCCTGGGGCGTCGCGGAGGCGCTGTCGGGCCGCGCCGAGGCCCACGAACGCGCCGGCGACTTCCAACGGGCGGCGGCGGACTACCGCGAGGCGATCGAGAGCGTCCAGGAGGTCGGCGCCGACGGCCAGGTGCCCCATCTCAGGGCGCGCCTCGCCGAGGTGCTCCTCGAGGACGGGAAGATCACGCTGGCGGAGGGCGAGCGGATGCTCCGCGAGTCGCTCGCCGCGGTCGAGCGCGACTACGCCGACGCCGCTGCCTTCATCCGCCTGCAACTGGGCATCCGTGTCGCCCGCGACGGGCGTCTGGCGGAGGCCAGGGAGCTCTTCGCGGTGCTCCGGGAGGAGTTCGACCACCGGGCCATCGCCCTGTTCGAGGCCATGATGCTGGGGCTGCTCGGCTGGCTGGACACCCTGGAGGGGCATCCGGAGGACGCCCTGCCCAAGGTGCGCGAGGCGCTCGAGAAGGCCGACGGCGACCCGCTCGTCGGGCTGGTCGCCGCGCACCTGCCGGTGGTGCAGCTGGCGGTCGGTGCCCGGGCCCACGCCGCGCTGGGCGGCGAGGACCACGCGCTGACGGCCGCCCGGCTCCTGGGCGCCGCCGTGGCGCTGCGCCCGGCCGGCCTCCACGTCGTCTCCCAGGAACGGGAGATACGGGAGTGGACCTGTCTCTTATACACAT
>KL569520.1:16903-21668 GCA_000715685.1 Streptomyces lilacinus
CGGCGTACGAGCGGGCCCGCGACGAGGGCGCCCGCCTCTCCCTCGCGGAGGCGACCGCACTCGTCTGACACCCCCTCGTACGACACCCGACCGAACCTCAGGCCTTCTTGCGGAACTTTGAGATGGCCAGCGGAGCGGTCACCACCGTGATCCCGACCGACCAGGCCAGCACCATCCACACCGAGTCGGCGACCGGGCCGCCGTTGAGCAGGTGGCGGGAGGCGTCGGCGAGGTTGGACAGCGGGTTGTAGTCGGTGAAGGCCTCCAGCCAGCCCGGCATCTTGGCGGTCGGGGCGAAGATCGAGCTGCCGAACTGCAGCGGCATGAGCACCAGCATGGCCACCCCCTGAACGGCCTGCGCCGTTCGCATGGTCAGACCGAGCAGGATGAAGATCCACATCAGCGCGGCGCCGAAGACCGTGCCGAGCGCCACGGCCGCGAACAGATGGAAGACCGAGGTGCTGATGGTGAACCCCAGGATGAACCCCATCCCCAGGAGGATCGACGTCGCGACGAGCATCCGGCCGATCTCGACCACGATCTTCGCGATGAGGACGGAGGACCGGGCTATCGGCATCGTGCGGAAGCGGTCCATCACCCCCTTCTTGAAGTCGTCGTTGATGCCCGTGCCGACGGCCATGGCGATGTTCATGCCCATCATCGCCATCAGTCCGGGCACGAGGTAGTTGACGTACTCGCGCTCGTGGCCCTTGCCGGCGATGTTGCCGCCGAAGACATAGGTGAACAGCAGGATGAAGATGATCGGCATCAGCACCGCGTCGAACATCGACTCCGGGTCCTGCTTGATCTGCAGCAGGTTGCGGCGCGCGAGCGCACCGATGTGCCGCAGATTGCCCCGCAGGCCGATCCGGCCCTCCCGGGCGGGCGCCGCCGTCTTGGCGGGGCCGGTGATCGTCGCCGCGCTCATGCCGCGACCTCCTCGAGCTCGTCGCTGTGCCGGTCCGGTCCCGCCGGCCCTTCCTGGCCGGCGCCGCCGGACGTCTTCTGGCCCGTGATGGCCAGGAACACCTCGTCCAGGCTGGGCAGATGGGTGCTGATCGCGGCGATGCCGAAACCCTGCGCGCCCAGCATCCCGACGACGGCGGTCAGCTGCTCGTCGCTGATGATGGGGACGTTGACCACGCCCTCCGCCGCGTCGACGGTCGCGCCGGCGATGCCGTCCAGCCCGGCCCCGGCCACCGCGGCGACCATGCGGGGCAGCTCGCCGGAGTCCGTCGGCCGGATCTGCAGGGTCCGCCCGCCGACCTTCGCCTTGAGCTCGTCGACCCGGCCCCCGGCGATCACCTGGCCGCGGTCGATGACCGTCAGCTCGTGGGCGAGCTGCTCGGCCTCCTCCATGTACTGGGTGGTGAGGAGCACCGTGGCGCCCTCGGCCACCATGTTCTGGACCTCCGCCCACACCTCGTTGCGGGTGCGCGGGTCGAGGCCGGTGGTGGGCTCGTCCAGATAGAGCACCGCCGGGCGGCCGATCATGGAGGCGGCCAGGTCGAGGCGGCGGCGCATGCCGCCGGAGTAGTGCATCGCGGGGCGGCGGGCGGCCTCGGTCAGGGAGAAGCGCTCCAGCAGCTCGTCGGCGCGCGCCCGGGCGTCCTTGCGGGACAGGTCGAGCAGCCGGCCGATCATGTAGAGGTTCTCGCGGCCGGAGAGCTTCTCGTCGACCGAGGCGTACTGGCCGGTGAGCCCGATGACCCGGCGCAGCTGCCGGGGCTGGGACAGCACGTCGTAACCCGCCACGCGGGCCGTGCCCGCGTCCGGCCGGATCAGGGTGGACAGGCACCGCACCAGCGTGGTCTTGCCGGCGCCGTTGGGGCCGAGGACACCGAGGACGGTGCCCTCGCGCACGTCCAGGTCGACCCCGTTCAGTGCCTTGGTCTCGCCGAAGTGCTTGACCAGGCCCCGGACTTCGACGGCGTTCCCGCCGTTTCCTGGGATGTCTTTTCGCGTCATGCCGACAACGGTGCCAGTACCCACTGACACCGCGCCGATATTTTTCCGGCCCCTCCGACCGGGCGCCGACGGACCACCGACAAATCACCGACAGCCCGCCGACAGCCCGCCGACGCCCCCGCAGGGGCTAGTGGAAGGAGTGCTCCTCCGCCGGGTACGCGCCGGCGACGACGTCCTCGGCGAAGGCCTTGGCCGCGTCCCCGAGGACCTCCCGCATCCGGGCGTACTGCTTGACGAAGCGCGGCAGCCGGCCGGCCGTCATGCCCGCCATGTCGGTCCACACCAGCACCTGCGCGTCGCACTCGACGCCCGCGCCGATGCCCACGGTGGGGATGTGCAGGATGCGGGTGACCTCGGCGGACAGCTCCGCCGGGACCAGCTCCAGCACGACCGCGAAGGCGCCCGCGTCCTGGACGGCCTTGGCGTCGCGCAGCAGCTGCTGGGCCGCCTCCTCGCCCCGGCCCTGGACGGGGTAGCCGCCGTAGGCGTTGACCGACTGGGGGGTCAGGCCGATGTGCGCCATGACCGGGATGCCGGAGTTGACCAGCAGCTCGATCTGGTGGGCCGAGCGCTCGCCGCCCTCCAGCTTGACCGCGCCGACCCCGGCCTCCTTCATCAGCCGGGTCGCGCTGCGCAGCGCCTGGACCGCGCCCTCCTGGTACGACCCGAAGGGCATGTCGCCGACGATCAGGGCGCGCTTGGTGCCCCGTACGACGGCGGCCGACAGCATGGTGACCTGGTCCAGCGTGACCGGCACGGTGGAGTCGTAGCCGAGGTGACAGTTGCCCATGGAGTCGCCCACGAGCATGACGGGGATGCCGGCCTCGTCGAAGACGGAGGCGGTCATCGCGTCGTAGGCGGTGAGCATGGGCCACTTCTCGCCGCGCTGCTTGGCGGCGGCGATGTCGCGGACGGTGATGCGCCGGGAGGACGTCCCGCCGTACAGCGCCTTGCTGCTCTTGCCGCTGTCGGGGGTGTTCAAGGCATGCGTCATTGCCGTGGCTCCTGTTTGTCGTCTCGAGGCGCCCTGACGGCGTCCCCGGATCCCTTCCATGCTGACACGTCGCCCGCGGGCCGAAAAGATGCCCCTGCCATCGAATCGCGGGGCCCCCGGGCGTCCGGGGGAAGCGCGTAAAGACATGCCAATACGGAACGGGGGCGTTTCGGAATCCGCCTAGGGTGTGTGCATGGCAACCCCCGACATGGCGCCCCCACCCCGCCGGGTCCCCGAAGCCGTCCACCGCAGACGCTGGGCGGTCCTGGCCGTGCTGCTGTGCAGCCTGCTCGTCGTCGTCCTGGGCAACTCCGTCCTGAACGTCGCGATGAAGACGATCGCCGCGCCCGCCCCCACCGGCCTCGGGGCCACCCAGAGCGAGCTGGCGTGGGCGATCAACGCCTACACGCTCGTCTTCGCCGGCATGCTCTTCACCGCCGGCCTGCTGGGCGACCGCTGGGGCCGCAAGAAGGTCCTGCTCTTCGGCATGACCGTCTTCGGCATCGGCTCCGCGCTCGCCTCGATGGCCGGCTCGCCCGAGGAGCTGATCGCCTACCGGGCCCTGATGGGCTTCGGCGGCGCGTTCGTGATGCCCGCCACCCTGGCGATCATCATGAACGTCTTCGAGCGCGAGGAGCAGCCGAAGGCCATCGGCATCTGGGCCGGCGCGGTCGGGCTCGCCATCGCCATAGGACCCATCACCGGCGGCCTGCTGCTCAGCCACTTCTGGTGGGGCTCGGTCTTCCTGATCAACATCCCCATCGTCACCGCCGCCCTGATCGCGATGGCCGTGCTCGTCCCCGACTCCAGGAACCCCCGGCCCGGCCGGCTCGACCCGCTCGGCGTGCTGCTGTCCGTCGTCGGGCTGGTCCTGCTCGTCTACGGCATCATCAAGGGCGGCCAGCTCGCCGACTTCACCGACCCCGAGGTCTACGGCACGGCCGGCGGCGGCCTGCTCGTACTGACCCTGTTCGTCCTGCACGAGCGGCGCAGCCCGCACCCCGCCATGGACGTGCGCTACTTCCGCAACCCGGCCTTCTCCGCCGCGGTCTCCTCGCTGGCGCTGGTCTTCTTCGGGCTGATGGGCGTGACCTTCTTCATGGTCTTCTACACCCAGAGCGCCCGCGGCTTCACCCCGCTGCAGAGCGGGCTGCTCATGCTGCCGCTCGCCTTCGCCCAGATGGCCTTCGCGCCGCGCGCCCGGCTCGTCGTCGACCGCTTCGGCGCCCGCGCGGTGTGCACCGGCGGCATGGTGGTGATGGCCGCCACGATGGCCGGGTACGCGCTGCTCGACGCGGACACCCCGCTGTGGGTCCTGGAGGTGCTGTTCTTCTTCCAGGGCGCGGCGATGGCCCACATCACGCCGCCCGCCACCGTCTCGATCATGCAGTCGCTGCCCCGCGAGAAGGCCGGCTCCGGCTCCGCCGTGAACAACACCTTCCGGCAGATCGGCGGCGCCCTCGGCGTGGCCGTCCTCGGCTCGCTGCTGTCCACCACCTACCGCGGGGGCGTCTCCGGCGAGCTCGACGCCGTACCGGGCCTGTCCGACGAGGCCCGGCACACCGCCGGCGAGTCCATCGAGGCCACCCTCGCCGTCGCCGCGAAGCTCGGCCCGGCCGGCGAGCGGCTGGTCGGGCCCGCCCGCGACGCCTTCGTCCACGCCATGCACGTCACCGTCCTGGGCGCGAGCGCGGTGGCCCTGCTGGGCGCCCTCGTCGCCGTGCTCTTCCTGCCCGCCCACCGCCCTTCCCGCGCGGACGCCGGCTCCGCCCGGCCGGACGCGCAGAAGGAGCAGGCGGGGGC
>KL569520.1:21904-25261 GCA_000715685.1 Streptomyces lilacinus
CTCAGAGATGTGTATAAGAGACAGTCCCCGCCCCGCGGCCCGGGCGGCCGCGCAGCGCCGCCGTCGACGGCGCGGTCGTCGAGACCGTGCTGCGGCTGCTGGAGGAGGGCGCCACCGTCGCCGGGCTGTCCATGGAGCGGATAGCCCGCGAGGCGGGCGTCGGCAAGGCCACCGTCTACCGGCGCTGGCCGGACAAGGAGGCGCTGCTGCTCGACGTCCTGCGCTCCCTCGACGACACCGCCCCCGTGCTCACCGGCGGCCCGGCCCGCGACGACCTCGTCGCCCTGCTGGAGCACCTGCGTCGCCGGGGCCTGGCCAAGCGCGCCTCCGCCGTGCTGCGCACGGTGATCGCGCAGGTCAGGGCCCATCCCAGGCTCTGGCAGGAGTACCACGACACCGTCGTCGCCGCCCGCCGTCGGGCCTTCCACGACGTGCTGCGGCGCGGGGCGGCGGCCGGGGAGATCCGGGCCGACCTCGACGTCGAGCTGCTCACCGACCTCTTCGTCAGCCCCATGCTCTCGCGCGCCGTCCTCCACGACTCGCGGGAGCTGCCCGAGGGCCTGGCCGAGCAGATCGTCGACACGGTGCTGGCGGGCGTACGACCGCCGGGGGACGCGCCTATAGGGGCTCCGACCGACGCCGAGGCCGTGGAGACGTCCTAATGTGCCCGTTGTGTCACAGCGGTCCGTACCGGCCGGTCCGGAGGAACCCGGCCCGCCCGGACGGTCGTCCTCCTCCCCGACGCCCCCGCCAGGGACGTCCGGGTCAGCCCCGCCCCACGAAGATCACCTATCGTCGGGGGGCCGGGGACGCAGCATACGGAGCAGTGAGGACAGGCGATGCCGCAGGCATACATGGAGGAATCGGGCCTTGAGGCGACGGGTCCGCAGGGGACCGGCTCCGGAGCCCGGAGCTTCCAGAGCCGGTGGCAGGACTTCCGGGCCTCGTGGAAGAGTCCCGGCATGTGGCGGCGCGGCGTCGTCGTCGCGGCCTTCGCGGCGCTGCTCGGCCTGCTGATGCTGCTGCACGCCGTCCTCCCCAACCGGGTCGGCAACCTCGGCAGCCTCACCGAAACCTTCCTGCCCTGGCTGGGCCTGCTGATCCCGGTGCTGCTCGTGCTCGCCGTCGTACGCCGCTCGGCGACCGCGCTGATAGCCCTGCTGCTGCCGGTCGTCGCCTGGACCAACCTCTTCGGCGGCCTGCTCAGCGACAAGTCCGGCAAGGGCGGCAACTTCACCGTCGCCACCCACAACGTCAACGCCGGCAACCCCGACCCCGCCGGCACCGCCCGCGCCGTCGCCGCCTCCGGCGCCGACGTCGTCGCGCTGGAGGAGCTCAGCGACGCCTCGCGGTACGAGCGGGCGCTGGCCGGCACGTACAAGTACCACTCCGTCCAGGGCACGGTCGGCGTGTGGAGCAAGTACCCGCTCAGCGACGTGCGGCCCGTCGACATCAAGCTCGGCTGGACGCGGGCCCTGCGCGCCACGGTCGGCACCCCGCAGGGGCCGGTCGCGGTCTACGTCGCCCATCTGCCCTCGGTCCGGGTGAAGTTCAACGCCGGCTTCACCGCCGGGCAGCGCGACCACAGCGCCGAGGCGCTCGGCCAGGCCATCGCCCACGAACCCGTCCGGAAGGTCGTCCTCCTCGGCGACCTCAACGGCACCATGAACGACCGCTCCCTCGCCCCCGTCACCTCCCAGCTGCGCTCGGCGCAGGGCGCGGCCGGCGACGGCTTCGGCTTCAGCTGGCCCGCGAGCTTCCCGATGGCCCGCATCGACCAGATCATGGTCCGCGGCATGGACCCCGTCTCCGCGTGGAGCCTGCCCGCGACCCGCAGCGACCACCTGCCGATGGCGGCGCGGGTGAAGATCTGACCGGACGGCCCGTAGGGTGGAGGGCTGCTCACCGCACCCTCCCCCGAAAGGCACCCCCATGCCCCTGGCGCTGCTCGCCCTCGCGATTTCCGCCTTCGGCATAGGGACGACCGAGTTCGTGATGATGGGCCTGCTGCCCAACGTCGCCGACGACCTGGGCACCTCCGTCCCCACCGCCGGATACCTGGTCTCGGCCTACGCCCTCGGCGTCGTCGTCGGAGCACCCCTGCTCACCGCCCTGGGCGCACGCATCCCGCGCAAGCGCATGCTCGTCCTGCTCATGGGACTCTTCACGGTCGGCAACCTGGCCTCCGCGGCGGCCCCCTCCTTCGGCCCCCTCGTCGCCGCCCGGGTCCTGGCCGGCCTCCCGCACGGCGCCTTCTTCGGCCTCGGGTCCGTCGTCGCCGCCCGGCTGGTGAGCGAGGGGCGGCAGGCCCGGGCCGTCGCCACGATGTTCCTCGGCCTGACCGTCGCCAACATCGTCGGCGTCCCCGCCGCCACGCTGCTCGGCCAGCACCTCGGCTGGCGCGCCACGTTCCTCGTCGTCACGGGCATCGGGCTGCTCGCCATGGCCGCCCTCGGCGCGCTCGTCCCGCACATCCCCCGCGACGAGCGGGGCGGCCTGGCCCGGGAGCTGCGCGCCCTCGGCGGGCGGCAGGTGCTGCTCGGCCTGCTCACCGCCGTCTTCGGCTTCGCCGGCGTCTTCGCCGTCTACAGCTACCTCGCCTCGATGAGCACGAAGGTCACCGGCTTCTCCGAGACCTCCGTGACCCTCGTCCTGGCCCTCTTCGGCACCGGCATGACCCTCGGCGCCCTCGCCGCGGGCCCGCTCACCGACCGGGCGCTGCGCCCGACGCTCTACGGCTCGCTGGCCGGGCTCGCGGGGGTGCTGCTCCTCTTCGACGTCACCGTCCACGTGAAGTGGGCGGCGCTGGTGACGGTCGTGCTGCTCGGTGCGGTCGGCTTCATGACCACGACGCCGCTGCAGATGCTGATCATGAACAAGGCCCGACAGGCGCCCACGCTGGCGGCGGCCTCCAACCACTCCGCCTTCAACCTCGCCAACGCGGGTGGGGCGTGGCTCGGCGGCGCCGCGATCGCCGCGGGCTGGGGCTGGACGTCCCCCACGCTGGTGGGCGCGGCCCTGGCGGTGGTGGGGCTGGCCGTCGCGGTGGTGGCGGGTGCGATGGACCGCGACGGCGGGTCGCGGGTGGTGGCGGGGGCGGGTGCACACTTGGAGCATGTGCCGCAGCATCAAGACGCTCAGGCCGCCGGTCACGCCCGAGGCGACTGAGGACGACGTCCGCGCCGCCGCCCTGCAGTACGTCCGCAAGGTGTCGGGGTTCCATGCCCCGGCCGCGCACAACCGGGTGGTTTTCGACGAGGCCGTGGACGCCGTGGCGGAGGCGACGGCTCGGCTGCTGGACGGGCTGGTGGTGCGGGGCGCGAAGTGAGCCCCGGTCCCACCCTTTCACCGTTTCTC
>KL569520.1:25586-30937 GCA_000715685.1 Streptomyces lilacinus
CGTTTGAGGACACCGCGCGTCAAACCGTCTCGCGCCAGCCGTTCGTGATCGGGAGGCGGCGGTCCTTGCCGAAGCCCTTGGGGGAGATCTTGGTGCCCGGCGGGTACTGGCGGCGCTTGTACTCCGCGGTGTCCACGAGGCGCAGGATGCGCGTGACCAGCTCCGCGTCGAAGCCCTCCGCGACGATCGAGGCCAGGCCCCGGTCGCGGTCGACGTACAGCTCGAGGATGCGGTCGAGCACGTCGTAGTCCGGCAGCGAGTCGGTGTCGACCTGGCCGGGGCGCAGCTCGGCGCTCGGCGGCTTGGTGATGGAGTTCTCCGGGATCGGCGGGGTCTCGCCGCGCTCGGCCGCCGCCTGGTTGCGCCAGTTGGCGAGGCGGAAGATGCCCGTCTTGTAGACGTCCTTGATCGGGCCGTAGGCGCCGACGGAGTCGCCGTAGAGGGTGGAGTAGCCGCACGCCAGCTCGGACTTGTTGCCCGGGGCGAGGACGATGTGGCCCTCCTGGTTGGAGATGGCCATCAGCATCGTGCCGCGCAGGCGGGACTGGAGGTTCTCCTCGGCGAGGCCGGTCAGGCCCAGCGAGCCCATGTACGCGTCGAACATCGGCGCGATCGGCACGGTGCGGAAGTGCAGGCCGGTGCGTCGGGCGAGCTCCTCGGCGTCGGCGATGGAGTGGTCGGAGGAGTAGCGGGACGGCATGGCCACGCCGTACACGTTCTCCGCGCCGACCGCGTCGCAGGCGATGGCTGCCACGAGCGCGGAGTCGATGCCGCCGGAGAGGCCGATGAGGACGCTGCGGAAACCGTTCTTCCGGACGTACGCGCGCAGACCCGTCACCAGCGCCTTGTAGACCTCCTCGTCGTCGCCCAGATGTGCCACCTCGCCGCCCGTGAACTCCGGCTCGTACGCGGGCAGCGGGTCGGCGGAGAGCGTGACGTGGTCGATGCGCAGGCCGTCGTCGACGACGCCGGAGGGCACCTCGGCCGGGGCCTCGGGGAGTTCGAGGTCGAGGACGACGCAGCGCTCCTCGAACTGCGGGGCGCGGGCGACGACCTCGCCGTCGCGGTCGACGACGATCGTGTCGCCGTCGAAGACCAGCTCGTCCTGGCCGCCCATCATGGCGACGTACGCGGTCGTGCAGCCCGCCTCCTGGGCGCGCTTGCGCACCAGCTCCAGGCGGGTGTCGTCCTTCTCGCGCTCGTACGGGGAGGCGTTGATCGAGAGCAGCAGCCCGGCCCCGGCGGAGCGGGTGGCGGGCACGCGGCCGCCGTCCTGCCAGAGGTCCTCGCAGATGGCGAGGGCGACGTCCACGCCGTGGACGCGGATCATCGGCAGGGTCTCGCCGGGCAGGAAGTAGCGGAACTCGTCGAAGACGCCGTAGTTCGGCAGGTGGTGCTTGGCGAAGGTCAGCACGGCCTCGCCGCGGTGCAGCACGGCGGCGGAGTCGAGGGGGGCGCCGGCGGGGCGGCCGAACTTCGGGCGGGCCTCCTCGCTGCGGTCGAGGTAGCCGACGACGACCGGCAGCTCGCCCAGGCCCTCCGCCTGGAGGCGGGCCGCGAGGGAGCGCAGCGCGTCCCGGCTGGCCTCGACGAAGGACGACCGCAGCGCGAGGTCCTCGACGGGGTAGCCCGTCAGCGCCATCTCGGGGAACGCCACGAGGTGGGCGCCTTGCTCGGCCGCGTGCCGGGTCCAGCGGACGATCGACTCGGCGTTCTCGGCGAGGGCGCCGACGCGGGAGTCGATCTGGTTCAGGGCGAGACGAAGTTGAGCCACGCCGCCAGTGTAATCGTCTGACTGACGCAATGTGGTGTGAGCGCTGCCACGCGGCGGCCCGGGGGCCGGGCCGCCGCACGGCCGGGCGCCCGCCTACCGCCGGTAGCCGAGGACCGTCATCATCCCGGACTCCGCGTGGTAGACGTTGTGGCAGTGGACCATCCACAGTCCGGGGTTGTCGGCGTCGAAGTCGACCTCGAGCCGCTTGCCCGGCAGCACCACCGCGGTGTCCTTGCGCGGCCCGCCGCCCGGCAGGGCGAAGGTGTGGCCGTGCAGGTGCATCGGGTGCCACATCGTCGTGTCGTTGACGAAGACCAGCCGGACCCGCTCGCCCGCGCGCACCGGATAGCGGTGCGAGGGCGCGTACCGGCGGCCGTTGATGGCCCAGTCGTACTTGCTCATCGACCCCGTCAGCCGGAGCGTGACCGTGCGGTCGGGGCGGCGGTCCTTCAGCGCCACGCTTCCGTCGGCCTTCAGCCACGTCGGCGGCGGGCGCCGCGCCGCCGCCGGTGCGCAGCACGGCCAGGGCGGTGCGGTTCTTGCCCTCGGCCAGGGCGGTCAGCGGGAAGACGCCGTCCTTGGCCTCGACCAGGACGTCGTACCGCTCTCCCATGCCCAGCAACAGTGCGTCCGTTTGTACGTGCTCGACGGGGAAACCGTCCGTATGGGTGACGGTCATGCGGTGGTCGCCGAGGGCCACGCGGAAGGCGGTGTCGCCGCCGGCGTTGATCAGGCGGATGCGGATCCGGTCGCCGGGCCGGGCGGTGAAGGTCTGCGGGTCCTCGGGCACCCGACCGTTGACGAGGTAGTGCGGGTAGGCGACGTCGCCGGCGTCGCCGCCGAGGACGTCGCTGGTGGCGCCCATGAGCATGCGGGAGGGACCGGACGGCTGTCCTGTGGGGGAAGGCGCCATGGCGCCGTGGCCCATGTCGCCATGGTTCATACCGTCATGGTTCATACCGCCGTGGTCCGTCTTTCCGTGGTCCATGCCGCCCATCCCGCGGGCGAGTTCCGCGAGCACCGCGTCCGGCGTGCTGCCGTCGATCCCGTCGACCCAGTCGTCCAGGACGACGACCCACTCCTTGTCGTAGGCCAGCGGCTCCTTCGGGTCCTCCACGATCAGCGGCGCGTACAGTCCCCGGTCCTGCTGGGTCCCCGCGTGCGGGTGCAGCCAGTACGTACCGGGGTGCGGGACGGCGAAGCGGTAGTCGAACGACGCCCCTGCCGCGACGCCGCGCGCGGTCAGGCCCGGGACGCCGTCCATGTCGTTGCGCAGGGCGAGCCCGTGCCAGTGCACGGACGTCGGTACGGGCAGGTGGTTGGCGAGGGTGAGCGCGAGCGTGTCGCCGGCGGTGACGCGGAGCTCCTTGCCGGGCAGCGCGTCGCCGTAGGCCCAGGACGCGACCGTGCGGCCGCCGCCCAGGTCCAGGCGTACGGGGGCGGCGGTCAGCGCGGCCTTCCGTACGGGCCCGGTGCCGCGCCGGGCCTCGGCGGCGGCGACTTCCTCGCCGCCGGGGGAGACGTAGCCGCCGTCCTTGTTCGCCGCCTGGGGTGAATCGGGGGAGTCCGTCGAGCAGGCGGTCAGCAGGCCGCTTCCGGCAAGGGCGATGCCCGCGCCGAGCACGGCGCGGCGGGTGGTGTTGCGCATGAGGGAACGCACCTCGTGTGGTGGTCGGTGATGTGTACGTGGGCGTACGGGCAGCGCGGAACGCGCCGCGCCGCCGCTATACGCGCAGCACCGACAACCGGGCGAGGGCCTTGTGCCGTGGTGGAGGCGGGACGGGCCACAGAGCCCGCGAGAACCAGGCGCGGGCGGTGATCACCGGGCGGCGGGAGACCACCAGGGCGACGAGCAGCAGGGCCGCCGCCCACCCGGCGGCGCCCAGCACCGCCAGGCAGACGGACATGGGGTCCATGCCGCCGTCGTGCTTGCCCTTGTCCTTGCTCTCGTGATGCCCCGTGCCGTGGGCCGGGGGACTGTCGTGCGCCGACACGACGTCCGACGACGCATGTGACGACGCATGCGCGCTCGGGTGCCCGAATGTGTGCATCGTCACGATTCCGAGCAGCAACGCGGCAAACAGCAGCAGCCGGCCGCACCACGCGGTGGCCCTCCGCCGTCCTTGCACCGCCTGCCTCCCGGGGCTCCTGGATCTTCCGAGCACCTTACCCCTGCGGGGTATGTACGGGATACGGCCCCTCCGGGCCACCGCCCCGCGCGGATGTGCGTCGCGCCCGGCGCAGGCCCGATCATTGGGCGGAACGATCGACATGCACGGCCCGAAGGACGCTCTCCCCCCATGACCACCACGGAACAGGTTCGGGACGAACGTCCCTCCACCGACGCGGCCGTCACGACCGCCGCCGCCGTCGCCGCTCCCGTCCCGGGAGCCGGACAGACGCAGTTCATCTCCTGGGCCACCCTGGCGATGATGACCACCGCGTCCGTGGCCAACCTGCGCCCGTCGCCCTCCATGGCCCTCTTCGGGCTGGCCGCCGTCTTCCTCTACCTCCTCCCCGCCGTCGTCTTCCTGCTGCCGACCGCGCTGGTCTCGGCCGAGCTGGCGTCCGGCTGGCCGGGCGGGGTGTACCGCTGGGTGAGCGAGGGGCTGTCCAAGCGGCTCGGCTTCCTGGCCGTCTGGTGCCAGTTCGCGATGACGATCGCCTACTACCCGAGCCTGCTCGCGTACGTGGCCAGCACGTTCGCGTACATCGTCGACCCGTCGCTCGCCGACAACGGCCTCTACATCGCGATCGTCATCGTCGTCATCTACTGGGCCGGCGTGCTCATCTCCTCGCGCGGGACGAAGGCGGTGGCCGGCCTCTCCAGCATGGGCCTGGTCGTCGGCACCCTCGTGCCCGGCGTCGTCCTCGTCGTCCTCGGCGTCGTCTTCCTCGCCCAGGGCAACCCCTCCGCCGCGCCGATGGACGGCTCGCACGTCCTGCCGCCGTGGACCGGGCTGGCCAGCCTCGTGCTGATCGTCAACAACTTCCTGTCCTACGCGGGCATGGAGATGAACGGCGTGCACGTCTCCGCGCTGCGCTCGCCCGGCAAGGAGTACCCGCGCTCGATGGTCGCGGCCACCGGCCTCGTCCTGCTGATCTTCATCCTGCCCGCGCTCGCGATCAGCTGGGTCATGCCCGGCAAGGACCTGAGCCTGACGGCCGGTGTGATGCAGGCCTTCCAGGGCTTCTTCGACCACTTCCACGTGGGCTGGCTGACGAAGGTCGTCGGCGTCCTGCTCGTCGCCGCCGCGCTCGGCGGCATGCTCACCTGGCTGGCCGGTCCGGCCAAGGGCCTGCTGATGGTCTCCCGTCAGGAGGGCTACCTGCCGCCCGTCCTGCAGAAGCTCAACAAGCACGGCGTCCCGCGCAACATCATGATCGCCCAGGGCGCCCTGACCACGGTCATCGCGCTGCTGTACGCCTTCATCCCGGACGTCTCCAGCGCCTACTGGATCTTCTCGGTCGTCACCACGCAGATCTACCTCGTCGTCTATCTGCTGATGTTCGCCGCCGTCATCCGGCTGCGCACCACCCGCCCCGACCAGCCGCGCGGCTTCCGCGTCCCGGCCGT
>KL569520.1:31216-31368 GCA_000715685.1 Streptomyces lilacinus
CCGCGTCCCGGCCGTCCGGCTCGTCGCCGGCATCGGCTTCGCCGCCTCGGCCGGGGCGATGTGCATCGGTTTCGTCCCGCCCGAGCAGTTCGGCGGCGGCCCGCTGTGGCGCTACCTCCTCGTCGTCGGCGGCGGCCTGCTGACGCTGGGCT
>KL569520.1:31665-34398 GCA_000715685.1 Streptomyces lilacinus
CGCTGGGCTTCCTCGCGCCCGTCGCCTTCCTCGCCTGCCGCAAGCCGCACTGGGTGGCGGCCGAGCACCGGCGGGCCGGCACCGTCGAGTAGCTTGTCCGTGCCCTGTCGGTGACCGCGACCGGGCACGGATCCGCGCGGAGCGAGGGGGACTCGGATGAGCGGTACGGAACGGCCGCCGGGGCGGATGCTGCGGGTCGGCGGGGTGGCCCTGCACGTGGTGTGCGAGGGCTCCGGACCCGTGTGCGTGCTCAGTGCCGGGCTCGGCATGGGCTGGTTCGACTGGGAGCCGGTCGTCCCGCTGCTCACCCCCCACCGCACGGTGGTCCGCTTCGACCGCCCCGGGCTGGGCTTCAGCGCCCCGCCCCTCGAACCGCCCACCGCAGCCGCCGAGGCCGCCCGCATCGCGGGCGTCCTGGACGCGCTCGGCCTGCCCGGCCCCGCCACCGTCGTCGGGCACTCCCTCGCCGGCTTCCACGCCGAGGCGTACGCCCGGCTGCACCCCGAGCGCACGGCGGGCCTCGTCCTCGTCGACGCCAGTGTGGAGGAGGACGCCCGCCCCGTGCCCGGCCGCGAGCTGCGCACCGCCGCCGCCCGGTTGCGCGGCCGGGCCTTCGCCGCCGCCGGACTGCCCCTCGCCCTGGGCCCCGCCCTGCGCCGCTACTCGGTCCGCGCCGCCTCCGTCAAGCGCCGCGACCCCGCCCCCGCCGACCTGATCCGCCGCACCTACGGCACCGGCCGCGTGGTGCGGGCCGTCCTCATGGAGAACGCCTGCTACCGCGACGTCGCCGCCGAACTCGAGGACCTGCGCCTCCACCACGGCCTGCCCCCCGTCCCGATCACCGTCCTCGCCGCCTCCCCGGGCACCGGCTCCTGGCTCGAACGCCGCTGGCTCCAACGCCAGCGCGCCCTCGCCGACCGCCTCGACGCCCGCTTCGAGGCCGTCGCCCCGGCCGGCCACCTGCTCATGTACGACCGCCCGCAGTCCATCGCGGCGGCGGTCCTGGCGACGCCGTACATACGGGCGTGACACAGCCGTACATACGGGCGTGGGACGAGGGAGGAGCAGCCCGTCCGGCCGTCGCGTGGCGGCGTCGGGCATACGGGCATAAGTACGATGCACACGGGGGCCCGGGGGGAGCGTGGCCGTCCGGAAACCCACCGGTAACCCGGGGACGTGATACTCAAGGTCCAGCCTGTGCCCGCATCCGGTGAAACGAGCCGTCTGACCTGCAAGGATAGGTAGCTATGGATAAGCAGCAGGAGTTCGTGCTCCGCACGCTCGAAGAGCGCGACATCCGGTTCGTCCGGCTGTGGTTCACCGACGTCCTCGGTTACCTGAAGTCCGTGGCCGTCGCCCCGGCCGAGCTCGAGCAGGCCTTCGACGAGGGCATCGGCTTCGACGGCTCCGCGATCGAGGGCTTCGCCCGCGTCTACGAGTCGGACATGATCGCCAAGCCGGATCCGGGCACCTTCCAGATCCTGCCCTGGCGCGCCGAGGCCCCGGGGACGGCCCGGATGTTCTGCGACATCCTCATGCCGGACGGCTCGCCGTCCTACGCCGACCCGCGCTACGTCCTCAAGCGCATCCTCGCCAAGACCTCCGACCTCGGCTTCACCTTCTACACCCACCCCGAGATCGAGTTCTTCCTGCTGAAGGACAAGCCCGTCGACGGCACCCGCCCGGTGCCCGCCGACTCCTCCGGCTACTTCGACCACACCCCGCAGAACGTGGGCATGGACTTCCGCCGCCAGGCCATCACCATGCTCGAATCCATGGGCATCTCGGTCGAGTTCAGCCACCACGAGGGCGCCCCCGGCCAGCAGGAGATCGACCTGCGCTACGCCGACGCGCTGTCCACCGCCGACAACATCATGACGTTCCGTCTCGTCATGAAGCAGGTCGCGCTGGAGCAGGGCGTGCAGGCGACGTTCATGCCCAAGCCGTTCTCCGAGTACCCCGGCTCCGGCATGCACACCCACCTCTCCCTCTTCGAGGGCGACCGCAACGCCTTCCACGAGTCGGGCGCCGAGTACCAGCTGTCCAAGGTCGGCAAGTCCTTCATCGCCGGCCTGCTGCGGCACGCGGGCGAGATCTCCGCCGTGACCAACCAGTGGGTCAACTCCTACAAGCGCATCTGGGGCGGCTCCCAGCGCACCGCCGGCGCCGGCGGCGAGGCCCCCTCGTACATCTGCTGGGGCCACAACAACCGCTCCGCCCTCATCCGCGTGCCGATGTACAAGCCCGGCAAGACCGGCTCCACCCGCGTCGAGGTCCGCTCCATCGACTCCGGCGCCAACCCCTACCTGACGTACGCCGTCCTCCTCGCGGCCGGACTGAAGGGCATCGAGGAGGGGTACGAGCTCCCCGCCGGCGCCGACGACGACGTGTGGGCGCTGTCCGACGCCGAGCGCCGGGCCATGGGCATCGAGCCGCTGCCGCAGAACCTGGGCGAGGCCATCGAGCTCATGGAGCGCAGCGAACTGGTCGCCGAGACCCTCGGTGAGCACGTCTTCGACTTCTTCCTGCGCAACAAGAAGCAGGAATGGGAGGAGTACCGGTCGGAAGTGACCGCGTTCGAGCTGCGCAAGATGCTGCCGGTGCTCTGACGCGTCCGATCCGCCCGCGTCCGATCCGCCCGCGTCCGAGCCGTCCGCGAAGGGGAGTCCGATGACCGTGCCCGAGGGGCGGCGCAGCAGTACGTACACGCGCCTGCTGCGCTACGGCTTCACC
>KL569520.1:34726-34907 GCA_000715685.1 Streptomyces lilacinus
TCACCGACGCGGCCGGCGCCGAGCGGCTGCTGGAGAGCCCAGCGCTCGGGACGGTCGGGGCCGATCCCGTGCTGCTCGACGCGCTGGGCGCCACCGCCGACCCCGGGCTCGCCCTGCGCGGGCTGGTGCGTCTCGCCGAGGCGCTGAAGGAGGACGGCGAGCGGCGGGAGCTGCTGGACAC
>KL569520.1:35223-36741 GCA_000715685.1 Streptomyces lilacinus
GCCAAGCCGCTGCGCGACCGGCTGCTGGGGGTGATGGGGGTGTCCGAGGCGCTCGGCGACCACCTCGCCCGGCACCCCGGGGACTGGCACACGCTGGACAGCTTCGACTCGTTCGACCTGCACCCCACCACCCCGGACTTCGTCAGGGCCCTGGCCGAGGGGTGCCGCGCCGGGCGGGAGGCCGGGCTCGCCCCGGCCGACGCGCTGCGCGCGGCGTACCGGCGCTGTCTGCTGGCGATAGCGGCCCGGGACGTCAGCGGAACCGCCGACGTCGCCCAGACCTCCGCCGAGCTGGCGGACCTGGCCACCGCCACCCTCCGCGCGGCGCTGGGCATCGCGGCCGAGGAGAGCCCGGCGGACGACGCCGCGTGCCGGCTCGCCGTGATCGGCATGGGCAAGTGCGGTGGCCGGGAGCTGAACTACGTCTCCGACGTGGACGTGATCTTCGTGGCGGAGGCGCGGGGCGACACCGCCGAGGCGACCGCGCTGCGGGCCGCCACCCGGCTCGCCTCGCGGATGATGCGGGTCTGCTCCGACGTCACGCCCGAGGGCACCATCTGGCCCGTCGACGCCAACCTCCGCCCCGAGGGCCGCAACGGCCCCCTCGTGCGCACCCTGAGCAGCCACCTCGCCTACTACCAGCGCTGGGCCAAGACCTGGGAGTTCCAGGCCCTGCTCAAGGCCCGGCCCGTCGCCGGCGACCAGGAGCTCGGCGAGGCCTACCTGGACGCCGTCTCCCCGCTGGTCTGGCAGGCCGCCGAGCGCGACAACTTCGTCGCCGACGTCCAGCAGATGCGCCGCCGCGTCATCGAGTCCATCCCCGCCGGCCAGGTCGAGCGCGAGCTCAAGCTCGGCCCCGGCGGCCTGCGCGACGTCGAGTTCGCCGTCCAGCTGCTGCAGTTGGTGCACGGCCGCAGCGACGCCACCCTGCGCGTGACCGGCACCCTCGACGCGCTCGCCGCCCTCGCCGCGGGCGGCTACGTCGGCCGCGCCGACGCCAAGGCCCTCGATGCCTCCTACCGCTTCCTGCGGACCATGGAGCACCACATCCAGCTCTACCGGCTGCGCCGCACCCACCTCGTGCCCGAGGCCGAGGCCGACCTGCGCCGCCTGGGCCGCTGCCTGGCCCGCAGCCACCAGTGGCCCGCCGGCAAGGAGCCCGTCGCCGAGCTGGGCAACCAGTGGAAGCTGCACGCCCGCGAGGTGCGGCGGCTGCACGAGAAGCTCTTCTACCGCCCGCTGCTGGACGCCGTCGCCCAGCTCGAGCCCGGCGAGATCCGGCTCAGCCCCAAGGCCGCCGGGCAGCGCCTGAAGGCCCTGGGCTACGCCGACCCGGCCGCCGCCCTGCGCCACCTGGAGGCGCTCGCCTCCGGTGTCACGCGCAAGGCGGCCATCCAGCGCACCCTGCTGCCCGTCCTGCTCGGCTGGTTCGCCGACTCCGCCGACCCCGACGCCGGACTGCTCAACTTCCACAAGGTCTCCGACGCCCTCGGCCGAACCCCCTGGTACCTGCGGCTG
>KL569520.1:37038-40724 GCA_000715685.1 Streptomyces lilacinus
ACCTCGCCCGGGTGCTGTCCGCCGGCCGCCTCGCCCCCGACCTGCTGCTGCGCGCCCCCGAGGCCGTCGCCCTGCTCGGCGACCCCGGCGGCCTGCGCCCGCGCGGCCGCGAGGCCCTCGAGCAGGAGGTGCTGGCCGCCGTCGGCCGCGCCGAGGACGCGGAGGCGGCCATCGTCGCGGTGCGCGGGGTGCGCCGCCGCGAGCTGTTCCGCACCTCGGCCGCCGACATCGTCGGCGCCTACGGGCGCTTCGGCCCCGCCTCGCAGGCGCACGCCTCCGGCGAGCACGGCACCGGTTCGCGCGGCGCCGCCGAGACGGCCGGCGCCGACCACGCCGCCCGCGCCGGCATCGTCGGCGACGCCGTCACCGACATCAACGCCGCCACCGTCGCCGGCGCCCTGCGCGCGGCGGTCCGGGCCGAGTGGGGCGACACCCTGCCCACCCGCTTCGCGGTCATCGGCATGGGCCGCTTCGGCGGCCACGAGCAGGGCTACGGCTCCGACGCGGACGTCCTCTTCGTGCACCAGCCGCGCGAGGGCGTCTCCGACGAGGAGGCCGCCAAGGCCGCCTCCGCCGTCGCCGGCGAGATGCGCCGGCTGCTGCAACTGCCCACCACCGACCCGCCCCTGCTCGTGGACGCAGACCTGCGGCCCGAGGGCAAGTCCGGGCCGATGGTGCGCAGCCTCGCCTCCTACGCCGCCTACTACCGGCGCTGGTCGCTGGTGTGGGAGAGCCAGGCGCTGCTGCGCGCCGAGCCCGTCGCGGGCGACGCCGCACTCGGCCGGGAGTTCATCGACCTGATCGACCCCCTGCGCTATCCCGCCGAGGGCCTCGGCGACGACGCGGTGCGCGAGATCCGGCGGTTGAAGGCCCGCATGGAGTCCGAGCGGCTGCCGCGCGGCGCCGACCCCACCACCCACACCAAGCTGGGCCGCGGCGGCCTGTCCGACGTGGAGTGGACCGTGCAGCTGCTGCAGATGCGGCACGGCTGGGCGGAGCCGGGCCTGCGCACGACCCGTACGCGCGAGGCGCTCGCCGCGGCCTGCGCGGCGGGGCTCATCGGC
Source organism: Streptomyces lilacinus (assembly GCA_000715685.1). Classification (GTDB taxonomy): domain Bacteria; phylum Actinomycetota; class Actinomycetes; order Streptomycetales; family Streptomycetaceae; genus Streptomyces; species Streptomyces lilacinus. The sequence continues at coordinate 38,103 of KL569520.1, forward strand.
ACCGAGGACGCCCAGATCCTCGACGAGGCCTGGGTGCTGGCGACCAGCGTCCGCAACGCGGTGATGCTGGTGCGCGGCCGCCCCGGCGACACCTTCCCGGGCGACGCCCGGGAGCTGGCCGCCGTCGGCCGCTACCTCGGCTACGAACCGGGCCACGTGGGGGAGATGCTGGACGACTACCGCCGCACGACGCGGCGGGCCCGGGCCGTGGTCGAGGAGCTGTTCTACGGCGCCTGAGCGCCGACTCCCTCGGCAATCAGCATCGCGCTAGGCGCGCTCGACCGCCACCCGACGGGCGAGCCGGAACGGGAACGCCCCGAACCAGGCGTACGACAGCGCGGAGCCCACGCCCAGGCAGAGCAGGCCGCCCACGGCGTCCAGCCAGAAGTGGTTGGCCGTCGAGACGATGACCACCAGCGTGGCCACGGGATACAGCGCGCCCAGCACCCGTACCCACACCGGCCGCGCCACGGTGGCGATGACGAAGCCGCACCAGGCCGACCAGCCGATGTGCATCGAGGGCATGGCGGCGTACTGGTTGGACATGTCGGCGAGGTTGCCCGAGGCCATCGAGCCCCAGGTGTGGTGCACGACGACGGTGTCGACGAAGCCGCCGCCCTCCATCAGCCGCGGTGGAGCGAGCGGATACAGGTAGTAACCGAGCAGGGCCACACCGGTGGTGGCGAAGAGACCGAGGCGGGCGGCCGAGTACCGCCCGGGATGCCAGCGGTAGAGCCAGACCAGCACACCGATCGTCAGCACGAAATGCAGCGTGGCGTAGTAGTAGTTCATGCCCACGATCAGCCACGTCACGGAATTCACGGCCGTGTTGACCGTGTGCTCGACGGCGATGTGCAGGGCCTGCTCGGTCCGCCAGATCCAGTCGGCGTTGCGCATCGCGGCCGCGCGCTGCTCCGGCACGGCGTTGCGAATGAGCGAATACGTCCAGTAACTCACCGCGATCAGCAGCACCTCGAACCACAGGCGCGGATGCCGCGGCGACCGCAGCCTGCGCGGGACGCGCATGAAGGGACGGTCGGCCGACGGCTGCTGCGCGCGCTCCTCGGTGGGTGGCGCGGCGGCCGTCGGGCCTTCCAAAGTCCTCACTGTCGCTTCACCCATAGGGAAACAGTCTGCCAGAAAGCGTCGGTGCCGGATCATCGACCGGGGTGCTCACGGTGGCTTTCGGCCCGGTTCGCCACCGAACGCCCTCCTCGCTCCGGAGTGCTCCCCTCACGCGCTTGTACGAGCGTCCGTGCGCGGTCCCGGGGCGGACGCGGTCGAGCCGCGGACCACCAGTTCGGGAAGGAAGACGAATTCGCCGTAGGGCGCCGGGGTGCCGCCGATCTCCTCGAGCAGCGCGCGCACCGCGGCCTGCCCCATCGACTGCACGGGCTGCCGGATCGTCGTCAGCGGCGGATCGGTGAAGGCGATGAGCGGCGAGTCGTCGAAGCCCACCACCGAGACGTCGCGCGGGACTTCCAGCCCGTGCTGCCGGGCCGCCCGGATCACGCCCAGCGCCATCATGTCGCTCGCGCACACCACCGCCGTGCACCCCCGGTCGATGAGGGCGGCGGCCGCCGCCTGACCACCCTCAAGGGTGAACAGCGAGTGCTGGATCAGCTCCTCGGCCTCCGCCGCGGCCGTCCCGAGCTGCTCGTGCATGCTCTCCAGGAAGCCCTCGATCTTGCGCTGCACCGGGACGTACCGCCGGGGCCCGAGGGCCAGCCCGATGCGCCGGTGGCCCAGTGCGGCCAAATGGGTGACGGCGAGCCGGACGGCCGCCCGGTCGTCCGGCGAGACGAAGGGCGCCCGCACCTTCGACGAAAAGCCGTTGATCAGCACGAACGGCACCCCCTGGGCGCGCAGCCGCTCGTAGCGCTGCATGTCCGCCGAGGTGTCCGCGTGCAGCCCGGAGACGAAGAGGATGCCGGAGACCCCCCGGTCGACGAGCATCTCCGTCAGCTCGTCCTCGGTGGAGCCGCCCGGCGTCTGCGTGGCCAGCACCGGCGTGTAGCCCTGCCGGGTCAGGGCCTGGCCTATCACCTGCGCGAAGGCCGGAAATATGGGGTTGTCCAGCTCCGGGGTGATCAGCCCGACCAGGCCCGCGCTGCGCTGCCGCAGCCGTACGGGACGCTCGTAGCCCAGGACGTCGAGCGCGGCCAGCACGGACTGGCGGGTGGAGGCGGCGACCCCCGGCTTTCCGTTGAGGACGCGGCTGACGGTTGCTTCGCTGACACCCGCCTGGGCTGCGATATCGGCGAGCCGTGCGGTCACAGGAGGTGACTGTACCGGTCGCATCTCAGACTGCCCACCACACACAGGAATCCGAAGGAATCCGCACTGTTCCGCCAGAGAATTCCAGGGCGGCACTCGCCAGCACCGGACGGCCCGGCACCGGCAGGACGACCTCGTCGCCCAGCGTGTTCAGCGTGCAGACGAAGCCCGGCCGGGAGAAGGACAGCACGCCCTCGGGCGTGTCCCGCCACGTCATCTCCCCGTCGCCCAGCCCCAGCTCCCGGCGCAGTGTCAGCGCCGAGCGGTAGAGCTCCAGCGTCGAGCGCGGGTCGCCGGACTGCGCCTCCACCGACAGCGCGGCCCACTCCGCCGGCTGCGGCAGCC
>KL569520.1:41021-41922 GCA_000715685.1 Streptomyces lilacinus
CCTCCTCGCCCGACCACGGCAGCGGCACCCGGCAGCCGTCGCGCAGGCCGTCCTGGCCCGCGCCCCGGAAGAACGCCGGGTCCTGGCGCGCCTCGTCGGGCAGGTCCACGACCTCCGGCAGGCCCAGCTCCTCGCCCTGGTAGACGTAGGCCGAGCCGGGCAGCGCCAGCATCAGCAGCGCCGCGGCCCGGGCCCGGCGCAGCCCGAGCTCCCCGTCGCCGGCGCCGTAGCGGGTGGGGTGGCGTACGACGTCGTGGTTGGACAGCACCCAGGTCGTCGGCGCCCCCACGGACCGCGTCGCGGCCAGTGACGCGTCGATGACCGTCCGCATTCCCTTGGCGTCCCAGTCGCAGCTCAGGAACTGGAAGTTGAACGCCTGGTGCAGCTCGTCCGGCCGGACGTAGAGGGCGAGCCGCTCCGAGGTGGGCGCCCACGCCTCGGCCACCCCGACCCGCTCGCCGGCGTAGGAGTCCAGCAGCCGCCGCCAGGCGCGGTGGATCTCGTGCACGCCGTCCTGGTCGAAGAACGGCAGCTCCTGCGCGCCGATCAGCTTCGCCTGCTCGTCCCGGCCGATGTCCGGCAGGCCCTCGGCCTTGACCATGCCGTGCGCCACGTCGATGCGGAAGCCGTCCACGCCCAGGTCCAGCCAGAACCGCAGCACGGACTCGAACTCCGCCCGCACCTCGGCGTTCTCCCAGTTCAGGTCCGGCTGCTCGGACGCGAACAGGTGCAGGTACCACTCGCCCGGGGTGCCGTCCGGGTCCGTCGTACGGGTCCAGGCGGGGCCGCCGAAGACGGACTCCCAGTCGTTCGGCGGCAGTTCGCCCTGCGCGCCCCTGCCCGGCCGGAAGTGGTAGCGCGCGCGGGCCGTCCCCCCCGGACCTGTCTCTTATACACATCT
>KL569520.1:42116-42418 GCA_000715685.1 Streptomyces lilacinus
TCCCTCGCGCCATCAGAGATGTGTATAAGAGACAGGGCCGTCCCCCCCGGACGGTCCGCGAGCGCCTCCCGGAACCAGGCGTGCCGGTCGGAGGTGTGGTTGGGCACGATGTCGACGATCACCCGCAGCCCCAGCCGGTGCGCTTCGCGCACCAGGTCGTCCGCGTCCGACAGGTCACCGAACAGCGGGTCCACCGCCCGGTAGTCCGCCACGTCGTAGCCGCCGTCCGCCTGCGGCGAGGCGTAGAAGGGCGTCAGCCACACCGCGCCCACACCCAGGTCCGCCAGGTACGGCAGGCGCCC
>KL569520.1:42689-47687 GCA_000715685.1 Streptomyces lilacinus
CCGGCAGCCGCTCGCGGATCCCGCGCAGGTCGCCGACGCCGTCGCCGTCGCTGTCGGCGAACGAGCGCACGTACACCTGGTAGATGACGGCGCTGCGCCACCAGCCGTCCGCCGTCGCGGAGGCACCGGCGGCGGGGCGGACGGAGGGCGCGAGATCCTGGGTCATGGACGTCCTATTCGTTCGTGGGGTCGTCGTGGGTACGGTGCTTGTGAACGGCTCAACGAGGGCGCGGGCGCGAGGTCAGCCCTTCGTGCCGCCCGCGGTGAGCCCGGCGACCAGGTGCCGCTGGGCGAGGAAGAACACCAGCCCCTGTCTCTTATACACATCGATGTGTATAAGAGACAGGCGTGTAGTGCTCCTCGCTGCTCATGAACTGGCTGGCGAAGGCGACCTCGCCCCAGGCCGTGATGAACGAGTAGAAGGCGGTGACCGCGAGCCCGGGCCGGGCCAGCGGCAGGATCAGCCGCCAGAAGGTGCCGAAGGGCGTCAGCCCGTCCACCCGGCCGGCCTCGTCGATCTCGGCCGGGATCGTGTCGAAGTAGCCCTTGAGCATCCAGGCGCAGAACGGCACGGACACCGAGCAGTAGGTGACGATCAGGCCGGCGTAGGAGTCGAGGAGCTCCAGCTGCCCGAGGAGGTTGTAGAGCGGCACGATCAGCACCGCCATCGGGAACATCTGCACGACGAGGAACGTCCACATCAGCGGCCGGTGGCCCGGGAAGCGCATCCGCGAGACGGCGTAGCCTGCGGTCGCCGCGACCAGTACGCCCAGCACCGTCGCCCCGAGCGCGACGATCACGGAATTGCCGAACCACGTCAGGAACTTCGTCTCGCCCAGGATGTGCGTGTAGTTGTCGACGCTGAAGCCCACGAAACGGGTGGGCTCCTGCCAGCCGTCGCGGCCCCGCAGGGAGACGAAGACGACGAACAGCACGGGGAAGAGCGCCACGGCCGAGGCGATGATCAGCGCGGTGTGCAGCCCGGCCGAGGCCGCCCGGGAGCGCTCGCCGCGGGGGCGGTGGGTGGTGCTCGTCATCGCGAGGCCTCCTGTCGGGCGAGCGTCCGGCGGTAGAAGACGGCGAAGACCAGGAGGAGGGAGAGGATGAGGATTCCGTAGGTCGCCGAGCCCGCGTAGTCGCGGATGCCCTGGAAGGCGAGCCGGTAGGAGTACGTCACCAGGATCTCGCTCTCCGAGCTGGCGCCCGCGCCGATCAACAGGTAGACGACCTGGAACATGTTGAACGTCCAGATGACGCCCAGCAGGATCACGGTCCCGCTCACCGACCTCAGCCCCGGCAGCGTCACGTGCCGGAACCGCTGCCACGGCGAGGCCCCGTCCATCTCGGCCGCCTCGTGCAGCTCGGCCGGGATCGCCTGCAGCCCGCCCAGGATGGCCACCATCATGAACGGCACGCCCAGCCAGACGTTGACCGCGACCGCCGACACCTTCTGCAGGAAGCTGTCACCGAGCCAGTCCACGGGGTCCAGGCCCAGCGTGGTGAGGAAGGAGTTGAGGACGCCGTACTTCTCGTTGAACATCAGCCGCCAGGAGAACGTGGCGACGAACGCCGGCACCGCCCACGGCAGCACCAGCAGCACCCGGTACAGCGTCCGGAACCGCATCTTTCGGTTGAGCAGCAGGGCGAGGCCCAGACCGATCGCGTAGTGCAGCACGACGCAGGACGCGGTCCACACCACCGTCCACGTCAGGCGCGAGTAGAAGTGCCCCTCCTGGCCGGAGAGCACCTTCCAGTAGTTGTCGAGCCCGACGAACCGGTACGTCGAGGGAATGTGGTTGACGCCGATCGTGCGGCCGACGTTGGCCTCGTTGGCGTCCGTGAAGGAGAGGTAGACGCCCCTCCCCAGCGGATAGCCGACGAGCACGCCCAGCACCACGACCACCGGCAGCACCATCGCCCACGCGTACCAGTGGGTGCCGAAGGAGCGTCTGACCCGGGTGACGACTGTGGCCATCAGGCCCTACTCCTCGATGCCGTAGTCCTTGAGGAGCGCGGACTGCCAGGCCTTCGCCGTGGCGTCCAGGCCCGCCTTGGGCTCCTCCTTGAGCGTGAGGATCTTGGTGTAGTGCTGCAGCCACTCGGTGAAGAGGTCGCCGCCCTGCGGGATCGGCGGCCGCGGGTGGGCCTTGGCCAGCGCGCCGTAGTAGGCGCTGCGGACCGGGTCGGCCAGGACGGCCTTGGTGTAGGCCGACTTCCGGGTCGGCATCACGCCGACGGCGGTGGCGACGCCCTCCTGCTGCGCGGCCTCGGTCATGAACTTGGTGAAGAGGTACGAGGCGTCGAAGTTCTTCGAGCCGGCGTAGACCACGAGGTTGTGGCCGCCGACCGGGGCGCCCGCGGTGCCGGTGGAGCCGGCCGGAACGGGCGCGATGCCCAGGTTGTCCCGGGACTTGTAGGCGTCGCCGCCGAAGATCTCCTTGGTCGCCCAGGGACCGTCGATCAGCATCGCCAGCTTGCCGTTCTTGAAGTCCGTCTTCAGGACGTTGTAGCCGTCGGTGCCGGCCGGCTTGGGGGCGGCGCCCGACTTCACCAGGTCGACGGCGGTCTCGATGCCCTTGAGGGACGCCGCGCTGGAGATCGTGATCTTCTTCTTGGCGGCGTCGACCATGTCGCTCTTCTCGCCGTAGAGGAAGGGCAGCGAGTAGTAGCTGTCGGGGCTCAGGCCGATGCCCGCGGCGCCCGTCTTGTCCTTGATCTTCGCGGCGGCGTCCTTGACCTCCTGCCAGGTGGCCGGGGGCTTCTCGACACCGGCCTTCGCGAGGAGCTCCTTGTTGTAGAGCAGCCCGAGCGTGTCGGTGACCTGCGGGACGCCGTAGGTCTTGCCCTGGTAGGCCGCGTTCTTCAGCGGGCCCTCGAGGAAGTCCTCCGACTTGTCCAGGGCGGGCGTGCCCGTGAGGTCCTTGAGGTAGCCGAGCTGCGCGAAGCCCGGGGTCCAGCCCACGTCGGAGCGGAGCACGTCGGGGGCGCCCTTGCCGGTGGAGGCGGCGGTCTTGAACTTCTGCTGCGCCTGGTCGAACGGCACGTTGACGTACTCGACCTTGATCTTCGGGTACTTCGCCTCGAAGTCCGCGACGAGCTTCTTGAAGGCGGGCGCCTCGTTCGTGGCGTCCGAGGTGTCCCACCAGGTGATGGTGCCGCTCACGCTGCCCGGGTCGCTCGCCGCTTTGGAACCGTCGCCCTTGCTGTCGCCGCCACCGCCGCACGCGGTCGCGGTCAGGGCCAGCACGCCGACAACGGCGGCGACCGATATGCCTCTTCGCATAGGGATGCTCCTTCTCAAGGAGGCCGTCCAGGTGCAGGGCGGCCCGAGCTGAGGAGGAAGTTAACAGGCTGAAATCTCTTGCGAAAGGGCTTGCAAGAAGGCAATCGCAAGATTGCGGGGTTGTAACCATCTCGTGTCCCAAGGGTTGACCGATGCGTAGGGGGCTCGTACGGTCTCGAGCGGCAAGCGGTTGCATTCGTGCGGGCAACCTTGCTGAAAGAACCTTCATGGGCCTTGTGGGCAAGGCGCGTTGCCGTACGAGCCGTATGCACCGCCACAGCTCCCCCCACCCCCCAGGAGGACCCATGCCCCGCACCGGCATGTCCAAAATCGCCCGAAGAGTCACGGCTGTTGCCCTCGCCCTCGCGGCGGGAACGGGCCTCGGCGCGCCGCCCGCGCAGGCGAGCGCACCGGGCGAGAAGGACGTCACCGCCGTCCTCTTCGAGTGGAATTACGCCTCCGTGGGGAGGGAGTGCAAGGACACCCTCGGCCCCGCCGGCTACGGCTCCGTCCAGGTCTCCCCGCCCCAGGAACACGTCCAGGGCCCCCAGTGGTGGACCTCCTACCAGCCCGTCGGCTACCGCCTCGCCGGCCGGCTCGGCGACCGCGCGGCCTTCTCCGCCATGGTCGCCGCCTGCCACGCGGCGGGCGTGAAGGTCGTCGTCGACGCCGTCGTCAACCACATGACGGCCGGCTCCGGCACCGGCACGGGCGGCACCGCGTACACGAAGTACGACTACCCCGGCCTGTACGGGCCGGGCGACATGGACGACTGCCGTGCCGTCGTCAGCGACTACCGCGACCGTGCCAACGTTCAGAACTGCGAACTCGTCGGCCTCGCCGACCTCGACACCGGCGAGGAACGCGTCCGGGCCCGCATCGCCGCCTACCTCGAGGACCTCCTCGGCCTGGGCGTCGACGGCTTCCGCATCGACGCCGCCAAGCACATCCCGGCCGCGGACCTCGCCGCCGTCAAGTCCCGCCTCAGCCGGCCCGACGTCTACTGGAAGCAGGAGACCATCTACGGCGCCGGCGAGGCCGTCCAGCCCGAGGAGTACCTCGGCACGGGCGACGCCCAGGAATTCCGCTACGCCCGCGACCTGCGGCGCGTCTTCGTCGGTGAGCGGCTCGCGTACCTGAGGAACTACGGGGAGGGCTGGGGCTACCTGCCCGGCAAGCAGGCCTCCGTCTTCGTCGACAACCACGACACCGAACGCGGCGGCGACACCCTCAGCTACAAGGACGGCGCCGCCTACACCCTCGCCAACGTCTTCATGCTCGCCTGGCCCTACGGCTCCCCGGACGTCCACTCCGGCTACGAATTCACCGACCGCGACGCCGGGCCGCCGCGGGGCGGCGCGGTGGGAGCGTGCTGGCAGGACGGCTGGAAGTGCCAGCACAAGTGGCCGGAGATCCGGAGCATGGTCGCCTTCCGCAATGCGGTGCGGGGCACGGCGGTGACGAACTGGTGGGACAACGGCTACCAGGCGATCGCCTTCGGGCGGGGGGACCGCGGCTACGTGGTGGTCAACCACGAGGGCTTTGCCCTCACCCGTACCTTCCAGACGTCGCTGGCGCCGCGCGACTACTGCGACGTCCAGTCCGGGCGGCGTGTAACGGTGGCCGCGAACGGCACCTTTACGGCGACCCTGGCCCCGAACACAGCGCTGGCGCTGCACGTGGGCGCGCCTACATGCGGTTGATTTTCCCCTGAC
>KL569520.1:48018-48819 GCA_000715685.1 Streptomyces lilacinus
GCCCCCGAGAAACGGCGAAAGGGCGGGACCGGGGCACACCACCACGTCCTGACCCCAGCCGAAGGAGCCCCTTCGTGAAACGCCTCGCCGCACTCGCGGCAGTGATAGCCCTGGCAGCGCCCACAACAGGCACCGCCGGTGCCGAACCGGCCCCCACCCCCCAAAGCGACGCCAAAGTCCAATGGCTGGACCAACACACCCTCGCCTGGCCCAAAAACCTCGGCGACCCCACCCAACCCCACCGCCTCGTCCACGAAGGCGGAACCTTCGACCTCACCGCCTCGCCAGACGGCCTGGCGAAGTACCCCCGCCTGGCCGCCACCCACGACGCCTTCCGCCTCGACGCCCGCGCAACGGACGAGCGCACCGCGCTCAGAGGCAGAGTCCTGGCGCAGACCGGCACCGTCACCACCGGCGTCCAAATCCCCGGCATCCTCGACGACCTCTACGCCCCCGCCGCCACCAAGGCCCGCCTCGGCCCGACCTTCCACCGCGGCCGCCCCACCCTCTCCGTCTGGGCCCCGACGGCCAAGAACGTCGCCCTCGAACTGGCCGGCCGCACCGTCCCCATGCACCGCGACGCCGCCAGCGGCGTCTGGAGCGTCACCGGCCCCGCCACCTGGACCGGCAAGCCGTACCGCTACGCCGTCACCGTCTACGCCCCCGCCGCCGGCAAGGTCGTCACCAACCGCGTCACCGACCCGTACTCCACCGCCCTCACCGCCGACTCCGCCCGCAGCCTGGTCACCGACCTGACCACCTCCTCCCTCATGCCGGAAGGCTGTCTCTTATACACATCTC
>KL569520.1:49104-51902 GCA_000715685.1 Streptomyces lilacinus
AAGCCGGCGGCCGTGCCCTTCCGCGACGCCCGCATCCAGGAGCTGCACGTCCGGGACTTCTCCCCACGGGGCGACTACCTCGCCTTCACCGACCGCGACGCGCCCGGCATGCGCCACCTGAAGAGCCTCGCCGACGCCGGCACCTCCTACGTCCACCTCCTGCCCGTCTTCGACTTCGCCACCGCCCCCGAGCGGCGCGCCGATCAGGCCACCCCGCCCTGCGACCTGGCCGCGCTCCCCGCCGACTCCGACCAGCAGCAGGCCTGCGTGGCCAAGACCGCCGCCCGCGACGCCTACAACTGGGGCTACGACCCGCTGCACTACACCGTCCCCGAGGGCTCGTACGCCTCCGACCCCGACGGCCCCCGCCGCACCGTCGAATTCCGGCGCATGGTGCAGGGCCTGGCCGGCGCCGGGCTGCGGACCGTCATGGACGTCGTCTACAACCACACCGCCGCCGCCGGCCAGGACGAGAAGTCCGTCCTCGACCGGATCGTGCCCGGCTACTACCACCGGCTCCTCGACGACGGCACCGTCGCCACGTCCACCTGCTGCGCCAACACCGCGCCCGAGCACGCCATGATGGGCAAGCTCGTCGTCGACTCCGTCGTCACCTGGGCGAAGGAGTACAAGGTCGACGGCTTCCGCTTCGACCTCATGGGCCACCACCCCAAGGCCAACATCCTCGCGGTCCGCAAGGCCCTCGACGCCCTGACCCCCGCCAAGGACGGCGTCGACGGAAAAGCGGTCATTCTCTACGGCGAGGGCTGGAACTTCGGCGAGGTCGCGAACGACGCCCGCTTCGTCCAGGCCACGCAGAAGAACATGGCCGGCACCGGCATCGCCACCTTCTCCGACCGCTCCCGCGACGCGATCCGCGGCGGCGGCCCCTTCGACGCCGATCCGCGCGTCCAGGGCTTCGCCTCCGGCCTGTTCACCGACCCCAACGGCGCTCCCGTCAACGGAACGTCCGACGAACAGCGCGCCCGGCTGCTGCACGCCCAGGACCTCGTCAAGGTGGGCCTGACCGGCAACCTCGCCGACTACCGCTTCACCGACTCCACCGGCCGCGCCGTCCGCGGCGCCGACGTCGACTACAACCTGTCTCTGTGTATAAGAGACAGTCCTACGCCGACGCCCACGACAACGAGTCGCTCTACGACGCCCTGGCCTACAAGCTGCCGCAGGCGACCTCCGCCGCCGACCGGGCCCGCGCCCAGGTCGTCGCGCTCGCCGCCGCCGGCCTCGCCCAGGGCCCGGCCCTCTCCCAGGCCGGCACGGACCTGCTGCGCTCCAAGTCCCTGGACCGCAACTCCTACGACAGCGGCGACTGGTTCAACGCCATCCACTGGAACTGCGCCGACGGCAACGGCTTCGGCCGCGGCCTGCCCCCGGCCCGGGACAACGCCGACAAGTGGCCCTATGCCCGGCCCCTCCTGGCCGACCCGGCCCTGCGCCCCGGCTGCGGCCCGATCACCTCGGCGTCCGCCGCCTACCGGGACCTGCTGCGCATCCGCACCACGGAGAAGGCCTTCAGCCTGCCCACCGCCGACGCCGTGCAGGCCGCCCTGTCCTTCCCGCTCTCCGGGCGGGACGAGACCCCGGGCGTCGTCACCATGCGCCTCGGCGACCTGGTCGTCGTCCTCAACGCCGCCCCGGGCGAGCGGACCCAGCGGATCCCCGCCCTCGCCGGCACCGGCTTCGCCCTGCACCCGGTCCAGGCCCACGGCGCGGACCCGGTCGTGAAGACCGCCTCCTACGCCGCCGCCACCGGCGACTTCACCGTTCCGGGCCGGACGGTCGCCGTCTTCCGGCGGGGCTGACCCGATCCGGCGCGGAGGGCCGGCCGACCGGTACGCGCAGCGGACCGTCGGCCGGCTCCTCCGCCAGGACCCGGGCCAGCAGGGCGGCCGTGGGCGCGTCGTACGCGGCGCTGACCGAGGTCAGCGCGGAGAAGGCGTGCACGAGCTGCAGTTCCAGCTCCGCCCGGGGCACCCGGCGGCCGTCCAGCCAGAGCAGCGCCGTGCTCTCCGCCAGCGATATCCACGAACGCAGCACCAGCTCCAGGCGCGGCGTGGGCTCCGGCACGCCCAGGTGCTCCAGCAGCCGGTCGTACGCGGCCCGGCGCACCCCGTCGATCATCGCGCAGGTCGGCCCCGAGCCCGCCGCGGCCGGACCGCCCCGCAGCAGCGCGGCGAACCCCGGCCCGTAGCCCTCCACGAAGTCGAAGTAGCGCCGCATGACCCGTAACAGCCGCCGCCCCAACGGGCCCTCGCGGGGCTCGTCCATCAGCGCGGTCAGCTCGTCGGCGGCGCGGCCCAGCGCGGCCTCGTACAGGCTCTGCTTGCACGTGAAGTAGTGATAGACGAGCGGCCGGGAGACCCCGGCCGCTCTGGCGATGTCGTCGAGGGAGACCGTGTCGGGCGGGCGGTGCCCGAACAGGTCGAGGGCGGCCGCGATCAGTTGCTCGCGACGCTGCTCGACGCTCAGCCTGCGGCGCTCCCCGGTGGTCATGGCGGTCATCCTAAACCGCCTGTGACCAGGGGATGTTCGGCTCAGGGCGGCCGGGGGCCGGGCTGGTGTCAGCGCAGGGGCGCGAGCCTCGTGCCGTCCGCGAGCCGGGCCGTCACCTGCGCCTGCGCGCCCTGCCGGGCCGGCACCGCCAGCAGCGGGCCCTGCGCGGTGCCGCGCACCCCGCCGGTCACGGCGACCGAGGTGACGCTGCCGCCGCCCGCCGCGAGGGCGTACCAGGCGCCGCCCGGCGACTTCCACAGGGCGCCCGCCAGCACGTGCGGCTC
>KL569520.1:52153-53108 GCA_000715685.1 Streptomyces lilacinus
GCGCCCCGCAGGCGGGGGAGTCCTCGGCCCGGGCGACGACCGCGCCCGGCGCGCCCGGCCGCGTGCCGGGAGCCTGGAACTGGGCGAGGACGCGGCTGCCCGCGCCCCGCCACGTCTCGGCCCGGGTGCAGAACCACTCCGCGCTGCCGGCGGTCCCGGGCAGGACCTGCGTCGCGTACTGCCAGGAATTGACGGACCGTACGCCCTGGCCGCGCACGTTCGACAGGTGGCAGGCGGTGTGGGCCCAGCCCGCGCGGTCCTTGGCGTCGGCCACGTCGTGCGGCGCGGCGGGGGCGCCGGCGGTGAGCCGGGCGGGCAGGAGCTCGCCGAGGTCGGTCACCAGGTGGTCGCCGAGCTGCAGCGCCGTCCAGGTGCGGCAGTCGTTGGCGGCCACGGGGCTGGGCACCGTGTCGGTCACGCCGTCGGCCCCGCGGTGCAGCGGACGCGCGGCGGCCGTGGGGGAGAGCAGGTCGCGCACGGCGGCGGTGGTCACCCAGGGGGCGGTGAGGTAGCGGACGTTGCCGTCGGTGCGCCCGACGACGAGGGCGGTCGCGGTGCCGGTGTCGGCCGCGTCCGTACGGGCGAAGTCGAGGGCGGCGGCGCCGGTGTCGCCGTTCCGGGACTCGGCGTAGCGCACCACGCGCAGGCCGTCGTGGAGCAGCACGATCACCGCCGAGTCGACCTCGCCCGCGTACAGCAGCTGCGGCGGGCCGGCGGCGGGCCCGGGGGCCGTGCCGGGCGTGGCCGTGACCTGCACCGAGCGCCCGGGCCGGGCCCAGACGGCCAGCGCGCGGCGCAGCAGCTCGCGGTCGGCGGTGCGGTCCCCGCGCGCGGGCCAGCTCGCGAAGCCGGGGCGGTCGGCGCGCTTCCAGGCGTCCGGGGCGGCCGTGGTCAGCCGGGCCGGGTCCAGGGCCTGCTCCGCGGCGGCGTTCTGCGCGTAGGGCGGGGCGGCGGC
>KL569521.1:0-3756 GCA_000715685.1 Streptomyces lilacinus
AGCAAGCAGAACGCCGTGAAGACGATGGTCCTCACCGATGCCGCCGGCAGGCTGTTGTTCTGCGGCGAGACCCGGCCCCGCAGCTGCCCGGACATCACCCAGGCCCGCGAATCCGGGCTCATCGATCTCCTCGATACCGGACCCTGGGTTGAGATCCTGGCCGACGCCGGCTATCAGGGACTCGGCGCCCAGACCGGCGGCCAGGTCGTCACCCCGCCACACCGCAAGTTCCGAAAGAACCCGCCGCCTTGGTACGAGGAGATGCACGCACAGGCCAAGCACGCGCACTCTTCCCGACGGATCCGCGTCGAGCACGGCATCGCCCACCTCAAGAACTGGAAGGCCCTCGCCCGCCACCACGGCCGCCGTGAACAACTGCCCGAGACCGTCCAAGCCGTCGCTGCCCTGGTATCCCAACAGCAAAACGCAACCAGACCCCTCACACACGTGGCCTGAGGACGGGTACGCCGCGGTCGACGACACGCCACGGCCAACCGTGCACGAGATCGTTAGAAGAACCCCAGCTTCTTAGCCGAGTAGCTCACCAGCAGATTCTTCGTCTGCTGGTAGTGCTCCAGCGCCACCTTGTGCCCCTCCCGTCCTATCCCCGACTGCTTGTAGCCGCCGAAGGCGGCGTGGGCCGGGTAGGAGTGGTAGCAGTTGGTCCAGACGCGGCCGGCCTGGATGGCGCGGCCGGCGCGGTAGGCGGTGGTGGTGTTGCGGGTCCAGACGCCGGCGCCGAGGCCGTAGAGGGTGTCGTTGGCCAGGGTGATCGCTTCGTCGAAGTCGGTGAAGGGGGTCACCGCCACCACCGGGCCGAAGATCTCTTCCTGGAAGACGCGCATGCGGTTGGTGCCTTCGAAGATGGTGGGTTGGACGTAGTAGCCGCCCTCGAGTTCGCCGCCGGGTTCGGCGCGGTGGCCGCCGGTGAGGATGCGGGCGCCTTCCTGGCGGCCTGTGTCGAGGTAGGAGAGGATCTTCTCGAGCTGGTCGTTGGAGGCCTGGGCGCCGATCATGGTGTCGGTGTCCAGGGGGTGGCCGGGGACGATGGCCTCGGTGCGGGCCACCGCCGCTTCCAGGAAGGAGGCGTAGTGGCCGCGCTGGATCAGGGCGCGGGAGGGGCAGGTGCAGACCTCGCCCTGGTTGAGGGCGAACATGGTGAAGCCCTCGAGGGCCTTGTCGAGGAAGTCGTCGTCGGCGGCGGAGACGTCGTCGAAGAAGATGTTGGGGCTCTTGCCGCCGAGTTCGAGGGTGACCGGTTTCAGGTTCTCCGAGGCGTACTGCATGATCAGGCGGCCCGTCGTGGTCTCGCCGGTGAAGGCGATCTTGGCCACGCGGGGGCTGGAGGCCAGGGGCTTGCCGGCCTCGACGCCGAAGCCGTTGACGACGTTGACGACGCCCGGGGGCAGGAGGTCCGCCACCAGGTCCAGCCAGATGTGGATCGAGGCCGGGGTCTGCTCGGCCGGTTTCAGGACGACCGTGTTGCCGGCCGCCAGCGCCGGGGCCAGCTTCCAGGCCGCCATCAGGATCGGGAAGTTCCAGGGGATGATCTGGGCGACCACGCCGAGCGGTTCGTGGAAGTGGTAGGCGACGGTGTCCTCGTCGAGTTCGGAGAGGCTGCCCTCCTGGGCCCGGAGCGCGCCGGCGAAGTAGCGGAAGTGGTCGACGGCCAGGGGGATGTCGGCGGCCAGGGTCTCGCGGACGGGCTTGCCGTTGTCCCAGGACTCGGCGACGGCCAGGACCTCGAGGTTGCGCTCCATGCGGTCGGCGACGGCGTTCAGGACGGCGGCCCGCTCGGCGGGGGCGGTGCGGGACCAGGCGGGGGCGGCGGCGTGGGCGGCGTCCAGGGCGCGTTCGACGTCGTCGGCGGTGCCGCGCGCCACCTCGGTGAAGGGCCGGCCGTCGACGGGGGAGGGGTTCTCGAAGTAGCCGCCCTGCTTGGGCGGTACGTACGCGCCGCCGATCCAGTGGTCGTAGCGCGGGCGGAAGGCGACGATCGCCTCGGGCGAGCCTGGGGTGGCGTAACGGGTCACGGGAGCGGCCCTCCGGGGTCGTGGGCGGGTGCTGACGCCGCCGCACGCTAGCCCCGGGCAGGTTGCGCGAACGTTGCCCGCAGCCGCCGGGCCCGGGCCGCCACCGCGCCGCGGTGCGCCGCGCTCTCGGGCAGCGCGGCCAACAGCCGCTCCCACGCCTCCAGGTCGTCCTCGCCCCACGGGCTGTCCGCCCACAACTGCAGCGCCGCCGCGTCACCACCGCCGAGCACGGCCCGCCGCACCCGGTCCTCCAGCAACCGCCGCATCCGGCACACGCCCGGCGCCTCCGACAGGGGCAGCAACGGACCCCCGTACGCGCGCACCGCCGCCCGCAGGTCGCCCGACGCCAACTCCCCCTCCACGAGCGCCGCGTCCGTCTCCAACGGGACGGCCAGGCGGTACGGGCGCGAGTGCAGCAACCCTCCTACGAGCCGCCGCAGCCGGGAGAGTTCCGCGCGCAACGTCACCGGCGGCACCGCGCGCTCCCCGTAGAGCAGCAGCGCGAGCTGATCCCCCGTCAGGCCCTCCGGGTGCGCCGTGAGCAGGGCCAGGATCTCGCTGTGCCGTCTGCCCAGCCGTGATCGCCGCCCCTCCGTCACCAGCAGGGCCTCGTCGCGGCCCAGCAGGGACAGCGCGTGCCGCGGGCCGGCGCCGGCGGTCGCCAGCTGCGCCTCGGCCGCCCGGGCCGTCGCCCGGACCAGGGCCAGGGTGTGGGGGCCGGCCAGATGGTGGCCGCCGGTGATGTCCACCGCTCCCAACAGCCGTCCCGTGCGCGGATCGTGGACGGGGGCGGCGGCGCAGGTCCACGGTTGGACCAGGCGGTTGTAGTGCTCGGTGGCGAAGATCTGCACGGCGTGGCCCAGGACGAGGGCGGTGCCCGGCGCGTTGGTGCCGGCGTGCCGCTCGTCCCAACGGGCGCCCGGCACGAAGTTCATGCGCTCGGCCCGGCTCCGTACGCCCGCGTGTCCCTCCACCCACAGCAGGCGGCCCGCCGCGTCGCAGACCGCCAACAGGTGCGCCCCGTCCTCGGCGATGGAACCCAGCAGCTCCCGGAAGAGCGGCATGGCGCGCGCCAGCGGATGCGCGCCACGGTAGCGCTCGAGCTCGCCGTCGGTCAGCTCCAGCGGAGCGATGAACTCCGGGCGGGGGAGCGTCGCCGCCGAGCGTCGCCACGACGCGGCGACCACCGGCCGGACGCCCGGGCTCACCCCGCCCCCGGCGACGAACGCGGCATGCGCGCCGCCGACCGCGCGGCAGCGCTCGGCGGGGTCGGCGCCCGACATTGTCGGTGTCCATGGATCCGCCGCATCTGTCAATGGGTTGACCATGTGGAACCTCCCGGAGGTCGGCCGCCTTCGTGACCATACCGCCGCCGGGCGGGGGTGCCGAGCGACGCCGCAGGGGGTATGGACCCGCTACGAGCGGCAGCTTGCGGTGCACACGTCACATAGCCCGCGACGTCGCCCACCGGATCACACCCCGGGATCACGCGTCCCGATCTCACATCCGGATCACACACTCGGAACTCCCGAACGGAAGCACATTGATGAGCAGCAAGATCCTCGCCGACATAGCCGAGCGCACGCTCGCCGCCTACGTGACCACCTTCCTCGGCATCATCATCGCCGACGGGTTCGACCTCACCAGCATCTCCGCGCTCAAGGCCGCGGCCATCGCCGCGCTGCCCGCCGCCCTCTCCGTCATCAAGGGCGCGATCGGCAGC
>KL569521.1:4022-5802 GCA_000715685.1 Streptomyces lilacinus
GCGACCGCAGCAGTGCCGCGTGGCTGCCGGGGCGTGGCGGCAAGGGCGGCGGTACGGGCCGCGCTGCGGGGGGTAGGAAGAGCGGCGGTACGAAGCGGGCCTCGGCCAAGTAGGCCGGTCGCCCGCGGAAGCCCGCACTCCACACGGGGTGTGCGCGGCGCACCCGCGCCCACCCCCTCGCACACGCTCCCGCCCGGACCCGCCGCCCGGTTGACTCGACTGCGCGAGTCCCACTGGCGCGACGGGACCGGGTTGCCGGTCGTTCCCCCCGAGCCGGCGGCCCACCGCCCCGTACCGCCGGGCGGACGGTACGGGGCGGAGCCATGCGCCCGAGCGGGGGGTCGTACGGGCGTCAGTGCGCCCCCCGCCGTCACGCCCCGCGCGGCGGGTGCAACGATGTCCACGTCATGAATGCAGGGCAGCAGACCGGCCAGGTCCCGCGCGCGCTGCGAGCCGGGGTGTTCGCAGCGGTCTGTGTGCTGCTCGCGGCCCTGGGCCACGCCGTGATGTCCGGCACCACCGTCCCGTGGTGGGCCCTCGCGGTCGCGCTGACCACCACCGGCGGCTGCGCCTGGTTCCTGGCGGGGCGCGAACGCGGTCCCCTGCTGATCACCCTCGCGACGGTGGGCGCGCAGACCGCGCTGCACTCCTTCTTCTCCCTCGCGCAGAACGTCGCCCAGAACGCCGCTGCCGCTGCCGGTTCCGGTACGGCGGCGGGCTTCGGCGGCGGGGCCGACCTGTCGGCCGTGTGCGGCGGGTACGGCATGTCCATGCCTTCCATGCCGGGTATGCCCTCCATGGATCACGCCATGGAGGGCATGTCCGGCATGGGGGGAATGACTCACTCCATGCACGCCGGGCACGGCGCGCTCGGCATGTGGTCCGCCCACGTCCTCGTCGCCCTCGTCTGCGGCGCCTGGCTCGCCGGCGGCGAACAGGCCGCGTTCCGGCTCGCCCGGACCGTCGGCGCCCGCCTGCGCGCCCCCCTGCTCCTCCTCTTCCACGACGTACCGGTCCGTCCCGGCCCGCCCCGGGTCCGGGCCCGCCGCGGCCGCGCCGACCAGCGGTTGCGGCAGCTGCTGTACGCCCATGTCCTCGCCACGCGTGGTCCGCCGGCCCGCGTCGCCGTCCTCTGACGGCGACCCGCCAGGCCGTATCACGTCACCGGGCCCGCCCGTGTCCCGTCGACCGCGGATTCCCCTGCGGATTCCGCAGCGGATCGGGCGCCCGGATTCCAGGAAGGACCCAGGGCGATGACCCCTGCCCTCACACCATCGGCCTTCTCAGCCGAGGTTCAGTCCCGCCACGAGCACCTTGAGTCGACGCGCCCGCTCGTCCCAGTCGCGGCAGTCGGCGCAGCCCGCCAGATGCGCCTCGAGCGCCGCCCCCGACACCTCCGGGGGCGGTTCCTCGCCGTCGAGACGGGCGGATACAGCGGTACGAAACTCACGGCAATGCACCCCGCCATCGTCCCCGGCGCCGGCACGACCCCCCGCACCGGGGGCCGCCGTGCGTGACGACGAGACGGTGACCGCGTGGGCGCTGGCGGCGCGCGGCGGCGACGCCGACGCCGTCGAACGGTTCATCCGCGCCACCCAGAACGACGTACGGCGGTACGTGGCGCGGCTCAGCAACGACCCACAGGGCGCGGACGACCTCGTCCAGGAGACGTTCCTGCGCGCGCTGCGCTCCCTGCCGCGCTTCGAGGGCCGCTCCTCGGCCCGTACGTGGCTGCTCTCCATCGCCCTGTCTCTTATACACATCTCTGATGGCGCGAGGG
>KL569521.1:6040-8061 GCA_000715685.1 Streptomyces lilacinus
GGACACCGACGACTGGCAGTCGGCCGCCGAGCGCGCCCAGTCCGCGGAGCTGCCCGGCTTCGACGAGGGCGTCGCGCTGTCGCAGCTCCTCGACCGCCTGCCGTACGAGCGGCGCGAGGCGTTCGTGCTGACGCAGCTGCTGGGGCTGCCGTACGCGGAGGCGGCCGTCGTCGCGGGCTGCCCGGTCGGCACTGTGCGCTCGCGCGTGGCGCGGGCCCGCGAGGCCCTGATCGTCCAGCTGGACGCGGCCGAGCGGGACGCGTCCGTACGAGATGCGTCCGTACGAGACGCGGCTGTACGCGACGCGTCCGAGCGCGGCGTGCCCGTGCGCGGCGCGCCCCTGCGGGTGCCGGCGCTCGCGGGGTGATCCCGGCGCCGGCCTCGTGAACGAAGGGGTCCACGGTGTGCACGTCGCACCGTGGACCCCTTCCTCGCGTTCCGGATTTCAGCTCCCCGGACGGACGACGACGGCCTCGCCGCGCACCGTGCCGCTGCGGCGGAAGCGCAGGACGTAGGGGAGACGGTCGCCGGGGCGCAGCTCCGGGGGGCGGTAGACCATGATGTCCAGGCCGTGCGGCGACATCTCGAGCGTGCCGTGGGCGGGGACGGTGGCGGAGGGGACCATGCGCATGGTCCCCGCGCCGTTCTTCACGACCGTACGGCTCAGCATCGCGCCGCCCGCGCTGGGGACGTCGACGGCGACGAGCTCGTCGTCCGTGTCGCCGGTGTTGCGCAGGCGCAGCATCGCCGCGGTGTCGTCCGTGCCGAACGGGACCAGGACGCGGGCGTCCTCGACCGTCACGGACGCCGGGCGGCCCGCCGCGCCGGAGGCGGTCCAGGCGGTCAGCCCACCGAGCGCCACGGCGCTCGCCGCGACCGGGACGAGGGCCGCGCGGGCGGTGCGGAGCAGGGCGCTGTCCTTCATGTTGTTGGCTTCGGTCGCTTTCGCTTCGGTCGCTTTCATCGGGGTTTCCTTCGGGCGGCCGGGCGCGGTTGCCAGCCGCGCAGCCGCAGGCTGTTGCCCACGACGAGGAGCGAGCTGGCCGACATCGCCGCAGCGGCGACCATCGGGCTGAGCAGGCCGACGGCCGCGAGCGGCACGGTCACGAGGTTGTAGCCGAAGGCCCAGGCGAGGTTGGAGCGGACGGTCACCGACGTGCGCCGGGCCAGCCGGACCGCGTCGGCCAGCGCGCCCATGTCCTCGCGGACCAGGGTGACGTCCGCCGCGCCGATCGCCGCGTCCGTGCCGCTGCCCATCGCGATGCCGAGGTCGGCGCCGGCGAGGGCGGCGGTGTCGTTGACGCCGTCGCCGATCACGGCGACCCGGTGGCCGCGCTCGCGCAGCGTACGGACGAGGACGGCCTTGTCCTCGGGGGTGGCCCGCGCGTGGACCTCGGTGATGCCGAGCTCCGCCGCCACCGAGCGGGCGGCGGCCTCGGCGTCGCCGGTGGCCAGCACGGGGCGCAGGCCGAGGCGCTTGAGGTGGTCGACGGCGCGGTAGCTGCCGGGGCGCACGGTGTCGCCGAGGGCGATGACGGCTCGGGGGGTGCCGTCGATGCGGACGAGGACCGCGGTGTGGCCGGCCTGTTCGGCGCGGTGGAGGGCGGCGGTGAGGGGGGTGGCGGCGGTGTCGGTGCCGGTGCGGGTGCGTGTGCCGGTGCTGGTGCCGGGCTCGGGTCGTCGTGATTCCGCCGGACCCTCGGCGTTGTGGCCGGTCGCCGTTGCGGCGGAGGGGGTTTCCCCAGTCCCGCCCCTTCCCGAAACCGGGGCTTCGCCCCGGGCCCCGCGAGGGGGTGCGGTCGGGGCTTCGCCCCGGGCCCCAGCAGGGGGAACGGCCCCGGTATCGCCCCCCGCCCCCTCCGACGCCGGGTCGGCCGGCCCCACGTGGCCGTCCGCCCTCGTCACCTCCACCACGTGGCCCTCGACTCGGGCGCGTACGCCCACGCCCGGCGTGGCGGTGAAGTCCGGGCGGGCGGCAGCGGGGTGGCGGCCTCGGTCGTCGCGTGGGTGTGGATCGCGCG
>KL569521.1:8319-12363 GCA_000715685.1 Streptomyces lilacinus
CCTCCGTGACCGTCATCGAGCCGGTCGTCAGCGTGCCGGTCTTGTCCAGCACGACGGTGTCGACCCGCCGCAGGCCCTCCAGGGCCTGCGGGCCGCTGACGAGGATGCCGAGGCCCGCGCCGCGGCCGGTGGCGGCCAGCAGGGCCGTGGGGGTGGCCAGGCCCAGGGCGCAGGGGCAGGCGACGACGAGGACCGCGACCGCGGCCGTGACGGCCGCCTGCCCGGTGGCGCCGGCGCCGAGCCAGAAGCCGAGGACGGTGACGGCGACGGCGAGGACGGCCGGGACGAAGACGCCGGCGACGGCGTCGGCGAGGCGCTGGACGCGGGCCTTGCCGGCCTGGGCGTCCTCGACGAGGCGGGCGATCCGGGCGAGTTGGGTGTCGGCGCCGACGGCCTCGGCCCGTACCTCCAGCAGGCCGCCGGAGTTGACCGCGCCGCCGACCACCGCCGAGCCGGGGCCGGCCTCGACCGGCGCGCTCTCGCCCGTGACCAGGGACAGGTCCAGTGCCGAGCTGCCGGAGACGACGACGCCGTCGGTGGCGACGCGTTCGCCGGGCCGGACGACGAAGCGGTCGCCGACCCGCAGGTCCTCGATCGGAACCCGACGTTCCATGCCGTCCGCCGCCCGGACGGCCACGTCCTTGGCTGCCAGCGAGGCGAGGGCCCGCAGCGCCGACCCCGTACCGCGCCGGGCCCGGGACTCCAGCAGGCGGCCGGTCAGGACGAAGAGCGGCACGCCGACCACGGCCTCGAGGTAGACGTCGGCCGTGCCGGACGCCGCCGAGGGGACGAGCGTGAACGGCATCCGCATCCCCGGCTCCCCGGCGCCGCCGAAGAACAGGGCGTAGGCCGACCACAGGTAGGAGGCCACGACACCCAGCGAGACGAGGGTGTCCATCGTGGCGGCCGAGTGCCGCAGCCCGCGCAGCGCGCGCTGGTGGAAGGGCCACGAGCCCCACACCGCGACCGGGGAGGCCAGCACGAAGCACAGCCACTGCCAGTTGCGGAACTGCAGGGCGGGGACCATCGACAGCACCAGCACCGGCACGGACAGCAGGGCGGTGATCACCAGCCGGGTGACGGCGGACGCCTCGGGGCCGCCGGTCTCCTCCGACGGCTCGCCGGACGGCCTGTCCGCCGCCGGCGGCTCGGGCAGCGCGGCCGTGAAGCCCGCGCCCTCCACCACCGCGATCAGCTCGTCCGCGGTCACGTCCGCGGGGTGGCTGACGCGGGCCCGGCCGGTCGCCAGGTTGACGGTCGCGCTCACGCCGTCCAGCCGGCCCAGCTTCTTCTCGATGCGCGCCACGCACGCCGCGCAGGTCATCCCGCCGACGACCAGTTCGGTCGTGAGGAGGACGGGATCGGTCGTCGTACTCATCAGTGGCCCATTCCGTGCATTCCGCCCATGGTGCCGCCCATTCCGCCGCCCGTGCCGTCGCCGGGCCCCGCGTCGCCGCCGTCGCGGTGGATGCCGGGTGCGACGGGGCCGGCCGCAGAGCCGGCGGCGAAGGCCACGCCGAAGAGGGCGGCGAGCAGGAGGACGAAGCCGGTGAGGGTCGCGTACGGACCGAGGGGGTGGCGTGCTCGACGTGCGGTCATCACGGCATCGTGGCACGGCCGGAAGCGGCGGGCGGGCGCTTCGGCCGCTTCCCGGCGCGTGAGGATTGTCCCTTTCGCATCCGGGAACCCACCGGCCCCCGCGGCCGACTACCCAGAGATCGAGGGGGCGTTTCGCGCGGTCTCCGAAGTCCCGTACGAGGTCCCGCACGAAGGCCCGTACGAAAACCCGGGAACTCACCTGCGCGGCCGTACGACTTCCATGGGGTCCACGACTTCGCGAGGAGCCCACACCGTGTCGCTGCCCGATCCCGTACCCCTCTACGGCCCCGAGTACAAGCGCGATCCGTACCCGCTGTACGAGCGGATGCGTGCCGCAGGCCCCGTCCACCGGGTGCTGTTCCCCAGCGGGGTCACCGCATGGCTGGTCACCGGGCACGCCGCCGCGCAGCGGACGCTCGCCGACCCCCGGCTGGGCAAGAACCACGCGCTCGGCAACGATCGCTGGCGCGAACGCGCCTCGATCATGCCCGAGCCCCAGCACTCCCAGCTCCAGGTCCACCTCCTCCACCAGGACGCGCCGAAGCACACCGTGATGCGCCGGCTGGTCACCGACGCCTTCGCGCCACGCCGCATGGAGGAGCTGCGGCCGCGCTTCCAGGAGATGGCGGACGCCCTCGTGGACGCGATGCCCGCCGATGCACGGACTACCGCAGCACCGACCGCCGCCGCGCCGACGGCCGACACGATGTCCGCCGACGCCCCCGTCACGGACCTCGTGCGGTGCTTCGCCGCCCGGTTCCCCTTCCAGGTCCTCGCCGAGGTCATCGGGCTGCCGCCGTACCTCGCCGCCCGCTTCCGCCGCGAGTGGGGCAAGGTCGTGGCGCCCGTCGGCCCCACCGACCCCGGGCGGCCCGCGTACGAGGCGCTGCTGCGCGAGCTGCAGGCGTACATCGCCGAGGTCGTCGCCGACCGGCGCGAGCGCCCCGGCGACGGGCTGCTCAGCCGCCTCGTCGCCGCCCGCGACGAGGGCGAACTGACCCAGGAGGAGCTGGACTCCATGGTCTTCCAGCTCCTCGTGGCCGGCCAGGAGCCGGTCACCAACCAGATCACCACCGCGCTGGTCTCCCTCATGCGGCACCCGGAGGCCCTCGCGCGGCTGCGGGCCGAGCCGGAGCTCATGCCGGCGGCCGTCGAGGAACTGATGCGTCTGGACAGCGCCTTCGAGCTCACCACCTGGCGCTTCCTCGCCGAGGACGCGGACCTGCACGGCACCCGCGTCCCGGCCGGCGACTCCGTGATCGTCTCCCTCTGCGCGGCCAACCGCGACCCCGAGCGGTTCCCGGACCCCGACACCCTCGACCTCGACCGGGCCCAGGGGCCGCACCTGGCCTTCGGCCACGGCGTCCACTTCTGCCCCGGCGCCGCCCTGGCCCGCATCGAACTCCAGGTCGCCCTCGGCACCCTGCTCGCGCGGCTGCCCGGTCTGCGGCTCGCCGTCGCCGACGAGGAGCTCGACTGGATCCCCGCCGTCCTCGGCCGCGGCACCTCCGCCCTGCCCGTCGCCTTCGACCGGCCCGTCTGCCCCCGCTCCACCAGGTGACCCGCACGATGTCCCCGATCGCCCCTCCCGTCGCCGACACGCTGGCGACCTCGCTCGAGGCACGCATCCTCGAGCTGCTCCTCCCGTACCACCGCACCACCGGAGCCGGCTCGCCGGACCCCGCCGACCACCCGGAACAGCTGCGCCAGATACGTGAGTTCACGGACACGGGCGAGCCCGTCGTCTTCACCCTGCCCGGCTTCCCCTGCAAGTCCCCCAACCCCGCCAAGGTCCTCGGCCACCTCCCCGACGAGGGCGAGCGGCTCTCGCTCGCCTTCCTCGACCGGCTGTGCGCCCGCGTCGGCGAGCTGTACGCCCCCGGCGCCCGCATGGTCATCTGCTCCGACGGCCACATCTTCGGCGACCTGATCCACGTGCCCGACGAGCACATCGACGCCTACGGGGACGAGCTGCGCGCCCTGATCGCGCGGGACGGGCTCGACCACCTCACCACCTTCGACCTGCGCCACGTCCACGGCGACCTGCCCTACGACCTCAAGCGCGCCCTGGTCACCGAGGCCCACGCGCCCTCCCTCGCGTCCCTCCGCGAGCAGGCCCGCGCCGACGAGGAGACCGCCCGCCTCTACCGCGGCATCACCCGCTTCCTCGTCGAGGACACCGCGGACTTCGCCGGCACCCGCTCCGCGCTGCAGCGCGAGTGCCGCAGCCGGGCCTACGGGGTCATCGCCCGCAGCCGGGCGTGGGGCGACCTCGTCGCCGAGTGGTACCCCCGCTCCGTACGGCTGTCGATCCACCCCCAGCGGCCGGGCTCCGCCAAGTTCGGCATCCGTCTGCTGGACGCCGACGACGCGTGGGCCACGCCCTGGCACACGGTCGTCCTGCGGGAGCCCGGGGGAGGGACACGGCCTGTCTCTTATACACAT
>KL569521.1:12625-17970 GCA_000715685.1 Streptomyces lilacinus
CCACTACGAGACGACGACCGGCTGACGCGACGAAAGGCCCCCACCAGGACGTCAAGCATCCCGGTGGGGGCCTTTCGCGGCGTCAGCTCCCGGCCGAGGTCGCAGCGGCCGCCTCCACCGGCGCCGTGCCACCCACCGCGGCGCGGTGGTCGAAGGCGATCAGCGGGTCACCGGTCAGCGGGTGCTCGACCACGGCCGCCCGCACCCCGAACACCTCGGCCAGCAGCTCCGGGGTCAGCACCTCGCGCGGCGTGCCGGAGGCCACCACGGCGCCCTCGTGCAGCACGTGCAGCCGGTCGCAGACCGACGCGGCCGCGTTCAGGTCGTGCAGGGCCAGCAGCGTCGTACGGCGCTGCTCGCGCAGCAGGGTCAGCAACTCGACCTGGTGGCGGACGTCGAGGTGGTTCGTCGGCTCGTCCAGCACCAGCACCTTCGGGTCCTGGGCCAGCGCCCGGGCCAGCAGGACGCGCTGGCGTTCGCCGCCGGACAGCGCCGAGAAGCGCCGCCGGCCCGTGCCGCCCATGCCCACGCGCTCCAGCGCGGCCGCGACCAGGTCGACGTCCTCGCGGTCCTCGCGCGCGAAGGCACGCTTGTAGGGCGTACGGCCCATGGCGACGATCTCGTGCACCGACAGCTCGAAGTCGCTGCCCCGTTCCTGCGGCAGCGCCGCGACGCGCCGCGCGGACTCCACCGGCGTCAGCTGCCGGATGTCCGTGCCGCCGACGAGCACGCGGCCGGCGTGCGGGGCCAGGTGGCGGTAGACGGTGCGCAGCACGGTCGACTTGCCGCTGCCGTTGGGGCCCACGAGGCCGGCGATCTCGCCGTCGTCCGCGAGCAGGTCGACGCCGTGGACGACCGTCCGCCCGGACAGTCGCACCTCGAGGTTCTCGACAGCCGTCCTCACGTGCGCTCCAGACGTCGATCCAGCAGATACAGCAGGGCGGGCGCGCCGATCAGCGAGGTGACCACACCCACCGGCAGCTCCTGGTCGGGCAGGGCGGTACGGGCCACCAGGTCGACGACCGTCAGCAGCAGCGCCCCGAACAGGGCGGACACCGGCAGCAGTCGGCGGTGGTCGCCGCCCACGACCATCCGGCAGGCGTGCGGCACCATCAGCCCCACGAAGCCGATCGCCCCGGACACCGCCACCAGCACTCCCGTCAGCATGCTCGTGGCCACGAACAGCTCGCGCCGCAGCCGGCCGACGTCCACGCCCAGGCCGGCGGCGGTCTCGTCGCCCATCAGCATCGCGTTGAGCGCCCGCGCCCGGCCCAGCAGCACCAGCAGGCCCAGCAGCACCGCGGCCGCGGGCAGGGCGAGCGTGGACCACTGGGCGCCGCCCAGGGAGCCCATCAACCAGAACAGCGCGCCGTGCGTCTGCTGTTCGTCCCCCGTCTGCAGCACCAGGTAGTGGGTGAAGCCGGACAGGAACTGCCCGATGCCCACCCCCGCCAGCACCAGCCGCAGCGGCCGGAAGCCCCCGCCGCGCCGGGCGAAGGCCCACACCAGCGTGAAGGAGGCCAGCGCCCCGGCGAACGCCGCCGAGGACAGCCCCAGCCCGAGCGCCCCGCCCGCGCCGGCCCCCAGCACGATCGCCGAGACCGCGCCCAGCGAGGCCCCGCTGGAGATGCCCAGCAGGTAGGGGTCCGCGAGCGGATTGCGGACCAGGGCCTGGACGGCCGTGCCGACCAGGCCGAGGCCCGCCCCGACCACGGCCGCCAGCAGCGCGCGCGGCACCCGCAGCCGCCACACGATCAGATCCTGGGTGCCCGGCGCCGGTTCCGCGCCGCTCACGCCGCGCACCACCGCCGACCACACGTCCGAGACCGGCACCCGGGTCGAGCCCAGGCACACCGAGGCGGTCAGCGCCGCCAGCAGGGCGGCGGCCAGGGCGAGGCAGGCCCAGCCGGCGCGCACGGTCCGTGCGCGCGGCTCCCGGTCGTCGTCGCGGCCCCCGCCCTTGCGTGCCGTGGCGAGCGTCGCCACTTACTTGACCCGGTCGGGGTGCAGGACGTGCGCGATCTCGCGGACGGTGTCCGCGCTGCGCACCCCGCCGATGGTGGTGCGCTCGGAACCGATCCGCAGGAAGTGGCCCTCCTTGACGGCCTTGAGCTCGGCGGTCGCCGGGAAGGTGCGCAGGAACTCCGCGGCCTCCTCGAACGCCTTGTCGTTCGCCTCCTGGCTGCCGCGGTTGCGCACCGCCAGCTGGATCCAGTCGGGGTTCTTGGCGACGACGTCCTCCCAGCCGACCGGCTTGAAGTCGCCGTCGCAGTCGGCGAAGACGTTCCGCCCGCCGGCCAGGGTGATCACGGCGTTGGCCACCTGGCGGTTGCACACCGCCATCGGCTGCTTGGTGCCGGCGTCGTAGTCGAAGAGGAAGTACGTCGGCCGCTTGTCGGCGGGCACGTCCTTCAGAGCGGCGCCGACCTCGGCGGTCTTCTTCCGCATGCCCGCGACCAGCTCGGCGGCGCGGGCGGAGGTGCCCGTGACCTTGCCGAGCTCCTCGACGTCGGCCTCGACACCGGACAGGTCCGTCCGGGCGGCCTTGCTCATGGACGCGCAGGCCGTCGACTTCAGGAAGACGTGCTTGATGCCGGCGGCCTTGAACTCCTCGGCCGTTGGGGCGTCACCCATCTTGCCCATGTTCTTCATGGAGGAGAACGAGTCGACGTACAGGTCGGCGCCCGAGCCGAGCAGCTTCTCCTTCGGGATGACGGTCTTCCCGAGCGCCGGCACCTTCGCCGCCTGCTCGGTGTACTGCTGCGGCAGCGCGCCCTTGCCGGGCGGGAAGCCCGTGCCGACGACCTTGTCGCCCGCGCCGAGCCACATCAGCAGCTCCAGGCCGGCCGCGTTGCTGGTCACGATCCGACGCGGCGCGGCGTCGAAGGACGTCTTCGCGCCCATGCAGTCCGCGACGCTCACGGGGAAGCCCGACCGCGCGCCGGCCGCCTCGCCGGCGTCGTCGGCCTTCTTCCCCCCACCGCCACCGCCACAGGCCGTCGCCGACAGGGCCACAGCGGCCAGTACACCGCACCACGCACGAGGGCGCATCAGTAACTCCAGAAGCTCGCGTCCACACGGGCCCACCAGACAGGGCCCGGAACCAGATAGTCGGATCGCACGTCCACTCAGTTCCCGCGTGTCGCGAAGAAGAGTGAACGCGCGACCGGGCCCCCGCTTACGCTGCCCCGGAGGGCACTGCCGTGAACGCACCCCCGTGCACGCACCCGCGAAGGAGACAGCAGCCATGGCGGACCAGCTCACCGAGATGCCCACCGACTGGCGACGCGCCCTCGCGGTCGTCGCCCACCCCGACGACCTCGAGTACGGCGCCTCCGCCGCCGTCGCCACCTGGACCGACGACGGCCGCACGTGCGCCTACCTGCTGGCCACCTTCGGCGAGGCGGGCATCGACGGCCTCGCGCCCGCCGAGGCCGCCGCCGTGCGCGAGACCGAGCAGCGGGCGAGCGCGGCGGCCGTGGGGGTGACGGCCGTGGAGTTCCTGGGCCACACCGACGGGATCATCGAGTACGGCACCGCGCTGCGCCGCGACATCGCGGCCGCCGTCCGCCGGCACCGGCCCGAGCTGGTGCTGACCCTCAACCACCACGACACCTGGCCCGGCGGCTTCTGGAACACCCCCGACCACCGGGCCCTCGGCCGGGCCGTGCTCGACGCGGTCGCCGACGCCGGCAACCGCTGGATCTTCCCCGACCTCGTCGAGGACGGCCTCAAGCCCTGGAACGGCGTGCGGTACGTGGCCGTCGCCGGCTCCCCGCACCCCACGCACGCCGTGGACGCGGGCGCCGGCTTCGAGCGGGGCGTGCGCTCGCTGCTGTGCCACCGCACCTACATCGAGGCGCTCACCGACGAGGACCCGGAGACGTACTGCCGGACGTTCCTCCAGGGCAACATGGCGGCCGTCGCGGAGCGCTTCGGCGGCCGGGCCGGGGTCGCCTTCGAGCTGTACACCCGCTGATTCCCCTTCCGTTCACTCCCGGGGCGCGCGCTCCACCACCAGCACCGCCACGTCGTCCTGCAGCCGCCCGCCCGTGTGGGCGGCGAGGTCGGCCCGCAGCCGGCCGAGCAGCTCGGGCGTGGGCAGGGCGGCCCAGGCGTCCAGCCGCTCGGCGAGCGGGTAGAAGCCGCCGTCCGGGGCGCGCGCCTCGGTCACCCCGTCGGTGCAGGCCAGCACCCGGGAGTCCGGCGGCAGCGCGATCCGCTGCGCGGAGCGCCGCTCCGGGACCAGCTCGCCGAGGCCCAGCGGCAGCCCCGGCTCCGCCGGTTCCAGCTCCCGCACGCCGCCGTCCGCGCCGATCAGGAACGGCGGCGGGTGCCCGCAGTCGACGAAGACCACCGGCACCCGGCCGAGGGCCTCGTCCCGGGCGATGGGGTCCTCCTCCGTCCCGAAGACCAGCGCGGTCACGAACTCCTCCGCCGCGTGCGCGTTCCGCGTCCGCTCCTGGTACTCCGCCGACCGGTGGTAGCGGAACAGCCCCTCCTCCATGGCCACCACCCCGCTCTCCAGGTC
The DNA here is from genome assembly GCA_000715685.1 of Streptomyces lilacinus. Classification (GTDB taxonomy): domain Bacteria; phylum Actinomycetota; class Actinomycetes; order Streptomycetales; family Streptomycetaceae; genus Streptomyces; species Streptomyces lilacinus. Next base: position 17,157 of record KL569521.1, read on the forward strand.
GCGCCGGTGGTACGCCGCCTCCCGGAACGCCGTCAGCACCGCCGCCCCCGCCCCGAGCGTGCCGAGCCCCTTGCCGCGCACGTCGCCGATGAGCACCCGGGTGCCGTACGGGGTCTCGACGACCTCGTAGATGTCGCCGCCCACGAGCGCCTCGCGCTGGGAGGAGACGTAGAAGCCGTCGACGACCACGCTCTGCGTGCGCAGCGGCAGCGGCCGCAGCAGGGGCCCGCTGCGCGGCCTCGCCGGTGGCCCGCACCCGCTCCAGCAGCGCCTCCCCGTCGCGGCGCAGCCGGGCGACGACGACGGCCGCGCCGACGATGAGCAGGTTGCCGAGCACCGCGCCCACCCGGTTGACGGTCGAGGCCTCGCCGGGCAGCACACCGTGGTGGGCGGCCATCAGGCAGAAGTCGACGACGCCGATGAACACCGTCTGCCGGTACGTGCAGATCGCGGCGGCGGTGACCGGCGCGAGGGCGGCGTACACGTCCAGCCGCAAGTAGGCCGGCGTCATGAGGTCGATGACGACGATCGCCGCGAGATAGGTCAGGACGAGGGCGAAGGGCACTCCGCGCGACATCGTGGTGGTGCGCGACACCGGGGCAGGACCTCCGCGGGCGAAACAGGACATCGACGGGCGAACGCGTAGACAATTCCAGACTTTCGCCGTGATTGCCCGGCGCCGGCCCGTCGTGTCGGGGGGCTGTTTTCGGCGGCGGTCTTCCTCCGCCGCGGGAGGTCAGAGCTTGCGGTACGTCCGGGCGTCGTCCGTCGCCGCGAGGACCGCGTCGAGGTCGCCGCCGGCGGAAGCCGTCAC
>KL569521.1:18232-20451 GCA_000715685.1 Streptomyces lilacinus
CTCGACGAAGGGGGCGTCCGCGATGCGCGCGCCCTCGAGCTCCTTGCCGTCCAGGAGCGCCTTGACGGTGAGGACCGCGCTGCCCATGTCGCACAGCACCACCACGCCGGCGCCCTCGTTCACCTCGGCGGCCGCCCGGCGGACCAGGTCGGCGCTGGTGCCGATCGTCCCGTCCGGCAGTCCGCCCGCGGTCGCCACCGGTGCAGGGGTGCCGGCGCCCACCAGCGCGCCGGCCAGGGCGGCGGTCGACTCGGCCACCTCGCGGCTGTGCGAGACCAGCACCACGCCCACCCGCCCGACCGGCTCGGGCGCGGCCACCGCCTCGACCCGGGTCTCCGCCTCGGGGGCGGCGGCGCACAGGTGGGGGTCCGTGGCCTCGTACAGCGCCGTGACCAGCAGCGCGGAGGAGGCGGCCCCCGGGTCCTCGTGGCCGACGCTGCGCTCGCCGAGATAGCTGGCCCGCCCGCGCCGCGCCCGCAACGGAATGGTCGCCTCCGCCCCGGCGCGGGCCGCCCGCGCCGCGGCGTCGAGGGCGCCGACCACGTCCGCCCCGGCGAGGGCCTCGGCATACGCGTCGGCGGCCGGCTGCAGCGCGTCGACCATCGTCTTGTCGCCGGGCGCGGAGTCCCCGAGCCGCCGCACGCTCGCCACGGCCGCCGCCAGCGCCCGGCCGAGCGTCCCCGGCGCGACGACGGGGTCCTCGCCGAGCACCTTGCCCATGCGGCGCAGCACCGTCCCGAACAGCGGGCCGGACGCGCCGCCGACGGTGTTGGTCAGATGCACGCCGACGGCGGTGAGCAGCGCACCGGGCGTGGCCGGCCCCTCCAGGACCCCGGCCGCCGAGGTGAAGCCGCGCTTGAGGTTGGCACCGTGGTCCGCGTCGCCGATGGCCGCGTCGAGCTCGGTCAGGTGGGCGGCCTCGGCGACGACGACGCGGGTGGCGCGGTCCACGAAGCGGCGGAAGAAGGCCAGGTCGAGCGGGACGGTCATGGCGACGGCTCCTCTGCGTGCGCGGGTCGCCCCAGCGTAGTCGGCCGGGGCGACCCGGTCCCGCGCTCCGCGTCAGTTGATCGACTTGATCAGCTCACCGTTCGCGGTGTCGCCGCTGAGTTCCCAGAAGAACGTGCCGCCCAGGTTCTGGCGGTTCTTGTAGGCCATCTTGCCGGCGATCGTCGAGGGGGTGTCGTAACTCCACCAGTCGCTGCCGCACTTGGCGTAGGCGGTGCCGCCCACCGTGCCGTTGGCGGGGCACGTGGTCTTGAGGACGCGGTAGTCCTCGAAGCCGCTCTCGTACGTGCCCTTGGCCGGGCCCGTGGCCGTGCCGCCGGGGGTGGACTGGGTGACGCCGGTCCAGCCGCGGCCGTAGAAGCCGAGGCCCAGCAGGAGCTTGGAGGAGGGTATGCCGAGGGACTTGAGCTTCTGGATGGTGGCGTCGGTGTCGAAGCCGGACTTGGGGATGCCGGTGTAGGAGGTGAGCGGCGAGTGCGGGGCCGTGGGGCCCTTCGCCTCCCAGGCGCCGAAGTAGTCGTACGTCATGGGGTTGTACCAGTCGACGTAGCGCGCGGCGCCCGCGTAGTCGACGGCGTCGATCTTGCCGCCGGCGGAGGCGTCCGCGGTGATCGCGGCCGTCACCAGGCTCTGGCCGCCGAACTTCGCGCGCAGGGCCGCCATCACGTCGCGGAAGGCGGTGCGGCCGCTGGTGTCGCAGGTCAGGCCGCAGGCGTTGGGGTACTCCCAGTCGATGTCGATGCCGTCGAAGACGTCGGCCCAGCGCGGGTCCTTGACCAGGCCGTAACAGGACTCGGCGAAGGCGGTGGGGTTCTTCGCGGCCTCGCCGAAGCCGCCGGACCAGGTCCAACCGCCGAAGGACCAGACCACCTTCAGGCCCGGGTGCATCTTCTTGAGCTTGCGCAGCTGGTTGAAGTTGCCGCGCAGGGCGCCGTTGTCCCAGGTGTCGGCCTTGCCGTCGACGCTGCCGGCGGCGTCGTAGTACTTGTCGTAGTCGGCGTAGGCGTCGCCGATCGCGCACTTGCCGCCGGTGACGTTGCCGAAGGCGTAGTTGATGTGGGTGAGTTTGGCCGCCGAGCCGGAGGTCTCGATGTCCTTGACGTGGTAATTGCGCTCGTAGACGCCCCAGTTGGTGAAGTAGCCGACGACGCGGTGGCCGGCGGCGGTGTCCTCGTCGGGGGTGTCGGCGCCCGCGGGGCTCGCGGAGAGGG
>KL569521.1:20717-21322 GCA_000715685.1 Streptomyces lilacinus
AGAGACAGCAGCGGCGGTGAGCAGGCCGCCGAGGCGGCGGCGGGGGCGGTGTCCGTACGGTCCGGGCATGGTTCTCCTCGGTGGGTGAGGGAGAGTGCTGGGGGGTGACCGGCGTCGTGCCAGGGGTTTGGCATGGACGCGTTGAACAGTGGGGAAACCGTAGAAGGACTAGACCAATACGGTCAATGGTTCGGACCAAACCTCGCGCCGAGCGGCAGCCCTCGATCGCGCGGGAACGCTTCATGATCGTTCACCCCGTGACGCCGCGCCTTCGATCGGGCATACTCCAACCCGCCACAGCCGCAGGTCACGCGATTCCGCGACCCGGCGCGGGACCATGGGCTGGGCATCCACGGCGGCGCCGCCGACACCCTCCGCGCGCGCGTCGCCGCAGCGCCCGACAGGGAGGAGAGCCGCCGTCATGACCGATCACGGCCCGCAGCCGGTGGAGCGTCAGCTGCCCACCGAGGAGGCCCGCGACCTGATCTCGCTCGTGCGGGACCTGGTGCAGCGGGAGATCAAGCCCACCGCGGCCGAGCAGGAGGACGCCGGGCACTTCCCCCGCGAAATCTTCGACCTGCTCTCGTCCTGTCTCTTATACACAT
>KL569521.1:21602-22582 GCA_000715685.1 Streptomyces lilacinus
CTGCCTTGCCAGCCCGCTCAGAGATGTGTATAAGAGACAGCCTCACGGTCGGGCTCGGCGTCAGCGTCCACACCCTCGCCTGCCACGCGCTCGCCGGCTACGGCACCAAGGAGCAGCAGCGGGAGCACCTGCCCGCCATGCTCGGCGGCCGGCTGCTGGGCGCCTACTGCCTGTGCTCCGACGCCGCCTCCCTGCGCACCCGCGCCACCCGCGACGGCGACACCTGGACCCTCGAGGGCACCAAGGCCTGGATCACCCACGGCGGCGTCGCCGACTTCTACACCGTGCTGGCCCGCACCGGGGGCGAGGGCGCCCACGGCATCACGGCCTTCCTCGTGCCCGGCGACGCCCCGGGCCTCACGGCCGCGGCGCCCGAGCGCAAGATGGGCATGAAGGGCTCGCCCACCGCCCAGCTGCACTTCGACGGCGTCCAGGTCCCCGACGCCCGGCGCCTCGGGGAGGAGGGCCAGGGCTTCGCCATCGCCCTGTCCGCCCTGGACTCCGGCCGCCTCGGCATCGCCGCCTGCGCCATCGGCGTCGCCCAGGCCGCGCTCGACGAGGCGCTGACCTTCGTCGCCGAGCGGCGCCAGTTCGGCCGGCCGCTCGCCGACTTCCAGGGACTGCGGTTCATGATCGCGGACATGGCCACGCAGATCGAGGCCGGCCGGTCGCTGTACCTCGCCGCCGCGCGGCTGCGCGATGCGGGCAAGCCGTTCGCCAAGCAGGCCGCGATGGCCAAGCTCTTCTGCACGGACGTCGGGATGCGGGTGACGACGGACGCCGTCCAGCTCATGGGCGGGTACGGCTACACGGCCGACTTCCCGGCCGAGCGGTACATGCGCGAGGCGAAGGTCCTGCAGATCGTCGAGGGCACGAACCAGATCCAGCGGATGGTCGTCGCCCGGCACGTGGCCGGGCCCGAGTCCCGCTGACGGTGAACGCCGGGCGGACTGAATTCAGCCCGTCCGGCGTTTGAGGAC
>KL569521.1:22888-23064 GCA_000715685.1 Streptomyces lilacinus
GTTTGAGGACCGGGGTCCGGGGCGGAGCCCCGGAAGGTCTAAGCCGTCAGCTTCGCCAGCTCCGGTACGCGGTCCTCGGCCGGCTCGGGGCGGGCGGCGCTCGCCGTGTCCTTCAGGCCCGTCGCCGTGGCGATCGCGATCACCGGTCCGTCGCCGCCGCTGTCTCTTATACACAT
>KL569521.1:23368-24606 GCA_000715685.1 Streptomyces lilacinus
GATGTGTATAAGAGACAGGACGACGGCTCCAGGAAGACGCCCCGCTCGCCCAGCGACCGGTGCTCGGCCATGAACTCCTCCGTGGACACCGCGACCGCCGCGCCGTCGGCGCCCCACAGGGCGTCCAGGCCCTGCCAGACCGGGCGGCTCTCGCCGAGCGAGAAGGCGGGGGAGGGCTCGGGCACCACCGACACCCGCTCCTGCCGGGACCGTTCGGCGAGCGCCAGCGCCGCCGTGAACGGCGCCGCGGCCGTGGGCTCGGCCACCACGAGCCGGGGCGTGCGCTCCACCAGCCCGGCCGCGCGCAGCTCGCGGAAGCCGCGGGCGATGCCGGAGAGGAGGTCGGCCCGGCACGTGGGCACCACCACCGTCCCGGCGCCGGCGCGGAAGCCGTCGAAGTCCCGGGCGAGTTCGTACGCCACGGACTTGTAGCCCTCGTTCGCGTAGGCGTTGCCGCCCGGCGCGGGGGAGGTGTAGCTGGTCAGCGGGTACCAGCCGAAGCGCTCGACCGCCTCGGCCATCGCGGCGTTGCGGGCGGCGTTGCCGTCCCGGACGACGCGCACCGCGCCCAGCGCGTCGATCTGCGCCCGCAGCGGCTCGGGCACCCGGTCCGTGGTGAACACCACGCACCGCAGCCCGGCGCGGGCGGCGTACGCGGCCGCCGCGGCACCGGCGTTGCCCGACGAGGCCGCCGTCACGGTGTCCGCGCCGGCGGCCAGCGCCGCGGCGACGCCCACCGCCATCGCCCGGTCCTTGTGCGAACCGGTCGGGTTGGCGCCCTCGTTCTTCAGCCAGAGGCCGTCCACCTCGGGCAGGACGAACGTGGGGGTGTTGCCCTCGCCGAGCGTGACCGGCCGGGTCACGGGGGCGGACAGGGCCGCGGGCCAGCCCCACGGGCCGCCCGGGCAGTCCGCGAGGGACAGCCCGGACAGATCCGCGAGCGGCGGTACGGGATTGGCGCCGATGCCCTCCGCCCGGCACGCCGGGCACCCCGAGAAGTCCTCGGCGGCGGCTCCGCAGCGCGGGCAGTTCAGGACGGTCGGCAGCACATGAACTCCTCGGGTCGGCCGGTCGCCTCACATCGGGCGAGACCCCGACGGTAACAGCCGACCCGCCGTCATGATCCTTGAGGAGCGGGCCGGAAGGGGCTCGGGACGCGCAGCGGGCGCGAGCCCGGGCCGCCGATGTGCGAGAACGGCTGCGTCCGCCAGTCCAGGCTCTCCGGCAGCGTCAGGAGC
>KL569521.1:24877-26269 GCA_000715685.1 Streptomyces lilacinus
GGCTGCGTCCGCCCGTCCAGGCTCTCCGGCAGCGTCAGGAGCAGTGCCGCGTCCAGCCCCTGGGCACCCGACGACTCGTCGGCCGGAGCGGCCTCCTCCACACCGCGCCCCGAGCCGGGGCAGACCGTGAGCCCGAACGGGTTCCACGGAGACGGGCACAGCGCGTGCTCCGGCAGCACGTCCTCGTCGGCGAGGAGCGCGATGGGGCGCGCGCAGTCCGGGCAGGTCACCCGGAACATCTCGTAGGTCTCCTCGTACAGGGCGCCGTCGCCGTCGCCCTCGATGTCCAGGCGCTCCGGGCGTTCCAGGCGGTCCAGGCTGGGCATAGTGTTTTCCCCCTCGGATGGGCCGGCGAGGCACCTCGGCCTCGGCCACACCAAGCACTTCCCGCCGGCGGTGTGGCGTAATCGCCGCGCCCGGGAGGACACGGGTGCATACCTGTGGCGTTGGTCACATGTGATCTGCGCCTGCGGCGCCGCCGACTGTGCCGGGCACGCCGGGACACAGTAGGTTGATCCGCGTGGAGGAGTTGGACAAAGAGATCGTGGAACTGCTCGTCAAGGACGGGCGGATGAGCTACACCGACCTGGGGAAGGCCACGGGCCTGTCCACCTCGGCGGTGCACCAGCGCGTGCGCCGGCTCGAACAGCGGGGCGTCATCCGCGGCTACGCCGCCGTCGTCGACCCCGAGGCGGTCGGGCTGCCGCTGACCGCGTTCATCTCGGTGAAGCCCTTCGATCCCAGCGCTCCCGACGACATCGCGGACCGGTTGGCGGAGATTCCCGAGATCGAGGCGTGCCACAGCGTGGCCGGCGACGAGAACTACATCCTCAAGGTGCGGGTGGCGACGCCGCTGGAGCTCGAGCATCTGCTGGCGCGGATCCGGTCGTTGGCGGGGGTGTCCACGCGGACGACGATCGTGCTGTCGACGCCGTACGAGGCGCGACCGCCGCGGGTGGGGTGAGCGGGGTTCCCTCGGGGGCCCGGGGCGGAGCCCCGGGAAACGGGAAGGGGCGCGACTGAGGAGAATGACCCCATGAGCAGCGAACCGCGAACCGTCCTCCTGCGCGGCGGCGACGTGCACAGTCCCGCCGATCCCTTCGCCACCGCGATGGTCGTGGAGGGCGGCCACGTCGCCTGGGTCGGCTCCGAAGGGGCCGCGGACTCCTTCGCCGACGGGGTCGACGAGATCGTCCACCTCGAGGGCGCCCTCGTCACCCCCGCGTTCACCGACGCGCACGTCCACACCACCGCCACCGGGCTCGCGCTCACCGGCCTCGACCTCACCGGCGTGCCCACCCTCGCCGAGGCGCTCGGGCGGATCCGCGCGCACGCCGCCGGTCGCCCCGGCGACCGGGTGCTGCTCGGGCACGGGTGGGACGCCAGCGCCTG
>KL569522.1:0-2543 GCA_000715685.1 Streptomyces lilacinus
GGCCAGGGGGCGGCCAACGGGCGGGCACAGGGGCCGTACGGGCCCCTGGAGACGCCGCAGCGGCCCGACGGCGTCCGTACGACGGTAGGAAGGGCGCGCGGTCGTTCGTACGATGGACCGCATGGCGCCCACCCATGATCACCCCGGCGAGCTCGCCGCCCCGGACCCCGTCCGCCTCCTCGCCGTCAGGGACACCCCGCTGTCGCTGGACGAGGTCTTCGCGGCGGTCGGCGACCCCGCGGCCGGCGGCACCGCGCTCTTCGTGGGCACCGTCCGCGACCACGACTCCGGCGCGGACGTCACCGGGCTCGGCTACTCCGCCCACCCCACCGCCGAGGCGGAGCTGCGCCGGGTCGCGGAGAAGGTCGCGGCCGACTTCCCCGTACGGGCCCTGGCCGCCGTGCACCGCGTGGGCGAGCTCGCCGTCGGCGACCTGGCGGTCGTGGTGGCCGTCTCCTGCCCGCACCGGGCGGAGGCGTTCGCGGCATGCCGGCGCCTGATCGACGACCTCAAGCGGGAGGTGCCGATCTGGAAGCACCAGCAGTTTGCGGACGGAACCGAGGAGTGGGTGGGGGCCTGAGTGGCGCAATCGGCGCCAAAGTCGCCCACGGATGGGTCGCGCCTGGTTGCGTAACCGGCCCCCCGGCGTAAGCGTTGAGACGGAAGACGACTAATCTGCTCATCACTTCAATTGCGCATGCGTAAGGGGTCGGAGGCCGGCATGGCGGCGCTCGCTTGGTTGCTGATTCCCGTGGTGGCGGCTGTCGCCGCGGCCCTCTGGGGAAGCTGGGCGGCCCGGAACCGCAAGACCGGAGATGTCGCGGAACTGGCCGGTTATGCAAAGTTCCGGGAAGCGATGGAACGCACCGAGTCCGGTTCCGGCTCGGCGAGCTAGGCGGAGGGGCCCGTATCCGCCCCGGACGGACCGCCCCGGAAGTGGACTGTCGGACCCGTCCCGTACTGTCGTTCCATGCCCCGCCGCACCGCGACGATGCTCGCCTCCCTCCTGATGCTGATCGCGCTGCTCTGCGCAGGTGTGCTGATCCCCGTGCCCTACTCCGAGATGTCCCCGGGCCCCACGGTCAACACTCTCGGTGAGCACGGCGGCGAGCCGGTGCTCCAGATCTCCGGGCACCAGACGTACCCGACCACCGGTCATCTCAACATGACGACGGTCCGCGTCACGGGCTCGCAGTACCGGATGAATCTGGTGGAGGCCGTCTACGGCTGGCTGGCGCACGACAATCTCGTCGTCCCGCACAGCACGCTGTACCCGGACGACAAGTCCCCCGACGAGCTGAACCAGGAGACGGCGGAGGAGTTCAGCCAGTCCCAGGAGAGCGCCAAGGTCGCGGCGCTGAAGGAGCTGAAGATCCCGGTCGGCACGCGCGTCGTGGTGTCGTCCGTGGTCAAGGGCAGCCCGGCGGAGGGCGCGCTGCACGCCGGCGACATGATCAAGTCCGTCGACGGCACGGAGATCAAGCAGCCCGAGGACGTGGCGAAGCTGGTCACGAAGCACAAGCCGGGCGAGAAGGTGAGCTTCCTGATCGTTCCCGCCAAGGAGGCGGCCGCGGCCGAGAAGGAGAAGCGGCAGCCGAAGGTCGAGGACACCGTCACGCTCGTCACGGGCAAGGCGCCCGACGGCGGCCGGGCGATCGTCGGCATCCAGGCGGGTACGGACCACACCTTCCCGTTCACGATCAACATCAAGCTGGCGGACGTCGGCGGGCCGAGCGCCGGGCTGATGTTCGCGCTCGGGATAGTCGACAAGCTCACGCCGGAGGACCTCACGGGCGGCAAGTTCGTCGCCGGCACGGGCACGATCGACGACGACGGCAAGGTCGGCCCGATCGGCGGTGTCGAGATGAAGACGGTCGGGGCCCGCTCGAAGGGCGCCCGCTACTTCCTCACCCCGAAGGACAACTGCGCGGCCGCCGCGAAGGACACCCCGTCGGGCCTCACCCTGATCAAGGTCGACACCATCAAGGACGCGCTGCAGTCCCTCGAGAAGCTCCGCAAGGGGGACACCGCCGGCCTGCCGCGTTGCACGGCAGGCTGACGGCGTCACGGGCGGAACGTCACTCGGCGAAGGTGGCCGCCAGGGCGTCGGCCAGACCCGGCACCAGGTCGGCGCCGGTGAGGACCTCCTTCGGCGAGTCCTTCTCGCGCAGCCGCAGGGCCGACTCGCGGGCGCCGTCGCGCAGCACCGCGACCGTCATCCGGACCTCCTGGCGGTCCGGGTGCTTGGCGACCCAGGCGGCGAGCTGCTTCTCGCTGAGGTTGTGGGGCACCGACGCCTCGGCGGACGGCGGCAGCATCAGCCGCTCCACGGTCAGGGCGCAGCCCACGACCGCGTCCGGCCAGGCGATCGTGCCGAGGAACTCGTCGAGCGCCGTGCCGCGCGGCAGCTCCTCCTGCTCGACGGGGGTGTAGGAGGCGGTGGCCGCGGCCTCGTCGCCGAGGCCGAGCTGGTCGGCCAGGCCGGGCTCCTGGGCCCGCAGCCTGGCGGTGTCGACGAGTTGTCTCTTATACACATCTCTGAT
>KL569522.1:2804-3369 GCA_000715685.1 Streptomyces lilacinus
CAGCCGGGCCGGCTGGTCCCAGCCGAGGCCTGCCGTGTACTCGTCGATCTCGAGGACGGCGCGGGTCAGTGGACTGGCCGCCATGGGGGTGCCGGGCTCCTGGGAGCCGGGAAGGTTCGAACCGGTATTGCTGGACATGGTCAATATCGTGCCCTGACAGAGGCCGAAAACGGGAACCGAGTAAAGCCTCGGTAAGTTGCCACAGTGGGTCCTACTATCACCTGGGCCTGATCGACAAGCTCCATCGACAGCGAACTTCGAGGTGCGCACCTTGGCTTTCCAGATGCCGGACCGCGGCGGAGGCCCGACAGGGCCACGGATCAGAGTCGGCCGACCGTCCCGGCGTGTCCGGACCCTGCTGATGACCTTGGGCGTACTGGCCGGGCTGGCCATGCTCTTCGTCATGTTCGCCGGGTTCTGGACCGACTGGCTCTGGTACCGGTCGGTGCACTACTCCTCGGTCTTCACCACCACGCTCGGCACCAAGATCGGCCTCTTCGCCGTCTTCGGCGTGCTGATGGCGCTGGCCGTGGGGACGAACATCTGGCTGGCGCACCGGCTGGGG
>KL569522.1:3661-6365 GCA_000715685.1 Streptomyces lilacinus
GCGCCCGCCGCTGAGCGCGATGTCGGTGGAGCAGCAGAGCCTCGACCGGTACCGGATGAGCATCGCCCCCTACAAGAAGTGGGTGCTGCTGGCGATCACCGCGCTGGTCGGCCTGGTCGCGGGCGCGTCCGCCGCGGGCCAGTGGCGCACGTGGCTGCAGTGGGTCAACGGCGTGCCCTTCGGGCAGACGGACCCGCAGTTCCACAAGGACATCTCCTTCTACACCTTCGACCTGCCGTGGTACCGCTTCCTGCTGAGCTTCGGCTTCGCGGCGGCCGTGCTGTCGCTGATCGCCGCCGCGCTGGTGCACTACCTCTACGGCGGTCTGCGGCTCACCAGCCCCGGCGGGCGGGCCACGGCCGCGGCGACGGGCCATCTGTCCGTCCTGCTCGGCCTCTTCGTGATGCTCAAGGCCGTGGCGTACTGGCTGGACCGGTACGGGCTGGCGGTGAAGTCCAGCGGCCTGAAGTCGACCGACGGCTGGACGGGTCTGCGGTACGTGGACGCCAACGCCTACCTGCCGGCCAAGACGATCCTCTTCATCATCGCGCTGATCTGCGCGGTGCTCTTCTTCGCGACGCTGTGGCGGCGCACCTGGCAGCTGCCGGTGATCGGCTTCGGCCTGATGGTGCTCTCGGCGGTGCTGATCGGCGGGCTCTACCCCGCGATCGTGCAGAAGTTCCAGGTCCAGCCCAATGAGCAGGCCAAGGAAGCGCCGTACATCAAGAAGAACATCGCCGCCACGCGCGAGGCCTACGGCATCGACGGCGCCGAGGTGAAGGACTACGCGGGCAAGAGCGAGCTGGAGGGCAAGGACAAGCAGAAGCTGCGCGCCGCCGCGGACTCCACGGCAAGCATCCGTCTGCTCGACCCGAACATCGTCTCTCCCACGTTCCAGCAGCTGCAGCAGGTGAAGGGGTACTACCAGTTCCCGTCCACCCTGGACGTCGACCGCTACAAGGTCGACGGCAAGGAACAGGACACGGTCATCGGTCTGCGCGAGCTCAACATCAACGGCATTCCCGAGCGCAACTGGATCAACGACCACTTCAAGTACACCCACGGCTACGGCGCCATCACCGCCAAGGGCACCACGGCCGTCGGCGAGGGCGACCCCGCCTTCACCGAGGAGAACCTGCCCACCAAGGGCAAGCTCGGCACGTACGAGCAGCGGGTGTATTACGGCGAGAAGACGACGCAGTACTCGATCGTCGGCGGCCCGCAGAAGGAGCTGGACTACTCCGGCGACAAGGGCGAGAAGAGCTACAGCTACGAGGGCAGGAGCGGCGTCAGCCTCGCGAACCCGGTCAACCGCGCGGCGTACGCCGTGGCCTTCGGTGAGCCGCAGATCCTGTATTCGGGCGCCATCGGCGACGGCTCGCGGATTCTGTACAACCGCACGCCCAAGGAGCGCGTCGAATCGGTGGCCCCCTGGCTGACGATCGACGGCGACGCCTACCCCGCCGTGGTCGACGGGCGCATTCAGTGGATCGTGGACGCCTACACCACGACCAACGGCTACCCGTACGCCTCCCGCACCACCCTCGGCGACACCACCGCCGACTCGCTCACCACCGGCCAGCGCGCCGTGGTGGCCCAGCAGAACCAGGTCAACTACATCCGCAACTCCGTCAAGGCGACCGTGGACGCCTACGACGGCACCGTCAAGCTGTACCAGTGGGACACCAAGGACCCGGTGCTGAAGACGTGGATGAAGGCCTTCCCCGGCACGGTGAAGGCGAAGAGCGCCATCAGCGCCGACCTCATGGACCACCTGCGGTACCCGCAGGACCTCTTCAAGGTCCAGCGGGAGCTGCTGACCCGCTACCACGTCACCAACCCGGGGACGTTCTACACGGGCAGCGAGCGCTGGCAGGTGCCGGACGACCCGACGAACAAGTCGGGCAACGCCGTTCCGCCGTATTACCTGAGCATGAAGATGCCGGGTCAGCAGCAGCCGGCGTTCTCGCTGACGACGACGTTCACCCCGAAGAGCCGGGAGAACCTCGGTGCCTTCATGGCGGTGGACGCGGACGCGAAGAGCGCCGGTTACGGAAAGATCAGAATTCTGAAGCTGCCGTCGGAGACGACGACTTCGGGCCCGCAGCAGGTGCAGAGCAAGTTCAACGGCGATCCGGAGATCGCCAATAAGATCAATATTCTGAAGCGCGGCGATTCCGAGATCGAGTACGGAAATCTGCTGACCGTGCCGCTGGACGACGGGCTGCTCTACGTGGAGCCGGTCTATGTGCGGGGTGCGGGTTCCAACTTCCCGCGTTTGAAGAAGGTATTGGTCACCTACGGCGGCAAGACGGCCTTCGAGGACGATCTCGCCACCGCGCTCGACGCGGTGTTCGAGGTGAAGGGCGCCAGGCCCGGCACCCAGCCGCCGACCGAGGGCACGACCAAGCCGCCGGTGGAGAACCCGACCGTCAAGGAAGCCGTCAAGGCGGCCCAGGACGCGTTCGAGGCCGGCCAGAAGGCGCTCGACAAGAAGGACTGGGCGGCCTACGGCAAGGCCCAGGAGGACCTGAAGGCCGCGCTCGACCGGCTTGCCAAGGCCGAGGAGACCGCGGGCGCCCGCGCGCCCAAGCCCGGCAGCTAGACGCCGCCCGGGTGCGGCGGGCCGGCCCCCGGGCCGGCTCGCCCGCCCGGGGCCGGTCGTCACCGTGGTACGGTTGTTCCACAACGGCGCGGGGTGGAG
>KL569522.1:6593-7254 GCA_000715685.1 Streptomyces lilacinus
CTCAAAGACAAGGCCCGGAGTTCTCGGACTCCGGGCCTTGTCGTACGTGCTGGGCGGCGGGTGCGGCCGCCCACCGACCCCCGTACGCCGGGCCGTTGGGCGGAAGCCGGCTTCCGATGCCCGCCACGCGCGGTCTGTGCGGGTTGTGTGCGGGGGTTTTGATTAGAGTTTGGGGCACCGCCGTGTCGGGAAGTCGGGAAGTCGACAAAACGCTGAAGTGACCTCACTGGCTGCGGCATTCCAGGTGTACGCAGGTTGCGGGAGTGCGACGATGGGACTTATGGGGGACAAGGCGAGGCTGTTGGAAACACGTCGGCTTGTAGGGGCTCCCGGCAACGGGAGCGACCAGGACGACCATGACCCGTCGTCGTACGACCCGGGGGAGACCGCGCCCCGGCACGCGCAGGAGCCGGCGTCCTCGGACACCGGCTGCCCCACCGAACCGGCCGACCTGGAGCTGGAGACGGCCCGCCGCCGCGCCGCCGAGAGCGGGGACCCCGCATCCCTGAGCATGCTCGGCGCCCTGCTGCTGCGCCGCGGCGACCTCGACGGCGCCGAGCGCCACCTGCGCGCCGCCACCGCCTCCGGCGACCGCTCCGCCGCCAACAACCTCGGCGTCCTGCTGCACCAGCGCGGCTACGCCGACGAGGCCGCCTCCTGG
>KL569522.1:7551-7885 GCA_000715685.1 Streptomyces lilacinus
GAGTACTGGCTGCGGCAGTCCGCCGAGTCCGGGCACGCCCTGGGCGCGTACGCCCTCGCCGACCTGCTGGAGCACCGCAGCGACGTGGGCGCCGAGCGCTGGTTCCGCTCCGCCGCCGAGCGCGGCCACCGCGAGGCCGCCTACCGCCTGGCCCGGATACTCGACGGTCGCGCGCCGGGGGCCAACGCCCTGTCCGGCGGCCTCCCCGCCGGCCTCGGCGCGTCCCTCGGCCCCACCACGGGCGGCCGCCGGATCTCCGCCGGCGGCGGCGACACCTCCGTGCGCGAGCTGCGCGCCGCCGCCGCGAGCGGCCGCCAGGACCTGTCTCTTATAC
>KL569522.1:8074-8593 GCA_000715685.1 Streptomyces lilacinus
TGTATAAGAGACAGGCCCTGCACCTGGGCACGCTGCTGGAGGCCCGCGGCGAGACCCAGGAGGCCGCCCGCTGGTACCTGACCTCCGCCAAGGACGGCGAGCCGCGCGCCGCCTGCGCCCTGGGCTTCCTGCTGCGCGACGCCGGGGACGGCGACAGCGCCGCCGTGTGGTGGCGCCGCGCCGCCCAGGAGGGCGACGGCAACGCCGCCAACGCCCTGGGCGCCCTGCACGCCGACCGCGGCGAGTCCCAGCAGGCCGAGCGCTGGTACCGCGCGGCCCTGGACGCCGGCGACATCAACGGCGCCTACAACCTCGGCCTGCTCTGCGCCGAGCAGGGCCGCAACGCCCAGGCCGAGCAGTGGTACCGCCGCGCCGCCTACGCCGGGCACAAGGAGGCCGCCAACGCCCTGGCCGTCCTCCTGCTGCAGGGCGGCGACGCGGCGGGGGCCGAGCCGTGGTTCTCCAAGGCCGCCGAGGCCGGCAGCGTCGACGCGGCGTTCAACCTGGGCATCCTCTACG
>KL569522.1:8838-9492 GCA_000715685.1 Streptomyces lilacinus
GGCCCTCGAGTGGTACGAGCGCGCCGCCGCCGCCGGGCACACGGACGCGGCCCTGCAGGTCGCCATGGCGCTGCTGCGCGACGGCGGCGCGGACAACGTAGAGGAGGCCGAGCGCCATCTGCGGGTCGCCGTCCGGGGCGGCGGCGCGGAGGCGGCCTTCCGGCTGGGCGCGCTGCTCGACCGCGACGACGACACCCGCTGCGAGTGCGAGCAGTGGTACGAGCGCGCCGCCCGCCAGGGCCACCGGCGCGCCCAGGTGCGCCTGGGCATGCTGGTCGCCGAGCGGGGCGACGTGGTCGGAGCCGCCCACTGGTACCGGGAGGCCGCCCAGGCGGGCAGCCGCAACGGCGCCTTCAACCTGGGGCTGCTGCTGGCCCGGGAGGGCAGCGAGCCGGAGGCGGCGATGTGGTGGACCCGGGCCGCGGAGGCCGGGCACGGCCGGGCGGCCCTGCGGCTCGCCCTGCTCGCGGCCCGGCGCGGCGACCTGTCCGCGGGTCAGCAGTGGTGTGCGCGGGCGGTCGAGCTGGGCCCGGCCGAGGTCGCCGAGCGGGCCGCCCGGCTGCGGGACGCGCTGCAGCAGGAGCTCTCCGCGTAAGCGGCCTTGTAAAGGCATTTGCGCGGACGGTCACGGACGGGTTAAGGTGGGGTCAACGA
>KL569522.1:9810-13889 GCA_000715685.1 Streptomyces lilacinus
GGTTCAAATCCTGTCCCCGCTACTGAAACGGAAGGCCCGGATCCTTGAGGATCCGGGCCTTTTGTCATGCCGCCGAGCAGTTCGGGCACACGCCGCGGTAGGTGACCTCGACCGTCGAGAGCCGGAAGCCGTAGCGCTCCTCGGTCGGCAGGTCGGCCAGCAGGTCGCCCGAGGGGTGGACGTCGCGGATCGTGCCGCACCGGGAGCACACCAGGTGCTGGTGGGCGTGGTGGGCGTTCGGGTCGTAGCGCTTGGCGCGACCGTCCGTGCTCACCTCCAGGACCTCGCCCAGCGAGACCAGCTCGCCCAGCGTGTTGTAGACCGTCGCGCGGGAGATCTCCGGCAGCAGCTCGGTCGCCTTGGCGTGCACTTCGTCGGCGGTGTAGTGCACGTGGTCCCCGTCGAGCACTTCGGCGACGACGCGCCGCTGCGCGGTCAGCCGCCAGCCACGTCCCCGGAGCCGTTCCAGCAGGTCACTCATGCCATTCACCCATCAGTCAGATAGAGCCAGCGTAGCAGCGGCCCTTGTCCACGCATGGAATCCATATTTGTGTTGTCTGCATCTTGACTTAGACACAGTCCAATGTAGGATCGATCTCGGTCCAGGCCAAGGGAAACCGGCCGACGGGCCGGCAGAAGACGATCTGACGACGGAGGCGTACGCGTGTCGACGAACGGCGAGGCGGCAACGGTGACGGGCCCGCTCACCACGGAGTCCGGTGCTCCGGTCGCGGACAACCAGAACAGCGAGACCGCGGGCCTCGGCGGCCCCATGCTGATCCAGGACCAGCTGCTGCTGGAGAAGCTCGCGCACTTCAACCGCGAGCGGATCCCGGAGCGCGTCGTGCACGCCCGCGGCGCCGGCGCCTACGGCACCTTCACCGTCACCGCCGACGTCACCCGCTGGACCCGGGCGGCGTTCCTCTCCGAGGTCGGCAAGCAGACCGAGACGTTCCTGCGCTTCTCCACCGTCGCCGGCAACCTGGGCTCGCCCGACGCGGTGCGCGACCCCCGGGGCTTCGCGCTGAAGTTCTACACCGAAGAGGGCAACTACGACCTCGTCGGCAACAACACCCCGGTGTTCTTCATCAAGGACGCCATCAAGTTCCCCGACTTCATCCACACCCAGAAGCGCGACCCGTACACCGGCTCGCAGGAGGCGGACAACGTCTGGGACTTCTGGGGCCTGTCGCCGGAGTCCACCCACCAGGTGACCTGGCTGTTCGGCGACCGCGGCATCCCCGCCTCGTACCGCCACATGAACGGCTACGGCTCGCACACCT
Organism: Streptomyces lilacinus; assembly: GCA_000715685.1. GTDB lineage: Bacteria > Actinomycetota > Actinomycetes > Streptomycetales > Streptomycetaceae > Streptomyces > Streptomyces lilacinus. The sequence continues at coordinate 11,094 of KL569522.1, forward strand.
ACCAGTGGAGCAACGAGGCCGGCGAGGTCTTCTGGGTCAAGTACCACTTCAAGACCGACCAGGGCATCAAGAACCTCACCCAGGGCGAGGCCAACACGCTCGCGGGCGAGGACCCCGACAGCCACCAGCGCGACCTGCGCGAGGCCATCGAGCGCGGCGACTTCCCCAGCTGGACCGTGCAGGTGCAGATCATGCCGGCGGACGAGGCGGCCACCTACCGCTTCAACCCCTTCGACCTCACCAAGGTGTGGCCGCACGAGGACTACCCGCCGATCGAGATCGGCAAGCTGGAGCTCAACCGCAACCCCGAGAACGTCTTCGCCGAGGTCGAGCAGTCGATCTTCTCGCCGGCGCACTTCGTGCCGGGCATCGGTCCGTCCCCCGACAAGATGCTCCAGGGCCGGCTCTTCGCCTACGGCGACGCCCACCGCTACCGCGTCGGCATCAACGCCGACCACCTGCCGGTGAACCGCCCGCACGCCACCGAGGCGCGCACCAACTCGCGGGACGGCTTCCTCTACGACGGCCGGCACAAGGGCGCGAAGAACTACGAGCCCAACAGCTTCGGCGGCCCCTTCCAGACGAACCGCCCGCTGTGGCAGCCGACCCCGGTCACCGGGGCCACCGGCAACCACGAGGCGCCCTCGCACGCCGAGGACAACGACTTCGTCCAGGCGGGCAACCTCTACCGCCTGATGTCCGAGGCCGAGAAGGAGCGCCTGATCGCCAACCTCGCCGGCTTCATCGCCAAGGTGTCGCGCGACGACATCGCCGAGCGCGCGATCAACAACTTCCGCCAGGCGGACCCCGACTACGGCAAGCGGTTGGAGGCCGCTGTCCAGGCCCTGCGCGGCTGACGACCCTGGACGCTTGCCGTACCCACCGAAGAGGCCGGACGCCAAGGGGCTCCGGCCTCTTCGGCCGTCCTCGGGCGGTCGTCAACCCGTGAGCGCGCCCGCGCGCTCACGGGTCGGCAGCCAGCAGCGGATGATGTCGCGCACCGACACCACTCCCACGGCCTCGTTGCGGTCGAGGACGACCAGATGGCGGAACTCGCCGCGCGACATGGCGGCTGCCGCCTCCTCCAGGGTCCACTGGGGGGTCGCGAAGACGACGTCGGTGGTGGTGTGGCCGTGGGCGGTCTCGCGGTCGGGGTCCTGACCGGCCCCGACCGCGTTGAGTATGTCGCGCTCGGTGAGGATGCCGAGCCCGCTGGTGTCGGGGTCGAGGACGACCGCCGCGCCGACCCGGCGCGCCGACATCAGCCGGGCCGCCTGCCGGAGGGTGTGTGCGGGGCCGATGGTGAGGACCACCGTGCTCATGGCGTCGCGTACGAGCATGGCCTGGGGCCACCTCCTTCGTGGACTGCGGACCGGTCCCGCAACCGTGCACTCCGTGACTCCCATCAGGGAGTTCACAAGTTCACAAAGCTGGGAGCTGTCATCGTCACACGGTGGCGAGAGCACGAACAAGACCTTCGCCCGGCTGAATTTTGCCAAATTTTTACGACTGCCTTATGGGTTTAAGACCCCGCCGGCCGCAGATAGTTCAGCAGCTCGTCGTGCAGCAGCCCGTTCGACGCGGCGGCGTTACCGCTGTGCGGGCCCGGCCGTCCGTCCAGGCCGGTGAAGCGGCCGCCCGCCTCCTCCACGATGACGACGTTCGCCGCCATGTCCCACAGGGACAGCTCCGGCTCCGCACAGATGTCCACCGATCCCTCGGCGACCATCATGTACGGCCAGAAGTCGCCGTAGCCCCGCGTCCGCCAGCACGTGCGGGTCAGATCCAGGAAGCCCGGCAGCATCCCGCGCTCCTCCCAGCCGCTGAGCGAGGAGTACGCGAACGACGCGTCCTCGATCCGCCCCACCTCCGAGACGCGCAGCCGGCTGGCGGACGTCAGGCTGCGCCCGGTGTAGGCGCCCGAGTCCTTCGCCGCCCACCAGCGCCGACCCAGCGCCGGCGCGGAGACCAGCCCCACCACCGGCTGGTACCCGCCCTCGCCGTGGACCATCAACGAGATCAGCGTGGCCCACACCGGCACCCCGCGCACGTAGTTCTTCGTGCCGTCGATCGGGTCGATCACCCAGCGGCGAGGGCCCGTGCCCTCGGCGCCGAACTCCTCGCCCAGCACGGCGTCCCGCGGCCGCGCGCGATGCAGCTGGCCGCGGATCAGCTCCTCGGCGGCCTTGTCCGCCTCGGTCACCGGGGTCATGTCCGGTTTGGTGTCGACCTTGAGGTCGAGGGCCTTGAACCGGTCCATGGTGGCCGCGTCGGCGGCGTCCGCCAGGACGTGGGCCAGACGCAGATCATCGTGGTAGTCGGACATGCCACGCACACTACCCGTGGCCACGGCAAGGTGCCGTGCGGCGCGACCTGCGGAGCCTCTTGACACCGTCTGGCGGTGCGTCAATTCTGTGGGCTGGCCACAACCGTCGTGCGGCCGAACGGCCGAGGAGGCGACGATGCCCGCGGCACGAGAGCTCTTGCTGGACGCGGCCTTCACGGCGCTCGGCACCCGGCCCTGGCACGGGGTCCGGATGGTCGACGTGGCGGCCGCCGCCGGGGTGTCCCGGCAGACCCTCTACAACGAATTCGGCAGCAAGGACGGGCTCGCCCGGGCCCTCGTGCGCCGGGAGACGGAGGCCTTCCTCGCCGGAGTGGAACGTTCCCTCAGCGACACCGCCGCCCGCGCCGACACCGACGCCGGGGACCGCTGCGCGGCCGCCACCCTTTGGACGCTGCGCACGGCCCGCGCCAACCCCTTCGTCCGCGCCGCGCTCACCGGCTGCCGCGGCG
>KL569522.1:14144-19377 GCA_000715685.1 Streptomyces lilacinus
ACCGCCCGCCGCCGCACCACCCGTGCCCGCGCCGCGCGCCCCGCGCGAGGCGCGGTCGCTCCGGGGCACGCCGTTACCGGCCGCGCTGGTCGAGCGGATCCGCGACAGCGCCGTCGGCGCGATCGGCGGCGCGCCGCCGGGCGAGGGGGGCAAGGGGCCGTCGGGCCGGGAGGCCGCCCGGCGGGCCTGCGAGGCGGCCGTCCGGCTGACGCTGTCCTACGTCGTCGCCCCCGCCGCGTCGGACGAGGAGGCCGCCGGCGAGGTCGCCCGCGTGGTGCGGGCCCTGCTGGGCACGGCAGCGCGGACGGATCGGACGGATCGGACGGAATAGGCGGCTCAGGCCGGTCCGACAGAGCAGCCCCAAGGGCCAGTCCGGCAGTGCAGGCCCCAAGGGCCGGTCAGGCAGAGCGGGCCGCTCGGGCAGCTCGGGCCGCTCAGTGCGAGGAGCCGGACAGCTGAAGCCCGATCACCCCGACGATCACCAGGGTGATGGACACGATCTTGAGCGTGGAGACCAGGTCGCCCAGGAAGACCATGCCGTAGATGGCGGTGCCGGCGGCCCCGATGCCCGTCCACACGGCGTAGGCCGGGCCCACGTCCAGCTTCTTCAGCGAGAGGGTCAGCAGCCCGAAGCTGCCGAGCGCGAAGCAGGCGAAGGCGAACGTGGGCCACAGCCGGGTGAAACCGTGGGAGAGCTTGAGACAGACCGCGAAGCCGGTCTCCAGGATCCCGGCGACGACGACCAGCAGCCACGCCATCAGATTGCCTCCCGTTCCGCCGACCGCCCCGGTGCCGGGCATGTCTGTGCATGCCCTTGCCAGGGACGGTCACTCGCAAACGTAGGCGATCAGTCGCCTTCGCGCCGCTCCCGGGTCGCCAGCAGCCGGCGCAGCGAGTAGAGCCGCTGGGGGTCGGCGTGTCCGTCGGCCACCCACTGGTCCAGCGCGCAGTCCGGCTCGTCGTGGCTGCAGGCGCGCGGGCACTCGGCCGTGCCGGGCTCCAGGTCGGGGAAGGCGTGGATGACGCGCCCCGGGTCCACGTGGTGGAGGCCGAAGGAGCGCACGCCCGGGGTGTCGATGACCCAGCCCGCGTCGTCGGGCAGTCGCAGGGCCAGCGCCGAGGTGGTGGTGTGCCGGCCGCGGCCGGTGACCGCGTTGACGTGGCCGGTCGCCCGCTGCCGGTCCGGCACCAGCGCGTTGACCAGGGTCGTCTTGCCGACGCCGGAGTGCCCGACGAACGCGGTGATCCGGCCCTCGAGCCGCTCGCGGACCCGGTCCGCGGCCCCTCCGTCGGCCAGCTCCTCACGGTTGGTCACCACGTAGCGGATGCCGAAGGACCCGTAGGACTCCATCAGCTTCTCCGCCGACGCCAGGTCGGACTTGGTGAGCACCAGCAGTGGCTCGAGCCCCGCGTCGAAGGCCGCGACCAGGCAGCGGTCGATCAGCCGGGGGCGCGGCTCGGGGTCGGCGAGGGCGGTGACGATGGCCAGCTGGTCGGCGTTGGCGACCACCACGCGCTCGAAGGGATCGTCGTCGTCGGCCGTCCGGCGCAGCACGGAGCGGCGCTCCTCGACCCGGACGACGCGGGCGAGGGTGTCCTTGGCGCCGCTGAGGTCGCCCACGACGGCGACGCGGTCGCCGACCACGACGCCCTTGCGGCCCAGCTCGCGGGCCTTCATGGCCATGACGACCCGGTCCTCGACGAGGACGGTCAGCCGGCCGCGGTCCACGGTGAGCACGAAGCCCTCGGCGGCGTCCTCGTGCTTGGGTCGGATGGTCGTCCGGGGGCGGTTTCCCTTGCGGTTGGGGCGGACGCGGACGTCGTCCTCGTCGGTGTGCTTGCCGTAGCGACGCATGGTGCTTCCAGCTCTCTCAGCTTCTCGGCGCCGTCGTCGCCCCCGCGACGGAGCCGAGCATCCCGGTCCACAGCTCCGGGAAGTCGGGCAGGGTCTTGGCGGTGGTGGCGACGTTCTCGACCAGGACGCCGTCCACGGCGAGGCCGATGACGGCGCTGTCTATGTGTATAAGAGACAGTCGTAGGTGTGGAAGACGCCGCCGTGCAGCGGACGCGGGCGGATGCGCAGCCCGTCCTCGGTCTCGGTGACGTCGCCGCCGAGCTCGTTGATCTCCTTGGCCAGGGCGGCCAGCCGGTCGGTCTCGTGGAGCCGGAGGTGGGCGATGCCGCGCAGCACGGACTCGGAGTCGGCCAGCGCCGCGACCGCGGCGATCACCGGGGTGAGCTCGCCGACCTCGTGCAGGTCGGCGTCGATGCCGGTGATCCGCCCGGTGCCGGTGAAGGTCAGGCCCGCGTCGGTCAGCTCGCAGGAGCCGCCCATGGCGGTGAAGATCTCGCGCAGCGCGTCACCGGGCTGGGTGGTGCGCTCGGGCCAGTCGGGAATCGTGACCCGGCCGCCGGTGATCAGGGCGGCGGCCAGGAACGGCGCCGCGTTGGACAGGTCGGGCTCGACGACCAGGTCGCGGCCGAGGAGCGCGCTGGGGGAGACCCGCCAGACGTTCGGCTCGCCGCCGGACTCCGGGGTGTCGACCTGGGCGCCCGCCGCCCGCAGCATGTCCACGGTCATGCGGATGTGCGGCAGCGACGGCAGGGTGGCACCGACGTGCCGGACCTCGACGCCCTGGTTGAAGCGCGGGCCGGACAGCAGCAGCGCGCTGACGAACTGCGAGGACGAGGAGGCGTCGATCTCGACCGGGCCGCCGTCCAGGGCGCCGGCGCCGTGCACGGTCATCGGCAGGGCGCCGCGCTCGTTGTCGTCGATGCGGGCGCCGAGGGCGCGCAGCGCGTCGATCACGCCGTGCAGGGGGCGCTCGTAGCTGCGCGGGTCGCCGTCGAAGCGGATGGGGCCGTCGGCGAGCGCGGCGACCGGCGGCAGGAAGCGCATCACCGTGCCGGCGTTGCCGACGTCGACGGTGGCCGGGCCGTGCGGCTGGGCCGGGATGACCCGCCAGGCCTCGCCGGTGCCGTCCGGGCCGCCCGCGAGGGACGAGCTGGAAGACACTGTTTCCTCGATGCCGACGCCCATGGCGCGCAGCGCGTCCGCCATCAGCACGGTGTCGCGCGAGCGCAGCGGGCGGCGCAGCCAGCCGGGCTCGGCGGCGAGGGCGGCCAGGACGAGGGCGCGGTTGGTGACCGACTTCGAGCCGGGCACGCCGACGGTGGCGTCGACGGCTCCGGTCGCGAGGGGGGCGGGCCAGAGGTCGGTGTGCACGGGGCTCTCGGTCATGCCTTTACCTTACTGACGTTCTCCCCGTGGTTCGGTCCGAGCGGTCCCGGGCGCAGCCCGTCACAGCCCGAGCAGCCAGCGGCCGCCTCCGGTCAGGGAGCACAGCGAGACGACGTGGAAGAGGGCCAGCCACACCATCGGGGGGACGTTCGTCAGCCGTGCCAGCTGATCGGCGTCGGAGTCGGGGGCCCCGCCGTGCCGCCTCTTGCGCTGCAGTTCGAACGGCGGTCGGACGCCGCCCAGCAGCAGGAACCACACCACCCCGTACGCGAAGGCCGCCTGCACCTGCGGCCCGGTCAGCCAGGACACCAGCACGAACGCGCCGCCCGCGAGGACGACGGTCAGCGCCCCGTAGGCGTTGCGGATCATCACCAGCATCGCGGCGAGCAGCGCCGTCGCGCCCCACAGCAGGGCCGTGGTGTGCCCGGCGGCCAGCAGCCAGGCGCCGGCGAGGCCCAGCAGGGAGGGGGCGGTGTAGCCGGCGGCGGCGGTGAGGATCATGCCGAGACCGGTGGGCCGCCCGCGCGAGACGGTCAGGCCGGAGGTGTCGGAGTGCAGCCGGATGCCGTCCAGGCGCCGCCCGCTGAGCAGGGCCACCAGGGCGTGGCCGCCCTCGTGGGCGATGGTGACGGCGTTGCGGGTGACGCGCCAGACGCCGTACGGGGTGACGGCGGCGAGGGCTATGACGCCGGTGGCGACGACCAGCCACGTCGAGGGGTGCGGCTGTGTACCGAGGACGCGGTTCCAGAGGTCGGTGGCGGAGGTACTGCTGTCCATCTGTGAGCCGCTCCTTGCGTCTTCGTGGCAGTGTGGCACTCATGTGCGGTCGATATGCGGCGAGCCGGCGGCCGGAGGACCTTGCCGGGCTCTTCGAGGTGGAGAAGTGGGAACCGGAGGAGACGCTTGCTCCGGACTGGAACGTGGCGCCGACGAAGAGCGTCCACGCGGTGCTCGAGCGTCCTGTGAAAGACGCCGCGGACCGGCGTCCGGTTCGGCAGCTGCGGGTCCTGCGCTGGGGGCTGGTGCCGTCGTGGGCGAAGACGCCCGAGGGCGCGGCGAAGATGATCAACGCCCGGGCGGAGACGGTCCACGAGAAGCCGTCGTTCCGCCGGGCCTTCGAGGCCCGGCGCTGCCTGCTCCCGGCGGACGGCTACTACGAGTGGGTGACCGGGGCCCAGGAGCGCGAGCTGGAGGAGAAGGGCCGCCGCAAGCGGACCCGCAAGCAGCCGTACTTCGTCACGCCCGCCGACGGCTCGGTGATGGCCCTGGCCGGGGTGTACGAGTTCTGGCGCGACCCCACGCTGCCGCCGGACCACCCGATGGCCTGGTGGGCGACGTGCTCGGTGATAACCACCGCCGCCGAGCCGGAGCCCTTCGCCGGAGCGGACGCCTCCGACGAGCCGGGGCCGCGCTCCCTGGCGGAGATCCACCCGCGGATGCCGCTGGTCCTGCCGGCCGACCGGTGGGCCGCCTGGCTGGACCCGACGCGCACCGACCCCGAGGAGCTGCGGTCGCTGCTGGCGGCCCCGCCCGCCGGGCTGCTGCGGGCGTACCCGGTCACGACGGCGGTCAGCGACGTGCGCAACAACGGACCGGAGCTGCTGAAGGAGCTGCCGGCACCGGAGGAGTCGACGCTCTTCTGAGCCCTTCCGACCCTCTCGGGCGACAGCATGGACACCCTTCCGATCTCCTGGGCGGCAGGATGGACCCGTGACCACAAAGATCGCAGAGACCGTGCAGGACGTCCCCACGCCCGCCGGCGACGCCCGCGTCCACTGGCACCTCGCGCCGAAGGCCCGCCTCGTGCTCGCCCTCGGGCACGGCGCGGGCGGCGGCGTGGAGGCGCGCGACCTCCGGGCGCTCGCCGCGGCGCTGCCCCGCGAGGGGGTCACCGTGGCCCTCGTCGAGCAGCCCTGGCGGGTGGCCGGCAAGCGGGTCGCCCCCGCGCCCCGGGCCCTGGACGAGGCGTGGCGGACGGTGTGGCCCGCGCTC
>KL569522.1:19647-21660 GCA_000715685.1 Streptomyces lilacinus
GGGCCCGCGTGGCCTGCCGGACGGCGACGGAGCTGGGGGCCGCCGGGGTGCTGGCGCTGAGCTTCCCGCTGCACCCGCCGGGCCGGCCCGAGAAGTCCCGCGCCGAGGAGCTGACCGGCGCCGGCGTGCCCACCCTCGTGGTGCAGGGCGCCCGCGACCCGTTCGGGCGGCCCGAGGAGTTCCCGCCCGGGACCGAGCCGGTCGGGGTGCCCTGGGGGGACCACGGCTTCGCGGTGCCGAAGAAGGCGGACGTCACCCAGGAGGAGGCGCTGGCGGTGATCACGCACGCGGTCGGCATCTGGCTCAAGGCGATCTGATCAAGTTTCCCCTTCGTGCGGGAATGATCCACGCTCGGGCGCTGTTGTGGGCTGACGTAGTCACGTACCGGCACAGACGAAGGAATGGGAGCTCCCCGCATGGGTTCGATCGCATGCCCGTCCCGCCCGCAGACGGCCGACCTGGGATGGGCGGTCATGGGCATGGCCGAGCCGGCCGTGGCTGGAGCGGCGGGCGGACCGGATCGTCGTCTATTCTCCGATTCGAGCGGGTCCGGTGCGGGCGCCGCCATGGTGTTGGAGGAGGTGGGTCCGGTCACTGGGACCGACGCGGAGAACACCGCGGGCGGGCGGAACGCCGAGACCGCGACGGAGCGCAATGCCCGCTTCGAGCGCGACGCTCTGACCTTCCTCGACCAGATGTACTCCGCCGCGCTGCGGATGACGCGGAACGCCGCCGACGCCGAGGACCTGGTGCAGGAGACGTACGCCAAGGCGTACGCGTCCTTCCACCAGTTCCGTGACGGTACGAACCTCAAGGCGTGGCTCTACCGCATCCTGACCAACACCTTCATCAACTCGTACCGCAAGAAGCAGCGCGAGCCGCTGCGCAGCGCGTCCGAGGAGATCGAGGACTGGCAGCTGGCGCGGGCCGAGTCGCACATGTCGACGGGGCTGCGCTCCGCCGAGTCCCAGGCGCTCGACCACCTCCCCGACTCCGATGTCAAGGAGGCCCTCCAGGCCATTCCCGAGGAGTTCCGCATCGCGGTCTACCTCGCGGACGTCGAGGGCTTTGCGTACAAGGAGATCGCGGACATCATGGGTACCCCCATCGGCACGGTGATGTCGCGGCTGCACCGCGGCCGTCGTCAGCTGCGCGGCCTGCTGGAGGACTACGCTCGCGACCGCGGTCTGGTCCCGGCGGGGGCCGGCTCCGCGTCGAACGGTTCCGACGAGTCGCACAACCGGAAAGGGTCGGACTCATGAGCTGCGGAGACCCGCACGAGACGGACTGCTCTGAAGTCCTCGACCACCTCTACGAATTCCTCGACCACGAGATGCCCGCCGGGGAGTGCGCCAAATTCGAGGTGCACATCGACGAGTGCTCGCCCTGCCTCGAGAAGTACGGCCTGGAGCAGGCGGTCAAGAAGCTCGTCAAGCGCTGCTGCGGCCACGACGACGTGCCGTCCGACCTCCGCTCGAAGGTCATGGGCCGCATCGAGCTGATCCGTTCCGGGCAGGCGGTGCCCGAGCAGGACCTGGTCGCCGAGGCGCGGGCGGAGGCGGCGGAGGCCGCCGCCCAGCAGGACTGATTCCCCGACCGCCCGCGGCTGTCGCTGTTAGACGGTGACAGTGATCCAAACCACCGCACCCGGGAACGTCACCCGAACGGACGGTGCAATACCCGCAGGGCGGTTTTCCGGCCTCACCTGAGCTTATTCTCCCCATCCAACGCCATGCCGAGGGTCGGGGAGGACGCGCCATGTGGGCACTTCCGGCGGCGGCTCGCGCGTACATCGCGTGTGCCGTGCTTGCCGCCGCGCTGTGCGCCGTGCCCGCCGTACGGGACGCGTCCGCCGTGCCCTGGACCGCCGTCGCGCTCCTCGCCGCCGTCTGCGCCGCCTGCGAGCGGCTCCCGCGCTGTCCCCTGCGGCTTCCGGTCCTCCTCGCCGCCGCGTTCCTGCTGCCGCCGCAGGTCGCCGGGCTGGTGGCGGTGCCGGGCGCGCTCGTCGGGCGG
>KL569522.1:21890-22970 GCA_000715685.1 Streptomyces lilacinus
TCGGGCGGGTCGGCCGCCGGCCGGTGTGGGTGCGCCGCCTGTGGCACGCCGCGCAGTTCTCCCTCGCCGCGAGCGCCGCCTCGTACGCGTACGGGCTGGGCGGCCCCCGGATCGTCACCGCCCCCGACTTCCCGCACGCCCTGGTGCCCGCGCTGGCCGCGGCCCTCGTCCTCGCCGTGACCGTCACCGCCCTCGACGGCGGCGTGCTCGTCACCGCGGAGGGCCGCTCCCCGCGCACCGCCTGGAGCGGACCGCTGCCGGACGCCCTGGTGCCCCCGCTGCTGTACGGGCCCACCGGCCTGCTGATGGCCGTCCTGTGGCACAGCCCCTACGGCCCGTCCGCCGCGCTGCTGGTGCTGCTGCCGATGTCCGTCTCCTCCTGGGTCCTCGACCGCTGCCGCCGCGAGCGCGCCGCCCACCAGGCCACGGTGCGGGCCCTCGTCCAGGCCGTCGACCTCAAGGACCGCTACACCCGCGGCCACAGCGAGCGCGTCGGTCGCGCCTCCGTGCTCATCGCCCGTGAGCTGGGCATCAGCGGCGACCGCCTCGAGGCCCTCCGCTTCGCCGGCACCCTCCACGACGTCGGCAAGCTCGGCATCCCCACCCGGATCCTGCGCAAGGACGGCCCGCTCACGCCCGAGGAGCGCCGCGTCATCGAGCTCCATCCCGAGTACGGCCACGAGATGGTGCGCGGCATCGCCTTCCTCGACGAGGCGCGCGCGGCGATCCTCCACCACCACGAGCGCCTGGACGGCACGGGCTACCCCTACGGCCTGAAGGGGCGTCAGATCCCGGAGTTCGCCCGGGTGGTGTCCGTGGCCGACGCCTTCGACGCGATGACCTCCACCCGGAGCTACAGCCGGGCCCGCCCGGTCCCCGTCGCCCTCGCCGAGCTCCACCGCTGCGCCGGCTCCCACTTCGACCCCCGCATGGTCGCCGCGCTCACCCGGGCCCTCGACCGCCACGGCTGGGCCCCCGAAAACGCGGTTCCGGTCAGCCGAAACGTCCCTCTTGATCACTGTTCGCCCACGGCGGGCGCGGCACGTCCGGGCGCCTCCGCATGACGGCCCGCCCCGCCCC
>KL569523.1:0-2184 GCA_000715685.1 Streptomyces lilacinus
TCAGAGATGTGTATAAGAGACAGGGGTACTACAGCCCCCGCAGCTCCGCGATCTTGCGGCCGGCCTTGAGGTAGACGGCGGTCACCGCGCGACCGGCCACCAGCTCCCGGGCCACCTCGCCCAGCGGCCGGATGGCCTCCGCCTCCGCCAGCACGACGGCCTCCTGGCCGTCCGCGGTCTCCAGCACCAGCCGCAGGCCGTTCTGCTTGGCGACCCGGCGGGCGGCCGAGGCGCTCGGCTGGAAGCCCAGCACCTTGCTGAGGACGGCCGTGGCCGGCTCCTCGCCGTGCTCGGCCAGGTCCACCGCGGGCGTCTCGACGTCGGAGAAGTTCTTCTTGGAGAACTGCGCCACGAAGCCGGCCCGCGCCGCCATCGCCGCCTCCACGCCGTACAGCGCGGCCACGACCTCGCCCGCCAGGACCTTCTTGAGGTCCATCGGGTGCAGCGACTTCTCCTCGACGCGGCCGAGGACCTGCGCGATCTCCGCGTCGGTCCACTCCGTCCACGCCTTGAGGTACGGCTCCTGTATAAGAGACAGGTCCGGGACCGACATGATCTTGCCGAAGACGTCGTCGGCGGGGGCCGAGAGACCGACGTAGTTGCCCTTGGACTTGGACATCTTGGCGCCGGTGCCGTCCGTGCCCTCGATCAGCGGCATGGTGACGACGAGCTGCGGCTTCTGGCCCTTCAGCTCCATGAGCTTGCGGCCCATCTGCAGGTTGAGCAGCTGGTCCGCGCCGCCCAGCTCCACGTCGCAGTTCAGCGCCACCGAGTCCAGGGCCTGCGCGATCGGGTAGAGCAGCTCCGACATCGTCAGGCCCGAGCCCGACGCCAGGCGGTTGCGGAAGTCCTCGCGCTGCAGCAGCTGCGAGACCGGCACCTGGGCGAGCAGACCGAGCAGCTCGGGGAAGGTGTAGGGCGCCAGCCACTCGCTGTTCTGGACGAAGGTGACCTTCTCGAAGTCGAAGAACGGCCGCACCTGCTCGCGGTAGCCCGCGAGGTTCGCCGCGATGTCCTCGTCGGTCAGCGGCGGCCGCTCGGCCGTGCGGCCCGTCGGGTCACCGATCTTGGCGGTGAAGTCACCGATGAGCAGCGTGACGTCGTGGCCCATCCGCTGGAAGCGGCTGAGGATGATCATCGGCACCGCGTGGCCGAGGTGCACGTCGGCGGCGGTCGGGTCGATGCCCAGCTTGAGCGCCAGGCCCCTGCCCTCGGCCCGACGCTTCTCGATCCGCTCGGCCAGCTTGGCCACGCCCGGCAGCACCTCGACCGTGCGCGAGGCGATGAGCTCGGCCTGGTCCTTCGCCGACAGGTCGGACAGGTCCAGATAGCGCCTCGCCTTCGTCTCCGTGAGCAGCTGCTCCACGGTCGAGTCGGTGGAGAGGTCCTGCGCCAGCAGGGCGCTGGCGCGCGCGACGGAGTCGCCGAGGCGTGTCATCGTGGCGTTCCTGTAGAGGTTGTCGGACAAAGGACAGGGACGAGTCTAATTTGCCGGGGCACCCGGTCAGACGCCCTGGCTGACGGAGCTCATGTTGAAGTCCGGAATGCGCAGCGCCGGCATCGCCGCCCGGGTGAAATGGTCCCCCCATTCGCGCGGCAGGGTCCGCTCGGTGCGGCCCGCCTCCGTGGCCCGTGAGAGCAGCCCGACCGGGGACTCGTTGAAGCGGAAGTTGTTGACCTCGCCGACGACCTCGCCCTTCTCGACGAGGTAGACCCCGTCCCGGGTCAGCCCGGTCAGCAGCAGCGACGCCGGATCCACCTCGCGGATGTACCACAGGCAGGTCAGCAGCAGCGCCGGACCGTCGTGGCCGCTGGCGGCGACCATCTCGGCCAGCGAGCGGGTGCCGCCGGCGTCCAGGACGAGGTTGTCGGTGTACGGGGTGACGGGCAGGCCCGTCAGCCCGGCACTGTGCCGCGTGGTGAGCAGGTGCTCCAGCACGCCTGTCGCGGATCCACTCCGTGGCGGTCAGCGGCAGACCGTTGTCGAACACCGACGCGTCGTCGCCCGAGCTGGCCGCCAGCACGAAGGGCGCGCACTCCAGGCCCGGGGCGTGCGGGTCGCTGCGCAGCGACATCGGCAGCCCCGAGAGCTTCTCGCCGATCCGCGTGCCGCCGCCGGCCTTGGAGAAGACCGTGCGCCCCTCGGCCGCGTCCCGGGCCGACGAGGACCACTGCTGGTAGACC
>KL569523.1:2475-2829 GCA_000715685.1 Streptomyces lilacinus
ATGTGTATAAGAGACAGCGTACCGCCCGGCCGGCAGCTCGATCCGCCGGCTCGCCCACGCCAGGCGCTCGCCCAGCTCGGCGTCGAGCGCGAGCGGGTCGACGTCGGTGAAGTCCCGGGTGGCCGTGCCGCCCCACGCCGAGCGGGCGCGGTCGGGCGTCTTGGCGTTGAGCTCCAGGGTCCCGGTGGGCTGGTCGTGCCGGAGCCGCAGACCGGCGGAGGTGCCGAGGTAGCTGGAGACGACCTCGTGGTGGGCGAAGCCGTACAGCTCGCGCCCCTTCGACCGGGCTCGGGCGAAGGCCTCGCCCAGCGCCGGGGCGAAGTCCTCGAAGACGGCCGAGGAGGTCTCGGCGGG
>KL569523.1:3151-3503 GCA_000715685.1 Streptomyces lilacinus
ACCGCGACACCACACCCGCCGCCGTGCCCTGGGCACCGTCGACCGTCGCGATCACGGTGACGTCCCGGCCCCGGGTGACGCCGTTGGTGGTCAGCGAGTTGCCGGCCCAGCGCAGGTTGGCGGTGGACCGCTCGGCCGCGATGACGACACAGCCGTCGGCGCGGGACAGCTCCAGGGCACGCTCGACGATCTCGTGGGGCTTGTGCTGGCGAGGGCTCATCGACCGGCCTCCTGCGTCGTGTTCAGACTGTGCTTGCCCGGGGAGCGACCCCCGGACCCCCGGCCGATTCCGTGCGTGCAGCTCATCGACCGGCCTCCTGGGTCGTGTTCAGACTGTGCTTGCCCGGGGAGC
>KL569523.1:3819-9023 GCA_000715685.1 Streptomyces lilacinus
GGCCTCCTGGGTCGTGTTAAGGATGTTGACGCCCTCGAAGAGGGCGGACGGGCAGCCGTGCGAGACGGCGGCGACCTGGCCCGGCTGGGCCTTGCCGCAGTTGAAGGCGCCGCCCAGGACGTACGTCTGCGGGCCGCCGATCGCCGTCATGGAGCCCCAGAACTCAGGGGTGATCCCCTGATACGCGAAGTCCCGGACCTGCCCGGCAAGGCGGCCGTTCCGGATCGCGTACGCCCTCTGGCCCGTGAACTGGAAGTTGTAGCGCTGCATGTCGATCGACCAGGAGCGGTCGCCGACCACGTAAATGCCCCGCTCCACCCCGGAGATGAGCTCCTGCGTCGACGGCCCGTCCGGTGCCGGTCGGAGCGAGACGTTGGCCATGCGCTGGACGGGCACGTGCGCGGGGGAGTCGGCGTACGCGCAGCCGTTGGAGCGCCCGAGGCCGGTCAGGCGGGCGATGCGGCGGTCGAGCTGGTAGCCGGCGAGGACGCCGTCCTTGACCAGGTCCCAGGACTGGGCGGCCACGCCCTCGTCGTCCCAGCCGACGGTCGCCAGGCCGTGCTCGGCGGTCCGGTCGCCGGTCACGTTCATGATCTCGGAGCCGTACTTCAGCGTGCCCAGGAGGTCGGGGGTGGCGAACGACGTGCCCGCGTACGCGGCCTCGTAGCCCAGCGCCCGGTCCAGCTCGGTGGCGTGGCCGATGGACTCGTGGATCGTCAGCCACAGGTTGGAGGGGTCGATCACCAGGTCGTACGCGCCCGCCTCGACGCTCGGCGCCCGCATCTTCTCGGCCAGCAGCGAGGGGATCTCGGACAGCTCGGCGTCCCAGTCCCAGCCGCCGGCTCCTGTCAGATACTCCCAGCCGCGGCCGACGGGCGGGGCGAGGGTGCGCATGGAGTCGAAGTCGCCGGTGGACTCGTCGACGGCCACGGCCGTCAGCTGGGGGTGCAGCCGCACCCGCTGCTGGGTGGTCGTCGTGCCGGCCGAGTCCGCGTAGAACTTGTTCTCGTGGACCGTCAGCAGCGAGGCGTCCACGTGCGCCACGCTCTCCGACGCCAGCAGCCGCCTGCTCCACTCGGCCAGCAGCTCGGTCTTCTCCGCGTCCGGCACGGTGAACGGGTCGATCTCGTACGACGACACCCACGTGCCGTCCGCGTGCACCGGCTCGTCCGCCAGCTCCACCCTCTCGTCCGACCCGGCCGCCGCGATGACCTTGGCCGACAGCTTCGCCATCGCCACCGCCTGCGACGCCACCCGCGCCGCCGCGTCCATCGTCAGATCCACCCCGGAGGCGAACCCCCACGTCCCGCCGTGCACCACCCGTACCGCGTACCCCAGATCGGTGGTGTCCGAGGACCCCGACGGCCGGGCGTCGCGCAACCGCAGCGACGCGCTGCGCACCCGCTCGAAGCGGAAGTCCGCGTGCTCGGCACCCAGAGCACGCGCCCGCGCCAGCGCCGCGTCGGCCAGGGGCCGCAGCGGCAGCGCGAGGAAGGACGGATCGATCTCATGCGGCACGGTCCACGCTCCTTATCGGTGTGTGTGGCAGTGAACCATGCCGTTAAGGTGTCGTGGCCTGCTACGTCATACTCCGCACCCCTGAGAGGACGCCTCCTTTTGTCCGCGATACGTGACGCCGCCCCCGCCCCCGGCGAGGACCGCGCCGCCCTACGGGGCGACTGCGGCAACTGCTTCGGGCTCTGCTGCGTGGCCCTGCCCTTCGCGGCGTCCGCGGACTTCGCCGTCACCAAGGACGCCGGCACGCCGTGCCGCAACCTGCGGGAGGACTTCGGCTGCGGCATCCACGCGAAGCTGCGCGACCGGGGCTTCTCGGGCTGCACGGTCTACGACTGCTTCGGCGCCGGCCAGAAGGTCTCGCAGGTCACCTTCGGCGGCCGGGACTGGCGCTCCGCCCCGGACACCTCGCGGCAGATGTTCGAGGTGTTCCCGGTCATGCGTCATCTGCACGAGCTCCTCTGGTACCTGACCGAGGCCCTGACGCGTACGGAGGCCCGCCCCGTCCACGCCGACCTCCGCCGGATGCTCGAGGAGACCGAGGCCCTCACCCGCGGCGACGCCGCGTCGCTCGCCGCGCTGGACGTGGCGGAGCACCGCCAGAAGGTCAACGCCCTGCTGCTGCGCACGAGCGAGCTCGTCCGGGCCAAGGCCGGCCGCAAGGCCAGGAACCACCGCGGAGCCGACCTCATGGGCGCCCGCCTCCGCCGCGCCGACCTGCGCGGCGCCAACCTGCGCGGGGCCTGGCTCATCGCCGCCGACCTCAGCGGCGCCGACCTCCGGGGCGCCGACCTGATCGGTGCCGACCTCCGCGACGCGGACCTCGCCGGCGCCGACCTCACCGACAGCGTCTTCCTCACCCAGCCCCAGCTCAACGCGGCCAAGGGCGACGACGCGACCAAGCTGCCGCCGGCCCTGACCCGCCCCGCGCACTGGAAGCGGACAAAGCGGGCGGACGGGGCCTGAACCGCGCCTTCCGGGACGCGCGACCGGCGGGAGCGGTTCTGTAGAGATCCAACAGTGACCGCCTGTTCCGCCTGTCGCAGGTCGATTCTCGCTTTGACCAGGTCTACCGATACGTTCGGGGAGTAGTCCGGCACGATCCATGGATACGACAACGGAAGGGTGATCCTTTGAGCCGCTCGGTTCTCGTCACCGGAGGAAACCGGGGCATCGGCCTCGCCATCGCGCGCGCCTTCGCCGACGCGGGCGACAAGGTCGCCATCACCTACCGATCGGGCGAGCCGCCCGCCGGGTTCCTTGCCGTGAAGTGCGACATCACGGACCCCGAGCAGGTCGAGCAGGCGTACAAGGAGATCGAGGAGAAGCAGGGCGCGGTCGAGGTGCTGGTGGCCAACGCCGGCGTCACCCGCGACCAGCTGCTGCTGCGCATGTCGGAGGAGGACTTCACCTCCGTGGTGGACACCAACCTCACCGGCACCTTCCGCGTCGTCAAGCGTGCCTCGAAGGGCATGCTGCGGGCCCGCAAGGGCCGCGTCGTGCTGATCTCGTCCGTCGTCGGACTCATGGGGTCGCCGGGCCAGGCGAACTACGCCGCCTCCAAGGCCGGTCTTGTCGGGTTCGCCCGCTCGCTCGCCCGCGAGCTGGGCTCCCGCAACATCACCGTCAACGTCGTCGCGCCCGGCTTCGTGGACACCGACATGACCCGGGTGCTCACCGACGAGCAGCGGGCGGGCATCGTCGGGAACGTCCCGCTGGGCCGCTACGCGCAGCCCGAGGAGATCGCCGCCTCGGTCCGCTTCCTCGCGTCCGAGGACGCCGCATACATCACCGGAGCCGTCATTCCTGTCGACGGCGGAATGGGAATGGGTCACTGATCGCCATGAGTGGAATCCTCGCAGGCAAGCGCATCCTCGTCACGGGTGTCCTCACCGAGGCCTCGATCGCCTTCCAGGCCGCCAAGGTCGCCCAGAACGAGGGCGCCGAGGTCATCCTGACCGGTTTCGGTCGGCTCTCCCTGGTCGAGCGCATCGCCAAGCGGCTGCCCAAGCCGGCGCCGGTCATCGAGCTGGACGTCACCAACCAGGAGCACCTCGACGGCCTGGCCGACAAGGTCCGCGAGCACCTCGGCGACGACGTGCCCCTCGACGGCATCGTGCACTCCATCGCCTTCGGCCCGCAGGGCGCCTTCAACTTCCTCGAGGGCACCTGGGAAGACGTCTCCACGGCCGTCCAGGTCTCGGCGTACTCCTACAAGTCGCTGACCATGGCCCTGCTGCCGCTGATGCGCGAGGGCGCCTCGGTCGTGGGCCTGACCTTCGACGCGCAGATCGCCTGGCCGAAGTACGACTGGATGGGCGTGGCCAAGGCCGCCCTGGAGTCCACCAACCGCTACCTCGCGCGCGACCTGGGCCCCAAGGGCATCCGCTGCAACCTGGTCTCCGCCGGCCCCATCAAGTCGATGGCCGCCAAGTCCATCCCGGGCTTCGAGGAGCTCGCGGACGTGTGGAACCACCGCGCCCCCATCGGCTGGGACCTCGCCGACCCGGAGCCGGCCGGCCGCGGTGTCGTCGGTCTGCTGTCGGACTTCTTCCCGCGCACCACGGGTGAGATCGTCCACGTCGACGGCGGCGTGCACATGATGGGGGCCTAGCCCTCACTCGCCGGACGGAGTCCGGCGCAGCCGTCCGAAGCCTGTGAGGCCCTCCGGGGCCGAGCAGTGCGAGGGCGGCGTGCAGAAGGGGTTGGTGGCGTGCACATGATGGGGGCCTAGCCCTCACTCGCCGGACGGAGTCCGGCGCAGCCGTCCGAAGCCTGTGAGGCCCTCCGGGGCCGAGCAGTGCGAGGGCGGCGTGCAGAAGGGGTTGGTGGCGTGCACATGATGGGGGCCTAGCCCTCACTCGCCGGACGGAGTCCGGCGCAGCCGTCCGAAGCCTGTGAGGCCCTCCGGGGCCGAGCAGTGCGAGGGCGGCGTGCAGAAGGGGTTGGTGGCGTGCACATGATGGGGGCCTAGCCCTCACTCGCCGGACGGAGTCCGGCGCAGCCGTCCGAAGCCTGTGAGGCCCTCCGGGGCCGAGCAGTGCGAGGGCGGCGTGCAGAAGGGGTTGGTGGCGTGCACATGATGGGGGCCTAGCCCTCACTCGCCGGACGGAGTCCGGCGCAGCCGTCCGAAGCCTGTGAGGCCCTCCGGGGCCGAGCAGTGCGAGGGCGGCGTGCAGAAGGGGTTGGTGGCGTGCACATGATGGGGGCCTAGCCCTCACTCGCCGGACGGAGTCCGGCGCAGCCGTCCGAAGCCTGTGAGGCCCTCCGGGGCCGAGCAGTGCGAGGGCGGCGTGCAGAAGGGGTTGGTGGCGTGCACATGATGGGGGCCTAGCCCTCACTCGCCGGACGGAGTCCGGCGCAGCCGTCCGAAGCCTGTGAGGCCCTCCGGGGCCGAGCAGTGCGAGGGCGGCGTGCAGAAGGGGTTGGTGGCGTGCACATGATGGGGGCCTAGCCCTCACTCGCGCCTTTGTTCGATGCCCGCCCGGCACCTCGCCGGGGCGGGCATCGTCCGTTCCCGGGTCGTGCGGGGCCGCCCGCGCCCGCACACTGAAGGGACGAGGCGAGGGAGGAGGTGTACGGCATGCGCTTGCCGCTCCGCCGCACGGCCCTCGTCGCCGCCCTCCTCGCGACGACCGCGACGACCGCGACGGCCGCCACGGCCGGTACGTCACCGGCCGTGGCCGCCC
>KL569523.1:9250-11942 GCA_000715685.1 Streptomyces lilacinus
GTCTCTTGCCCACTGCTTCAACGGCAACGCCACCACCGATCGCGTCCAGCTGCACGTCCAGTGCGCCCGCTGGTGGGACCCCGGCATGGACACCGCCCCCGCCGTGGTCGGTCCCGCCGGCCACGTCGTGCTCACCCAGCGCTGCTGGCTGGGGATCCGCAACGCCTGGGTCACCCACGCGCCCGGGTGAGGAGGGCGCGGACCGGGATGGGAGACTGTCCCCATGCCCGTCCTCGAACCGAACCCCCAGAACGGCCAGAAGGCCCTGCTGACCATCCTCGGCGTGATGCTCGGCATCACCGTCGTCATCGGCGTCATCGCCACCATCGCCGCGGGCTGAGCCCAGGGCTGAGCCCCCGGCCGACCCCGCCGCCCCACCGGGGGTGGGGTTTTCCCCACCGTCCCCTAGGGGGCCAGGATCAGGGGCGACTGGGTGGGTCGCCGGATGGGGCGGGGACGGCCCTCTCCGTAGGTTCGTGATGTGCCGCGACAGCGCGGCGCGCACCGAACCGCTCGGAGGTGATCCTGTTGTCACAGACCCGGCTGCCGTGGTGGGCCCTCACGCTGCCCGTCGCGGTCTTCGTGACGCTCTTCTGCCTGCTGGCCTCGCCCGCCTCCGCGGACGGCGACCGCCCCGCCGGCGCGTCCGGCAGCGGCTCCGGCGGCGGATCCGTCGTCGTACGCGTGGTCCAGCTCGCCCAGCACGTCGCCCACCGCCTGGCGGCGTGAGCGCCCGCGTGCGCCGTACCACCACCCTGCCGGGGCAAGCCTGCCAACACCCCGCGCCTCGCCATGGGTTTCGTGCGAAGCTGGACGGCATGAGCTCCGAACCGACCCGCAGGATTGTCATCCTCCGGCACGCCAAGGCCGAATGGTCCGACGTGGACGACCACGAGCGTCCGCTCGCCGATCGTGGCCGCAAGGACGCCCCCGTCGCCGGCCGCTGGCTGGCCGGTGCCGGCCTCGCCCCCGACCTGGCCCTGTGCTCCACCGCCGCCCGTACCCGCGAGACCTGGAAGCTCGCCGTCTCCGAGCTGCCGCAGCGCCCGCGCACGGTCTACGAGGACCGGATGTACGAGGCCTCCCTGGGTGAGCTGATCGCCCTGCTCAATGAGGTATCCGACGAGGTGGAGGACCTGGTGCTCATCGGTCACAATCCCGGCATGCACGCCCTGGCCGACGCCCTCGCCGGCGAGTCGGAGGGCGACCTGCTGCCCCGGATGAACCGTTCCGGCTTCCCCACCTCCGCGATCGCGGTGCTCGCCTTCACCGGTTCGTGGAAGGCCGTCGAGCACGGCGTCGGCCGGCTGGTCGCCTTCTGGGCCCCGCACGCCTGAGACTTCTGAGCCCCGCACTCCCGCACCGGGCCGGGCGGCCTCACTCGTGGGTGTTGGCCGCCTCGACCTCTTCCCGGGTGACGCCCAGCAGGTACAGCACGGTGTCGAGGAACGGCACGTTCACGGCGGTGTGCGCCGCCTCCCGCACCACCGGCTTGGCGTTGAACGCCACGCCCAGGCCCGCCGCGTTGAGCATGTCCAGGTCGTTGGCGCCGTCGCCGACCGCGACCGTCTGGGCCAGCGGCACCCCCGCCTCCGCGGCGAACCGGCGGAGCAGCCGGGCCTTGCCCGCCCGGTCCACGATCTCCCCGGTGACCCGGCCGGTCAGCTTCCCGTCGACTATCTCGAGCGTGTTGGCGGAGGCGAAGTCCAGGCCCAGCCGCTCCCGCAGATCGTCCGTGACCTGCGTGAAGCCGCCCGAGACCACGCCCACCTGGAAGCCCAGCCGCTTGAGGGTCCTGATCAGGGTCCGGGCGCCCGGCGTGAGCCGGACCTCGGCCCGCACCTTGTCCACCACCGACTCGTCCAGCCCCGCCAGCAGCGCCACCCGCTCGTGCAGCGACTGCTCGAAGTCCAGCTCGCCCCGCATCGCCCGGGCGGTCACCTCGGCCACCTCGGCCTCGCAGCCCGCGTGCGCCGCGAACAGCTCGATGACCTCGTCCTGGATGAGCGTGGAGTCCACGTCCATCACCACCAGCCGCTGCGCCCGCCGCTGCAGCCCGGCCGCCACCACCGCCACGTCCACGCCCAGCACCGCCGACTCCGTGGCCAGCGCGGTCCGCAGCTTCTCCGTGTCGGTGCCCGACACCGCGAACTCCACGGCCGTGACGGGGTACTTGGCGAGCCGGAAGATGCGGTCGATGTTGCCGCCGGTGTCCGTGATCTGGTGTATAAGGCAGGCCGCGATGGCGGCCGTCGACTCGGCGGTGAGCGGGTGGCCCAGCACGGTGACGTGGGAACGGCCGACGCCGCGCGGCCTGTTGTCGCCCCGGCCGGAGATGATCTCGGTCTGGAGGTGCATCGAGTCGGCCCAACTGTGCACCGTGGCACGCAGGTCGCCCTCCGTCACGCCGTCGCCCCTGGGGGCGGTCACGAGCGCGCACAGGGTGATCCGGCCCCGCGTGACGATCTGCTCGATGTCTATGACGTCGACGGCGTAGGCGGCCAGGGTGTCGAAGAGCCCGGCGGTGATGCCCGGCCGGTCCTTCCCGAAGATCTTGACGAGGAGGGTGGGGGCGTCGTCGCCGGTGGCGGCGGTGGCAGGCGGGGTCTGCGATGCGCTCATGGTGGTTCCTACGGTATCCGCCTCCGCGCCGCACCCGTACAGGTGTCCCGCCTGCCGGACGGCCCGCGCC
>KL569523.1:12268-12661 GCA_000715685.1 Streptomyces lilacinus
CGCCCAGCCGTACTGCGGGCGCCGGGGCGGCTTCCGGGGCGGCAGCGGGGCCGGACCGGTCTGCGTGGGCGCGCTGAAGGTGTCGTCGCCGGGCGGCCGCAGGTACGGATTGGTGTCGTCCCGGGCCGGCCGGTAGCCCGCCGAGGGGACGTACGGCCCCGGCCCGTAGGCCAGGGCGGGGTACGTACGACCGTCCGGGCGCCCCCACCGCGCGAGCGGCGAGGCCCGCCGGCCGGCCGCCCCCGTCGCGCACGCCAGCAGCGCCCCGACCGTCCCCGCGCCCAGCCCCCACACCGCGCCCAGCGCCGCCGCCAGGGGCAGGCTGCCGGCGAGCTCCAGACCCGCCCCCACCGCGTCGATGCCCAGCACCGACAGGCTCGCGTCCGCCCGCAC
>KL569523.1:12981-14912 GCA_000715685.1 Streptomyces lilacinus
ACCGCGGTCGCCGCCGCCAGCAGCGGCAGCGCCACCGCCGAGGCCGCCCCCAGCGACAGCCCGCACCGCAGCGCGTACGCCCCGGCACCGCCCGCGCCGCGGGGCGTACGGGCCGCCGCGAGCACGCCCGCGGTGAGCATCAGCAGCGCGCAGCCGGCCGGCAGCAGCCAAACCGCCGGCTCCAGCTCCGCGAGCCGGCCCACCGTGACCGCCTGCTCCGTGCCCGCGCGCAGCAGCTCGTCCAGCGGATGCGGCAGCACCTGCAGCAACGACCCGCTCGCCGTCCCCCGCAAGGGCACGAACAGCCCCAGAGGCACCCCGAGCCACACCCCGTTCGGCGCGCCCAGCAGCGCGGCGCCCAGCACCCGCCGGGGATGGTCGTCCCCGATCGCGGCGCCCACCGCCGCTCCCCACCCCGCCACCACCGCGAGCACGAGCACCGCGCACAGCGCGGAGGCCGCCGGGCGCACCGTCCGGTGGGCCGCCGTCCAGCCGCGCGGCACCGGGGCCCGACGGGCGGCCAGCAGCGTGATCAGCAGCACGGCCAGCACCCACAGCAGCCCGCCGAGCAGCGAGGGCCCGGTGCGCACCGAGAAGCCGACGGAGGCCTTGGCGTTCGCCAGGTCGGCGAGCCGGTCGGTCAGGCCGCCGCCGATGTCGCCGATGTCGCCGAGGCCCGGGATCTCCAGGGCCGGCCCCTTGCTCCCGGAATCGGCGGATCCGAGGCCGAGTCCGCCGCCGTCGAAGGTGACGGCCCCGGCCCCCGCCCACGCGAGCCCGCCGAGCACCAGCAGGAAGAGCACGGCCACCGCCCCCGCCCGCGCGGCGAGCTCGCCGCCGCGCACGGCGGGCCCCGCGCCGCGCAGCGACCGGGCGAGGACCCCGCCCAGGAGCAGCGCCCCCACCAGGCTCACGCCCAGCGGCGCGACGTCGATGGTGGTGTGCGCCCCCGCGCCCGTCAGGCCGAACGCCTCGACCGAGCCGGACGGGGTGACCGAACCGCCGACCGCGAGCACGACCACCGCGGCGGTCATCGGGCCCAGCGAGCCCGCGGCGTCCGCCCCCAGCAGATGCAGCCCGGCCGCCGCGACGCCGGCCATCGCGAGGAAGGCCCAGCTCACCGCCGCGACCGCGGTGAGGACGAGATCCGCGCCGCGCGCCGCGCGACTGCCGCTGGTCATGGTCATACCGCCCCCCGGTCCATACCAGTTGCCCGGGAAGCTGATGGTCCGTACACATCCATCGCATCCGTGGCCGGTTACTACTGTCAGGGCGTGTTTCGCATCGGTCAACGGCGCCTGTTACAGCCCCGGTACACGGCCGTGTCGCTCCCGACTTTTGGTTGAGGGACTGCGCCTGAAATAGTTCCTCCCGATGTTCGCCATCCCTAGACTCCCCGTACAGGGGGCTCATCGGGGGACAAGTAGTGGGGCGTGGAGTGCCGGAACTCGTACTGGAATTGAATGGGCAGACCTGGACGCTGGATCCGTCCCGGTCGTACACCCTCGGACGCGATCCGCAGGGTGACATGGTGCTGGAGGACGCCCGCGTCTCCTGGCGGCACGCCACCATCCGCTGGAGCGGACGCAGCTGGGTCATCGAGGACCACGGCAGCACCAACGGCACCTTTGTGCAGGGTCAGCGGATCCATCAGACGGAGCTCGGGCCCGGCGCGGCCGTGCACCTGGGCAACGCGACCGACGGCCCGCGGCTGAGCCTGTCCGCCGCCGCGGCGCCGGCCGCCGCCCCCGCCGCGGACCTGTACAGCGCGCAGACGGCGATCGCCCCTCCGCTCCAGCAGCAGGCGCAGCAGTACCAGCAGCAGGGCGTCGCGGGCGGCGGCCAGGGCTGGCCGGGACAGCAGCAGTACCAGCAGTCCCCGCAGCAGCAGGGTTGGCAGCAGCAGCCGCAGGCGTACGTCTGTCTCTTAT
>KL569523.1:15135-17315 GCA_000715685.1 Streptomyces lilacinus
AGAGATGTGTATAAGAGACAGCGTCTACGGCGACCGCAGCCCGACCAGCTTCCACCAGATGGCCGTGGGCCGCGTGATGCGCATCGGTCGTGCGCTGGACAACGAGCTGGTCGTCTCCGACCTCCAGGTCTCCCGCCACCACGCCGAGTTCCGGGCCACCGCCGGCGGCTTCGAGATCGTCGACCTCGGCAGCCACAACGGCACCTACGTCAACGGTCAGCCGGTCCGCCAGCAGATCATCGGCCCCCACGACATCGTCGGTGTCGGTCACTCGACCTTCCGGCTGGTCGGCGACCGCCTCGAGGAGTTCGTCGACACCGGTGACGTCTCCTTCTCCGCGCGCCACCTGACGGTCACCGTCGACGGCGGCAAGCAGATCCTGAAGGACGTCTCCTTCGGCGTCCCCGAGAAGTCGCTGATCGCCGTCATCGGCCCCTCCGGCTCCGGCAAGTCCACCCTCCTCAAGGCGCTCACCGGCTACCGGCCCGCCAACCAGGGTGACGTCCTCTACGACAACCGAAACCTGTACAAACAGTTCGCCGAGCTGCGCCAGCGCATCGGTCTGGTCCCGCAGGACGACATCCTGCACAAGGAGCTCACCGTCCGGAAGGCGCTGCGCTACGCCGCCAAGCTCCGCTTCCCCGGCGACACCGCGACCTCCGAGCGCGAGGCCCGCATCGAGGAGGTGCTGCGCGAGCTCAAGCTCGACATCCACAAGGACAAGAAGGTCACCGCCCTCTCCGGCGGCCAGCGCAAGCGCGTCTCGGTCGCCCTGGAGCTGCTGACCAAGCCGTCGCTGATCTTCCTGGACGAGCCGACCTCCGGCCTCGACCCGGGCATGGACCGCGACGTCATGCAGCTGCTGCGCGGCCTCGCCGACGACGGCCGCACGGTCCTGGTGGTCACCCACTCCGTGGCCGAGCTCGCGCTCTGCGACAAGCTGCTCGTCATGGCCCCCGGCGGCTCGGTCGCCTACTTCGGCCCGCCGGAGGAGGCGCTCAACTTCTTCGGCTACGAGACCTGGGCGGACGTCTTCTCGGCCTTCGAGAACTACCGCGACTACGACTGGGCGGGCCGCTGGAAGGGCTCGCAGCACTACCAGATGTACGCGGCCGACATCGACGCCGTCGCCCCGCAGTCCGTGCACGTCCAGCCGCAGATGGTCCGCCCGCCCAAGGCCCAGAGCTGGGGCTCCCAGCTGTGGACCCTGATGCGCCGCTACACCTCGGTCATCGCCTCCGACCGCGGCTTCCTGGCCCTGATGCTGCTGCTGCCGGCCGTCCTCGGCGGCGTGAGCACGGTGATCCCGTCCGACTTCGGACTCGGCGCACCGGGCAAGGGCCACTTCAACCAGGACGCCGGCACGATCATGCTGATCCTCGCGGTCGGCGCGTGCTTCTCGGGCGCGGCCAACTCCGTCCGTGAGCTGATCAAGGAACGGGTCATCTACGAACGGGAGCGGGCCGTCGGCCTGTCCCGCTCGGCGTACCTGATGTCCAAGGTGATCGTCCTCGGTTTCATCACCGCGATCCAGGGCGTCGTCATCTCGGCCATCGGCTTCTCGACCCGCAAGCTGCCGGCCGAGGGCCTGATCCTCAAGGCGCTGCCCGCCGCCGAGCTCTGCCTGGTCATCATCGCGCTGGGCTTCACCTCGATGATGATCGGCCTCGTGATCTCCTCGCTGGTGAAGACCGCCGAGAAGACCATGCCGCTGCTGGTGATGTTCGCGATCGTCCAGGTCGTCTTCACCGGCATCATGTTCAAGATCTACGACTCGCCTGGCATCGAGCAGTTCGCCTGGCTGATGCCCTCGCGCTGGGCCATCGGCGCCGCCGGTGCCACGCTGGACCTGTCGCACATCATGGCCCCGATGGACAAGGGCAACCCCAAGAACCTCGACCCGCTGTGGGAGCACTCCGCGGCGACCTGGGGCCTGGACATGATCGCGCTCATCGCGATCGGCGTCGCGTGCGGCTTCGCCGTCGCCCGACTGCTGCGCCGCCACGAGCCGGAGGTCATGCGCAAGTAACCGCGTACCGGCACGCGAACACGCCGAAGGGCGGCACCCTCGTGGGGTGCCGCCCTTCGGCGTTGCCGTCCGCCGGTGTGTCAGTAGGCGGAGTTCACGTTGTCCATGGAGCCGTACACCTTGGCCGCGTAGTTGCAGGCGGCGGTGATGT
>KL569523.1:17599-21903 GCA_000715685.1 Streptomyces lilacinus
GTAGATGTCCCAGGAGGTGCCGTCGACGTGGTACGCCTTGAAGGTCGGGTCGATCACCTGGAGCAGACCCTTGGAGGGGATGCCCTTGGCGGCGTTGGAGTCCCAGAGGTTGATGGCCTTCGGGTTGCCGGTCGACTCCCGCATGATGTTGCGGTAGATGCCGTTGTAGGAGCCCGGGATGCCCTTGGCCTTCATGATGTCCAGCGACTGCTTGATCCAGCCGTCGAGGTTGTTGGCGTAGGTCTTCGGGGCGGGCGCGGCCGGGACGGGCTTGCGCTCCTGCGAGCGGCTCGCGGCCTCCTTCTCGGCGCGCTCCTTGTCGGCCTTCGCCTTCGCGGCGGCCTCGGCGTCGGCCTTCTTCTTGGCCTCGGCCTGGGCCTTCGCCTGCTTGGCGGCGTTGTCGGCCTGCTTGTTCAGCTCGGCCTGCTGGGTCTCGCCGAAGGCGGAGGTGCTCCACGCGACCGGCTTGACCGCGGCGGTCTTCTCGGTGTCGGCCGAGGCGTTCGGGATGACGGCGAGCGCGACGGCGGCGGCGCCGGCCGCGGCGATGCCCGCGGCGGAGAACTTGTGGACCTTGGTCAGGCGGGTATAACCGGAGATGGGGGAGCGCATGCTGAGCTGAACCTCTTCCAATCGCGTGAGTCGCAGTGGCCCGTCGTGGCGCGAAAGAAGCGCCGTTTCTCGGTCGACGGCGCCGTGCGACGCCGCAATTCTTAGCGGCCGTAAATATGGCTGGCAAAGGTGTGACGTACTATCCCGCTTCGTTGCGGTGCGCATGCCGGATGGCCGGGAAGAGGCGCTCGCTGCCTGCTCGGAGCGGTTCTTAAGTCCGCTTTATCCGTCCACTAGGTAGCTTCGTACGTGACGTGCGTCCCATGAGCGGGCTCACACCGGGAGCACTTGCATCTCACCCGGTGTGGCCGCCCCTGTACAAAGTGTTTGCGATCAAAAACGGTGAAGATCGAGTTCGGCTCAGACCTCCACCAGCACCTGGTCCAGGCTCTTGCGCACCAGGTCCGGCACCCGGCAGTCCGCCGCCGGATACCCCACCGGGATCACGGCGAAGGCCTTCTCGTTCACCGGCCGCCCCAGCACCTCCGACAGGAACCGCATCGGGCTGGGCGTGTGCACCAGCGCCGCCAGCCCCGACAGGTGCAGCGCGGACAGCAGCATCCCCACCGCGATGCCGACCGACTCGTCCACGTAGTAGTGCTTGCGCCGGTCGCCGCCCTTGCCCAGCCAGTACCGCTGCTGGAAGACCACGATCAGCGCGGGCGCGTCCGTCAGGTGCGGCTTGACCTCGTCCGTGCCCAGCGGCCGCAGCGCGGCCAGCCACTCCTCGCCCAGCCGGCCCCCGTAGGAGACGCGCTCCTCTTCCTCCGCCGCCGCCCGGATGCGTCGCCGCACCTCCGCGTCCTTCACCAGGACGAACGTCCACGGCTGCTGATGCGCCCCGGACGGCGCGGTCGCCGCGCAGGCGATCGCGTCCCGCACCACCTGCTCGGGCACGGGATCCGGGGCGAACTGCCGGACGGTCCGGCGCCGGCTCATCCGCTCGCGCAGCTCGGCGGCACGGGCGAGCGACTCCTCGACGGCCATCCGCTCGGGCCGATAGGGCACCGGCCGATAGGGATCACCATGGGTGGGCGTCCACCGTATTGGTATAGACATGGGTCGAGTCTGGCGGGGGTGCTGGGTTGTGGGCAATCGTTCCGCAGGGCGGAACGGGTGGGCACAACCCGACCACGGGCCTAGGCCGAACGACCCACGCCGGCGCCCGATCTGCACCCCTGGTGCTCACGGATACGGTGAGGCCATGACCAACGGTCCCCGCTCCGGCCTCACGGCCGTCAGCACCGCTCTCCTCGCCATGAGCAGGCACCTGGAGGTGCGCGACGTCCTCCATACGATCGTCGCCTCCGCCCGCGAGCTCCTCGACGCCGAGTACGGCGCCCTCGGCGTGCCCGACGACCACGGCGGCTTCGCCCAGTTCGTCGTCGACGGCATCAGCGACGAGGAGTGGAAGGCCATCGGCCCGCTGCCCCGCCAGCACGGCATCCTCGCCTCGATGCTCAGCGACGCCACCCCCCAGCGGCTCGGCGACGTCCGCAAGGACCCCCGCTTCGAGGGCTGGCCCGCCGCCCACCCCGAGATGAGCGACTTCATCGGCATGCCCGTCGCCGACGGGGACGAGATCCTCGGCGCGCTCTTCCTCGCCAACAAGAGGTGTCCCAAGCCCGAGGGCGGCTGCGCCTTCACCGCCGAGGACGAGGAGCTCCTCGGCGTCCTCGCCCAGCACGCCGCCATCGCCCTCACCAACGCCCGCCTCTACGAACGAAGCCGCGAGCTCACCATCGCCGGCGAGCGCGCCCGCCTCGCCCACGAGCTGCACGACGCGGTCTCCCAGAAGCTCTTCTCCCTGCGCCTGACCGCCCAGGCCGCCACCGCCCTCGTCGACCGCGACCCCGCCCGCGCCAAGGACGAGCTCCACCAGGTCGCCCGGCTCGCCGCCGAGGCCGCCGACGAGCTGCGGGCCGCCGTGGTGGAGCTGCGCCCCGCCGGCCTCGACGAGGACGGCCTCGTCGCCACCCTGCGCACCCAGGTCAAGGTCCTCGACCGGGCCCACGGCGCCCGCGTCACCTTCGCCGCCCACGGCGTGCGCGCCCTGCCGGCCGCCCAGGAGGAGGCCCTGCTGCGCGTGGCGCAGGAAGCCCTCCACAACGCCCTGCGCCACTCCGGCGCCGGCGCCGTCGACGTCACCCTCGCCCGCGTCGGCCACGGGGCCGCGCTGCGGGTGACCGACGACGGCCGGGGCTTCGACCCCACCACCGTCCGCAGGGCCGGCCGCCACCTCGGCCTGGTCTCGATGCGGGACCGGGCGAACGGGGTCGGCGGCACGCTGACCGTAGTCTCGGAGCCCGGCCAGGGCACCACGATCGAAATGGAGGTGCCCGGTGGCTGACGACGGCGTGATGTCCGGGGGTCGCCCCCCGGGAAATCGCAGCATCAAGGTCTTGCTGGTGGACGACCACCAGGTGGTCCGCAGGGGCCTGCGGACCTTCCTCGAGGTGCAGGACGACATCGAGGTCGTGGGGGAGGCCGGGGACGGCGCCGAGGGCGTCGAGCGGGCCGAGGAGCTGCGCCCGGACATCGTCCTCATGGACGTGAAGATGCCCGGCATGGACGGGGTCGAGGCGCTGCGCAGGCTGCGCGAGCTCGACAACCCCGCCCGGGTGCTGGTGGTCACGAGCTTCACGGAGAAGCGCACCGTCATCCCGGCGCTGCGCGCGGGCGCCGCGGGCTACGTCTACAAGGACATCGACCCCGAGGCCCTGGCCGGTGCCATCAGGTCCGTGCACGCCGGGCACGTCCTGCTGCAGCCGGAGGTCGCCGACGCCCTGCTGTCCCAGGAGGAGACCGGCCAGGGCGGCCAGGGCCGGGGCAACGGGCTCACCGAGCGGGAGCGCGAGGTCCTCGCCCTGATCGCGGACGGCCGGTCCAACCGGGAGATCGCCCGGGCGCTGGTGCTGTCGGAGAAGACCGTCAAGACGCACGTCTCCAACATCCTCATGAAGCTCGACCTCGCCGACCGCACCCAGGCGGCGCTGTGGGCCGTCCGGCACGGGATGGGGGCCTGATCGCGGAGGGGGAGGTGTGAGCAGGCCGGTGGCCCGGTGGCAACGGAACGTCGCGTTCTGATCAAAGATTCATGCGGTCGTGTGATTACCGGTCCGCATGCGCAACCCGAATGGCGGCGGCCCGTTCTCCATGGCGTAACCGCGGCGATGGCCGTGGCGACGCTCTGGAACACACCAGGAAGGTCAAAGGAAGAGTGAACAACATGAAGAAGGCCGCTGCCGTCACGCTCGCCGTCGGCGGTCTCGCGCTCGCCGGTGCCGGTGCCGCCTCGGCGCACGGCCAGGCCCAGGCGGAGTCGAAGGGCAACCCGGGCGTCGTGTCGGGCAATGTCGTTCAGGTTCCGGTCAAGGTCCCGGTGAACGTCTGCGGCAACACCGTCAGCGTGGTGGGCCTGTTCAACACCGCCCATGGCAACCTCTGCGTCAACGAGTAATCGTCTTCACCCGCCCTCCCAGGCAGTGTCGGCTCCACCCCGGTGGAGCCGACATCCGGGTGGTGGTCAATCGTCCGAAAGAGGGCAAACACCGCCGGTGGCCGTGCCATCGGCGGTGTATTGGCGTTCATCAGTGCAGGGCCCCGTGGCAGGGGTCGACAAGGTCAGTCACCAGAAGGAAGACCACCACATGAACAGTGCCAAGAAGGCCGCCCTCGCGCTCGTGGCGGCC
>KL569523.1:22158-25970 GCA_000715685.1 Streptomyces lilacinus
CGTGGCGGCCGGTGTCGCCCTCGGCGCCTCCGTCGTACCCGCCGCCGCCGACGACGACTTCGGGGGGGCCCTGGCCTCCGGTGCGGCCAAGGGGTCGCCGGGTGTCATCTCGGGCAACGTCATCCAGGTGCCGATCGACATCCCGATCAACATCTGCGGCAACACCATCGACATCGTCGGCCTCCTCAACCCGACCTTCGGCAACGTCTGCGTGAACGACGGGCACCGCAAGGGTGGTCACTACGAGGAGCACCACTGGCAGCACGAGGGCCACGAGGGCCGCGGTCGCGAGTGCCGTGACCACGGGGACCGCGGTCACGGGGACCGCGGCCGCGAGTGCCGTGACCACGGGGACCACGGTCGCGGGGGTCACTAGGACCAGGGCTCACCCCCACCTGCCCGTCGGCGACGCCGGGGCGCATACGGCAAGGCCCCGCGGACACCAGGTCCGCGGGGCCTTCCGCCGTCGTGGCCTTTCGTCAGTGCCGCCGGCGGTCGCGCTCCTCGACCATCGCGTTGTACGCCGCCACCTGCGCCCGTCGGGCCGTGCGCTCCACCGGCCGCAGCGCCGCCGCCCGCGCCGCGATCTCCGACGCGCTCACCGCGCCGCCGTGCTCCCGCCCCTCGCGGTCGCCCGGCGCGTACGCGATCGCGATCAGCGCCCCCACCCGCTGGGCCAGCTCCAGCACCCGCGCCGCCCGCGGCGGATACCCCGGCGCCAGCACCTCGCGGCCCCGCTCGGCCCGCGCGCGGTACGCCTCCAGCGCCGCCTGCGCCACCGGACCCGACCCGGCCACGTCCAGTCGGGTGAGCACCTCGGTCGCCTCGCGCAGCGCCTCGGCCAGCTCCCGCTCGGCCTCCGACAGCGTCGGCACGTCGGCCGGCGGCGCCTCCCGCACGGGCAGGCAGTGCCACAGCACCTCCGTGTGCACATCGCCCTCGGGCCCGACCTCGGTCACCTCCGGGACCAGCCCCAGCGCCGCGCCGTGGGCGATCACCGCTTCCTCGGCCTCCAGCGCCCGGGCGTTGAACTCCGGCGGCCCGCTCAGCCCCAGCGGATGCCCCGGCGCGGGCAGCGCCAGCCGCAGCCCGGTCGCTCCGAGCGCCCGCAGCCGGCCCAGCGCCAGCGTGAGCCCGACCGGCCCCGACTCGCCGGGGAGTCCGACGACACGGTGGACCGCGTCACGTCCGGTGATGTGGTGCGCGGCGTCATCCGGTGCGGCAAATCCGGCAAGAAGGGCATTTCCCCACGCTGTCAGCCGTCCTGAGCGGTGTTCATCGAGCATGCCCCCCAGCCTAAGGACTGCGGGCGACAACGGGTGGCGTAGGTTTTTCCCAGGGGGCTGCGCCGACAGGCGCAAGCGACGACGCGACTGCAATGGGAGACAACGCGCTCATGAGCGATGTGCTGGAACTGGTGGACGTATCCGTGGTCCGCGAGGGCCGGGCTCTGGTGGACCAGGTCTCCTGGTCGGTCAAGGAGGGCGAGCGCTGGGTGATCCTCGGCCCCAACGGAGCCGGCAAGACCACCCTTCTCAATGTCGCGTCCAGCTACCTCTTCCCGAGCAAGGGCACCGCCCGGATCCTCGGCGAGAAGCTGGGCGCCGTCGACGTCTTCGAGCTGCGCCCGCGCATCGGCATGGCCGGCATCGCCCTCGCCGACAAGCTGCCGCGCAGCCAGACCGTCCTGGAGACCGTCCTCACCGCCGCCTACGGCATGACGGCCCACTGGCAGGAGAGCTACGAGGAGGTCGACGAGCAGCGCGCCCGCGCCTTCCTCGACGTCCTGGGCATGACGGACTTCCTGGACCGGAAGTTCGGCACCCTCTCCGAGGGCGAGCGCAAGCGCACCCTCATCGCCCGCGCGATGATGACCGACCCCGAGCTGCTCATGCTCGACGAGCCCGCCGCCGGCCTCGACCTCGGCGGCCGCGAGGACCTCGTGCGCCGCCTCGGCCGGCTCGCCCGCGACCCGCTCGCCCCCTCGATGGTCATGGTCACCCACCACGTCGAGGAGATCGCCCCCGGCTTCACCCACGTCCTGATGATCCGCCAGGGCAAGGTCCTCGCCGCCGGCCCCATCGAGCTCGAGCTCACCTCCCGCAACCTCTCGCACTGCTTCGGCCTGCCGCTCGTCGTCGAGCAGCGCGGCGACCGGTGGACCGCCCAGGGCCTGCCCCTGTCCTGACCCTCCCCGCACGACGCCCCCGGGCGGCGCCCGGGCCGCCCCCGCGCCCTGTCCGCGGGGCGGCCCGCGCCCCTACCATGACCACGTGGACACATGGGTGTGGTGGCTCGTGGCCGCCGTCGGGCTCGGCATTCCCCTGGTCGTGACCGCCATGCCGGAGTTCGGCATGTTCGCGGTCGGGGCCCTCGCCGCGGCGGGCACCGCCGCCATGGGCGGTGGCCTGGTGGCCCAATTCGTCGTCTTCTCCGTCGTCTCCGTGGCGCTCGTCGCCGTCGTCCGCTCCTACGCCAATCGGCAGCGCGCCCGCCGACCCGAGATCAAATCCGGCATCGAGGCCCTCAAGGGCCGACAGGCCGTCGTCCTCGAGCGGGTGGACGGCAGTGGCGGCCGGATCAAGCTGGCCGGCGAGATCTGGTCAGCGCGCTCCCTCGACGGCCAGCGCGTCTACGACGTGGGGCAGCAGGTCGACGTCGTCGAGATCGACGGCGCCACGGCCGTCGTCATCTGACCGGGCCGGTCCCGACCGGACGAGCTCGGCCCAACACCTGCACGAGGGCCTCCTGTTCTGAAAGACTGATCAAGACCGCTGATCACGACCCAACGACACAGGCACGGGGAGCTGGAGCCACGATGGACTCGATCATCATCGTCCTGATCATCCTGGTGGTGCTCGTCTTCATCGCCCTCATGAAGACGGTGCAGGTCATCCCACAGGCCAGCGCCGCCATCGTGGAGCGCTTCGGCCGCTACACCCGCACCCTCAACGCGGGCCTGAACATCGTCGTCCCCTTCATCGACTCCATCCGCAACCGCATCGACCTCCGCGAGCAGGTCGTGCCGTTCCCGCCGCAGCCCGTCATCACCCAGGACAACCTCGTCGTCAACATCGACACGGTCATCTACTACCAGGTGACCGACGCGCGGGCCGCCACGTACGAGGTCTCCAGCTTCATCCAGGCCATCGAACAGCTCACCGTCACCACCCTGCGCAACATCATCGGCGGCATGGACCTCGAGCGGACCCTCACCTCCCGCGAGGAGATCAACGCCGCCCTGCGCGGCGTCCTCGACGAGGCCACCGGCAAGTGGGGCATCCGCGTCAACCGCGTCGAGCTCAAGGCCATCGAGCCGCCCACCTCCATCCAGGACTCGATGGAGAAGCAGATGCGCGCCGACCGGGACAAGCGCGCCGCCATCCTCACCGCCGAGGGCATCCGCCAGTCGCAGATCCTCACCGCCGAGGGCGAGAAGCAGTCCGCGATCCTCCGCGCCGAGGGCGAGGCCCGCGCCGCCGCGCTCCGCGCCGAGGGCGAGGCCCAGGCGATCCGCACCGTCTTCGAGTCCATCCACGCCGGCGACGCCGACGAGAAGCTGCTCGCCTACCAGTACCTCCAGATGCTCCCGAAGATCGCCGAGGGCGACGCCAACAAGCTCTGGAT
This sequence comes from Streptomyces lilacinus, assembly GCA_000715685.1. Taxonomy (GTDB): domain Bacteria; phylum Actinomycetota; class Actinomycetes; order Streptomycetales; family Streptomycetaceae; genus Streptomyces; species Streptomyces lilacinus. The sequence goes on from KL569523.1 coordinate 25,786, forward strand.
CGTGCCCAGCGAGATCGGCGACGCGCTCAAGGGCCTCAGCGGCGCCGTCGGCAACCTCGCCCCCAAGAGCGGCGGCGGCGCCCCCCGGACCACCAAGGAGACCCCGCGCCGCGAGCAGCCCCCGATCGACTGAACGACACCCTGGTGCATGATCGGTGCGGCCCCCCGACCTGTCTCTTATACAC
>KL569523.1:26250-26485 GCA_000715685.1 Streptomyces lilacinus
AGATGTGTATAAGAGACAGGGCGACACACTGATCTAAGGAGATGGCCTTGTCCATCTGGGAAGCACTCGCGGTCTTCGCCGCCGGCATCGCCGCCGGCACCATCAACGTCATCGTCGGCTCGGGCACCCTCATCACCTTCCCGGTGCTCCTCGCCACCGGACTGCCCCCCGTCACCGCCAACGTCTCCAACACCCTCGGCCTCGTCACCGGAAACCTCAGCGGCGCCATCGGCTA
>KL569523.1:26752-30991 GCA_000715685.1 Streptomyces lilacinus
GCTACCGCCGGGAACTGCGCGGCCAGCGCCGCCGCATCCTCCGCCTCGGCATCACCGCACTGATCGGCGGCCTCGCCGGCGCCGTCCTGCTGCTCGCGCTGCCGTCGAAGGCCTTCCACGCGATCGTCCCCGCGCTCATCGCCCTCGCCCTCGTGCTCGTCGTGCTCCAACCCCGCCTCGCCCGCGCCCTGGCGCGCCGCAGGGAACGCAACGGCACCGACGCCCCCACCGACGGCGGCCCCGCCCTCGTCGCCGGCCTGCTCGTCGCCAGCGCCTACGGCGGCTACTTCGGCGCCGCCCAGGGCGTCATGTACCTCTCCCTCATGGGCGTCCTGCTCCACGACGAACTGCAGCGCATCAACGCCCTGAAGAACATCCTCGCCGTCGTCGTCAACGGCGTCGCCGCGCTCTTCTTCGTCTTCGTCGCCGACATCGACTGGAAGGCCGTCCTGCTCATCGCCGCAGGCTCCACGATCGGCGGCCAGATAGGCGCCAAGGTCGGCCGCCGCCTCCCGCCCACCGCCCTGCGCGGGGTCATCGTCGCGGTCGGCATCGTGGCGATCGTCCAACTGCTCCTGGGATAAGGGAGCTCCTGACACCAGAGAGCGAGAAGAGACGCTCCGGGCCCTTCCCCCGTCGGCACACGGGCCCGGAGCGCACTACGACAGTGGGCGCGGTCACCCGGCACGAACCGGACTCCGGCAGACGGCCGGCGCGCCATGCGTAACGCGCCACCGCCGCCCCCGCCACTGCGGTACCCACTGCCCGACGGCCGCGTGCGAAGCCGTCAGTCGAGCACCACCACTGTGCGGTCCGCAGGCGGCGGCGCGCAACGGAATTTCCGGTCGCCCGCGCCGAGTTGGTGGCTCAGCCCCCGGCCGGAACCTCGTACTCCCCGATCAGCTGGGCCCGCGCCAGTGCGTGGAAGCGCAGGTGGAAGCCCACCACGGCCGGCGACGCGTCCGCGTCCGGGCCCAGCTTCTCCCGGTCCACCGCGTACACCGTGAACACGTACCGGTGCGGCCCGTCCCCCGGCGGGGGTGCGGCACCGCCGAAGTCCCGCGTGCCGTAGTCGTTGCGCACGTGCACGGCGCCCTCGGGCAGCCCCTTCATGTCACCGCTGCCGGCACCGGCGGGCAGCTCCGTGACGTCGGCCGGGATGTCGAAGAGCACCCAGTGCCAGAAGCCGCTCCCCGTGGGCGCGTCCGGGTCGAAGCACGTCACCGCCCAGCTCTTCGCCCCGGGGAATCCTTCCCAGCGAAGGTGCGGCGAGACGTTGCCGCCCGCGTGCACCTGACCGCTCTTCAGCCTCGCCCCGGGCGTGACGTCGTCACTCGTCACCGCGAACGCGGGCACCGGCGGATGAAAATCGTGGGGGAGCGGCCGTCGCTTCTGCTCGGACACCAAGAGACCTCCAATACGCGCGGACAGATGAAGCGCCAGCCAGCCTAACGAGGGCCGGCCGGCTCGCACTGCGACCATATGGAGTGTGCTTCATGTACTTCGACAAAACGGACCACGACCGGCGGGCCGCGTCATGCGCGCCCTGACCGTCCTGCTGACCGCCCTGCCGCTGCTGTTCCTGCCCGCGTGCTCCACCGGCGGCCAGAAGACGGAGAAGCCCAGAACCCCGGCCGCCGGCGCCCCCGCACCGGCCGCCACCCCCGCCTGGGCGAAGGGCATGAAGACCGTCACCGAGGACCGGCTGCCACCCGAGGCCCGCCGTACCCTCGAACTCATCGCCAAGGGCGGACCCTTCCCGTACGACAAGGACGGCACCGTCTTCGGCAACTACGAGAACCGGCTCCCCAAGCAGGCCCGCGGCTACTACCACGAGTACACCGTCCCCACCCCCGGCTCCCGCACCCGCGGCGCCCGACGCATCATCACCGGGGAACACACCGAGCGCTACTACACCAGCGACCACTACCAGACCTTCGAAGCGGTGGTGCACCCATGACCGGCCTGCTGCCCGCGCCCGGGCTCCCCGGAATCCTCGGCGGCTCCACCCCGCCGGGCGTCTACCGCCTGCCCCCCACCGACGCCCCCGCCGACGTCCTGGCCCTCGCCGCCGACGCCGACTGGCGGGGCGCCTGGCTCCGCCTCGACCGCGTCCACGACAAGGCCGCCTTCCTCGAACGCTGCGCGACCGACCTCGAGCTCCCCGAGTGGTTCGGCCGCAACTGGGACGCCCTCGCCGACTGCCTCACCGACCTCTCCTGGTGGCGCGAGGCCGGCAAGTCCCACGGCTACCTGCTCCTGGCGGAGGACTGGGAGACCTTCCGCAAGTCCGCGCCCGGCGACGCCCGCACGGCGGAAGCGATCTTCAACGACGCCGTCGACTTCTGGGCGCGGTCCGAGGCACCGCTCGCCGTCCTGCTCGCGTAGCGGGACGGCAGAGGGAAGGACGGCGGGGCGCCCCGCGCATGCGCAGGGCGCCCCTCACTCGTCAGAAACCAGTTCCGCCGTCAGAACCAGTTCCGCTTGCCGCCGACCTCGGCGAGCCACTGGTTGATGTAGGCGGCCCAGTCGGTCTGCGCGTACTCGTGCAGATCCACGGTGAACGACCGGTACGTGTCGCTGCCCGAGCTGAACAGACCCGGCTTCTTGTCCATCTCCAGCACCACGTCCATCTGACGGTCGTCGGCGACGAACGACAGCTCGACCTCGTTCAGCCCCCGGTACTGCGCCGGAGCGTGGAACTCGATCTCCTGGTAGAAGGGCAGCCGCTGGCGCGTCCCGCTGATGTGACCGCGCTCGAGATCGGCGCTCTTGAACGCGAAGCCGAGCTGTCCGAAGGCGTCGAGGATCGCCTGCTGCGCGGGGAGCGGGTGCACGTTCACCGGATCGAGATCACCGGAGTCCACCGCCCGGGCGATCGCCAGGTGCGTCGTCACCCCCACGTTCATCCCCGTCAGGTGACGGCCCAGGAACATCGTGATCGGCGTCTCCCAGGGAATCTCCAGCCCGAACGGCACCGCGTGCACCGCCCCCGCCTGCACCTCGAAGGCCCCGCCCAGCTGCACACGGGTGAATTCGACGTCCTGCTTGTACTCGCCGTCCTCGCCCTCGACCTCGACGCGCGCCTGCAGCCCGACGGACAGCCCCTCGATCCGCTGCGGGACCGAACCCCCCTGGATCCGGACCTCCCCCTGCACCACACCACCGGGGACGACGTTCTCCTCGAACAGCACCGTCTCGACCGAGGCGCCACCCGCCCCCAGGCTCGCCATGAGCTTCTTGAACACCACTGCGCCATTTCCTCCCCGGACCCGCGATCCCGGGCCCTTCCAGTACGCTCGACCGGCATGATTGCCGCGCCTGACCGTATGCCACTCGCCCGGGAGTTCTTCGACCGTCCCGTCCTCGAGGTCGCCCCGGAGCTGCTCGGCCGCACGCTGGTCCGCACGAGCCCCGAGGGCACGATCGAGGTCCGCATCACGGAGGTCGAGGCCTACGCAGGCGAGGCCGACCCTGGATCGCACGCCTACCGGGGGCGCACGGAGCGCAACGCGTCGATGTTCGGCCCGCCCGGCCACGCCTACGTCTACTTCATCTACGGCATGTGGTTCAGCCTGAACCTGGTGTGCGGCCCCGAGGGCACGGCCAGCGGTGTCCTGCTGCGCGGCGGAGAGGTGATCGAGGGCGTCGACCTCGCCCGCGCCCGCCGCCCCAAGGCGCGCCGCGACCGCGAGCTCGCCCAGGGCCCCGCCCGCCTGGCCACGGCCCTCGACGTCACCCGAGCCCTCAACGGCGTCGACCTCTGCGCCGGCCCGAACGGCCCCCTCTCCGTCCTCGCCGGCCACCCCGTCCCCCCTGACCAGGTCCGCAGCGGCCCCCGCACCGGCGTGGGCGGCGACGGGGCCCACCACCCCTGGCGCTTCTGGGCGGACGGCGACCCGACGGTCAGCCAGTACCGGCCGCATGTACCGCGGAACAGGGGGAAGGCGCGTCAGCAGGACGGTGCTTGACTCTGCGACGGGGAGGGCCTAACGTAGGCAAGCCGCTCGAGACGGGCAGCGCTGTGAGCGCGTACCGATGGGCGGCACCACCACTACGCAAGAAGACTTTCCCGTATCGGGGACGTGTTTCGCTGTGTCGAAATACGGATACCGATTGGCTCGATTAGGAGCCGCCGGGGGAATCCGCTAACGTAGTGACCACGCCGAACGGCAAAAGCCGAAAAGCGAAAACCCCGCTCCAACAGGGGCCGGAAACGAGAAATCGGATCTGGTAAGG
>KL569524.1:0-1583 GCA_000715685.1 Streptomyces lilacinus
CGAAGACGCTCTTGAGCCGACGCTGCGCGTCGGCTTCCGCCTTGCATTTCCAGCAGGTGGCGAGGTGCGCCAGCACCCGCTCTCGCGCATCGTGCCCCAACTCCCCGTCGACGAGGGCAGCGAGGCGGTCGCCGAGATGGTGCTCGGCGGGGGACTGACCGCCGGAGGTGGTCACGCGATCCCTACCTCCCCACCCATCGAAAGGCCCGGGGCCACGGTCACCGCGCGCTGCTCGGCCCGGGCGGCGGGCGAGCGGTGCTGGAGTGCCTTGCGCAGGTGGGAGCGGCCGCGGTGGATACGGCTGCGGACGGTGCCGAGCTTGACGTTGAGGGTCGCGGCGATCTCCTCGTAGGAGAGCCCCTCGATGTCGCACAGGACGACCGCCGCCCGGAACTCCGGGGCGAGGGTGTCCAGCGCCTGCTGGACGTCCGCGTCGAAGTGGGTGTCGTTGAAGTGCTGCTGGGGGGAGGGCTCCCGGCTGGGCAGCCGCTCGGCGGCGTCCTCGCCCAGCGCGTCGAAGCGGATGCGCTGGCGGCGGCGGACCATGTCGAGGAAGAGGTTGGTGGTGATGCGGTGCAGCCAGCCCTCGAACGTGCCGGGGGTGTACGTGGACAGCGAGCGGAAGACGCGGACGAAGACCTCCTGCGTCAGGTCCTCGGCGTCGTGCTGGTTGCCGGTGAGGCGGTAGGCCAGGCGGTAGACCCGCGCGCTGTGCGTGCTGACGATCTCCTCCCAGGTGGGAGGCGTCCAGGCCTGCGCGTCCGCGTCGGTGGCGAAAGTCGCGGTGGTTGCGGAGCGGTCGGCGTGGATGGGGGTACCTCCCATGCCGTTCAGGCTATGGGGGCTGTCAGCGGTGTACGTCACGGATTTCGGCTCGGCAGCGGACCGGAGTCGCAGGCGCCTCAGCACCCCTCGGCGGTCGCTTGCCGCAGCCGCACCTCCCCTGTCGGCTCTGGTGGTGTCCACTGGAGCCCCTACCATATCCACCTCGCCCGTTAGCTCCGGATAAGTATTTTTGACCCGGATTTTGGTCTTGATCTGCCGTGATCCGTGACGCCGGACCGGCCCTCCCGGTTCCCGCCGGCAGCCGTGCCCTCCGTCCCCCTCAACGCCCGGTCCCATCTGCGGGTTCCCATGGGCAGCGGATACAGTCACGGTTGCGTCGACTACGGGGACAGGAGAGGGCCATTACCGGCAACCAGCAGACGAGCTGGGCGTTCGCCGATGTGTTCGTCGCCGAGGACGAGGCGCTGCGCTGGGCCCGCGACCGGGCCTACGAGGCAGGGCTCCGCTCGGTGTCGAACGGCACCGGCGCGGCGCTGCGCCTGCTCGCCGCCGCTGTGGACGCCAAGGCCGTCGCCGAGATCGGCACGGGCACGGGGGTCTCCGGCATCCACCTCCTGTACGGCATGCGCCCCGACGGCGTGCTGACGACGGTGGACAGCGACCCGGAGTGCCAGCAGTTCGCCCGGCAGGCCTTCCGCGCCGCCGGCTTCGCCGCCAACCGCTCCCGCTTCATCCCCGGCCGCGCGCTGGAGGTGCTGCCGCGCCTCGCCGACGGCGGGTACGACCTGGTCTTCTGC
>KL569524.1:1854-4765 GCA_000715685.1 Streptomyces lilacinus
GTCTGCTTCGAGGGGGTCTTCGCCGACGGCCGCACCGTCGACTCGGCCCTGCCGCCCGCCGAGGTCCAGCGGCTGCGCGAACTGCTGCGGGCGGTGCGGGAGTCGACCGTGCTGGTGCCGTCCCTGCTGCCGGTCGGCGACGGCCTGCTGTGCGCGGTCAGGCGCGGCGGATAGCGCGACCGGCGCGACGGGAGGGGGAAGGACATGCGGCCGGACACACCGCCGCCCCGGAACCGGGATTCTCCGGCGGCCGGGGCGGTAGTACGATCTTGGGCCTGTGCGTCAGCCGACGACCTTCTTCAGGGCGTCTCCGAGAGCCTCGGCCTCGTCGGGGGTCAGCTCGACGACGAGACGACCGCCGCCTTCAAGCGGAACCCGCATGACGATGCCCCGCCCCTCCTTGGTCACCTCGAGCGGGCCGTCGCCCGTCCGCGGCTTCATGGCCGCCATGCTCGTTCCCCTTCCTGAAACCAGCTCATCGTCAGCCGACGGCCCTCTGGGAAGGGCACGCGTCACCGGCATCGAACACATTGCTTCCAGGCCATTATCCCGCATCGCGCGACCCAATGACCAACATCGGTCCGCAATCCTTCGACAACGCGCTGCCGCAAAACCACTCAATTCGGGGATCGCGCTGGATTCCCGCTTCGCTCTCCAGGCCGTCCCGGCCGTCGTTTCTTTGACGCAGGTCACATATCGGCTCCCGATGATCTCCGGCATGCTGAGCGCTGAGCTCTGACCGGCAACACCGACCGAGGGAGGGACCGCAGCCATGGCGGACACCGTGCTGTACGAGGTGACCGACGGACTCGCGACGATCACGCTGAATCGTCCCGATGCCATGAACGCACTGGACACGGGGACCAAGGTCGCCCTCCGCGACTGCCTGCGGGAGGCCGCCGACGACACCGCCGTGCGGGCCGTGCTGCTCACCGCCACGGGGCGCGCCTTCTGCGTCGGGCAGGACCTGAAGGAGCACGTCACCTCGCTGGCCGCCGACCGCGAGAACGGCACCCGGACGACCATGAACACCGTCCGGGACCACTACAACCCGATTGTGACCGCGATCACTCGGATGTCGAAGCCGGTCGTCGCCGGGGTCAACGGGGTCGCGGCCGGTGCGGGGGCGGGTTTCGCCTTCGCCGCCGACTACCGCGTGGTCGCCGACACGGCGGCCTTCAACACCTCCTTCGCCGGCGTCGCGCTCACCGCCGACTCGGGCGTCTCCTGGACCCTCCCCCGCCTCGTCGGCCACAGCCGCGCCGCCGACCTGCTGCTCTTCCCGCGCAACGTGAGCGCGGCCGAGGCGTACGAGCTGGGCATCGCGAACAAGGTCGTCCCGGCGGCGGAGCTCGCGGCGGAGGCTGAGGCCGTGGCGCGCCGCCTGGCCGCGGGCCCGACGGCCGCCTACGCGGCGATCAAGGAGTCTCTTGCGTACGGGGCGGACCACTCGCTGGGCGAGACGCTGGCCAAGGAGGACGAGCTGCAGAGCCGCGCGGGGGCCTCGGAGGACCACGCCATCGCCGTCGCGGCGTTCCTGGCGAAGGAGAAGCCGCGCTTCGTCGGCCGCTGAGCGGCGCGTGAGCGCGTGCCGGGGCCGAGGCCGGGCGGGGCGGGGGCCTACGGGGCCTACGCGCCGCCGCCGGCGCGCACGTGGCAGTCCGCCAGGTGGTCGTCGACCAGGCCGCACGCCTGCATCAGCGCGTACGCCGTCGTCGGCCCCACGAAGCGGAAGCCCCGCTTCTTGAGCTCCTTGGCCAGCGCCGTGGACTCCGGCGTGATCGCCGGGACGTCCGCCGCCGTGCGCGGCGCCGGGCGGTCCGGCGGCGCGTACGACCACACCAGCGCGTCCAGCTCCCCCGGGGCCAGCTCTGCGGCCGCCCGGGCGTTGGCGAGCGCGGCCTCGATCTTGGCGCGGTTGCGGATGATGCCGGTGTCGTTCAGCAGCCGCGCCGCGTCCTCGTCCGTGAAGGCCGCGACCTTCTCGACGGAGAAGCCCGCGAACGCCGCGCGGAAGCCTTCGCGACGCCGCAGGATCGTCAGCCACGACAGGCCCGACTGGAACGCCTCGAGGCATATCCGCTCGAACAGCGCGTCGTCGCCGTGCACCGGGCGTCCCCACTCGGTGTCGTGATAGGCGCGGTAGTCCGCCATGGACTCCGCCTCCAGCCCCCACGGGCAGCGCGGCAGGCCGTCCGGCCCGAGCACCACTCCCTTGCCGCTCATGACGTCTCCCCCTCGTCCTCACCGGCCCGGCCGGACTCGACGTCCGCCGCCGCGTCGGCCTCGCGCTCCAGCAGCCCCCGCACTCCTATCGCCGCCGCCTGCGCCCCCGCCAGCGCGGCCTCCAGCTCGGCGATGCGGGCGTCCCGCTCCGCGAGCTCCGCGCCGAGGCGGTCCAGGGCGTCGTCGGTCTCCGCCATCCGATAGCCGCGCAGCGCCAGGGGCAGGCGCAGCGCCTCCACGTCGTCGCGGCCCACCGGCCGGCCCGCGGGCAGCGGCCACACCATCCGGTCCTGCGGGGCCTCGGACAGGCCGCCGGTCGCCCCGGGCGCACCGGCCGCACCGGCCGCGCCGTCCTCGCCGCCCCCGGCGACGGCGAGCGTGACCGCGGCGACCACCACGACCAGCGCGATGAGCAAGAACCAGAACACGGCCGTCTCCCCGTCAGTACTCCGTCAGCCAAACCGTCCACCCCGATCGTGCCATGCCGCACTGACAGTTAAGGTCGCTGCCGGACCACGGAGAGGGAGTACGGAAATGCTGCGGCTGGGACGACGCGAGTTCGGCGCTCACGAACCGGTGATCATGGCGATCGTCAACCGGACCCCCGACTCCTTCTACGACCAGGGGGCCACCTTCCGGGACGAGCCCGCGCTGGCCCGGGTCGAGCAGGCCGTGGCCGAGGGCG
>KL569524.1:4992-5741 GCA_000715685.1 Streptomyces lilacinus
GGGCGCCGCCATCATCGACATCGGCGGCGTCAAGGCCGGCCCCGGCGAGGAGGTCACCGCCGAGGAGGAGGCCCGCCGCACGGTCGGCTTCGTGGCGGAGGTCCGCCGCCGCCACCCGGACGTGGTGATCAGCGTCGACACCTGGCGGCACGAGGTCGGCGAGGCCGTGTGCGAGGCCGGCGCGGACCTGCTGAACGACGCCTGGGGCGGCGTGGACCCCAAGCTGGCGGAGGTCGCGGCCCGCCACGGCGCCGGCCTGGTGTGCACCCACGCGGGCGGCGTGGAGCCGCGCACGCGGCCGCACCGCGTCGAGTACGACGACGTCATGGCGGACATCCTGCGCGTGACGGTGGGGCTCGCCGAGCGGGCCGTGGAGCTGGGCGTCCGGCGCGACGGCATCATGATCGATCCCGGTCACGACTTCGGGAAGAACACCCGGCACTCGCTGGAGGCCACGCGCCGGCTCGGCGAGATGACGGAGACGGGCTGGCCGGTCCTGGTCTCGCTGTCCAACAAGGACTTCGTCGGCGAGACCCTGGACCGGCCGGTCAAGGAGCGCGTGCTCGGCACGCTGGCGACGACGGCCGTCTCGGCGTGGCTGGGCGCCCAGGTCTACCGCGTCCACGAGGTGGCGGAGACGAAGCAGGTGCTGGACATGGTGGCGTCCATCGCGGGCCACCGCGCCCCCGCGGTGGCCCGCAGGGGGCTGGCGTAGCGGTCGCCTTGACGGGCTGAATTCAGCCCGTCCG
>KL569524.1:6049-10733 GCA_000715685.1 Streptomyces lilacinus
CCGGGGGCCTGGGGGCGGAGCCCCCAGGAAACGGCGAAAGGGCGGGACCGGGGCAGCTCCCCCTACGTCCCCGCCTCCTTCGTCACCACCCCGATCGCCTCGTCCACGTCGTCCGTGATGTGGAACAACTGCACGTCGTGGGCGCCCATCTTGCCCTGCTCGACCAACGTGCCGCGCAGCCAGTCCACCAGCCCCTGCCAATACGCGGTGCCGAACAGCACGATGGGGAAGCGCGTGACCTTCTTCGTCTGCACGAGCGTGAGGGCCTCGAAGAGCTCGTCCAGCGTGCCGAGCCCCCCCGGCAGCACCACGAAGCCGCTGGCGTACTTCACGAACATCGTCTTCCGCACGAAGAAGTAGCGGAAGTCGACGCCGAGGTTCACATACGGGTTGAGCCCCTGCTCGAAGGGCAGTTCGATGCCGAGGCCGACCGAGACGCCGCCCGCCTCCATCGCTCCCTTGTTCGCCGCCTCCATGGCGCCGGGGCCGCCGCCGGTGATGACGGCGAAGCCGGCCTCGACCAGGCCGCGGCCGATGGCCACGCCGGCCTCGTACTCCGGGGAGCCCGGCAGCGTGCGGGCGGAGCCGAAGACGCTGATGGCGGGGGGCAGTTCGGCGAGGGCGCCGAAGCCCTCGACGAACTCCGCCTGGATGCGCAGGACGCGGAAGGGGTCCTCGTGGACCCAGTCCGCGGTCCCTCTGGTGTCCAGCAGGTGCTGATCGGTGGTGCCGGCCTGCATCTGGCTCTGCCGGCGCACGACCGGCCCCCGGCGCTGCTCCCGCGGCGCCCGCCTCTCCTCCGAACTGGCCATGCCGAGCTCCCTCCGCTGCGGATCGTTGGCGTTCAGGGTAGGCCCCCGTCGCCCGTGGTCAGGCGGTCAACCAGGCGCGCAGCCGCTCCTCGCAGTGCCCGATCCTCTCGGCCACCACGTGCTCGTCGCGCTTGTGGGCGTACAGGGGGTCGCCGGGACCGTAGTTGACGGCGGGTACGCCGAGGGCGCTGAAGCGGGAGACGTCGGTCCAGCCGAACTTGGGCCGGGCCGTGCCGCCCACGGCCGCCATGAACGCCGCGGCCGCCGGGTGGGTGAGGCCCGGGCGCGCGCCGGGAGAGTGGTCGTCGACGACGAACTCGGCGACGCCGCAGTCGGCGAAGACCTCGCGGACGTGCGCGACGGCCTCCTCCTCGGTGCGGTCGGGGGCGTAGCGGAAGTTCACCGTCACGACACACTCGTCGGGGATGACGTTGGTGGCGACGCCGCCCTGGATCCGTACGGCGTTGAGGCCCTCGTGGAACTGGAGGCCGTCGACGACCGGACGGCGCGGCTCGTAGGCGGCGAGGCGGGCGAGGATCGGCGCGGCGGCGTGGACGGCGTTGGACCCCATCCAGCTGCGCGCGGAGTGGGCCCGCTCCCCCGCCGTGCGCAGCAGCACCCGCAGGGTGCCCTGGCAACCGCCCTCGACCTCGCCGTCGGTGGGCTCGAGCAGGACGGCGAAGTCGCCGGCGAGCCAGTCGGGGTGGGCCTCGGCGACGTGCCCGAGGCCGTTGAGGTGGGCGGCGACCTCTTCGTTGTCGTAGAAGACGAAGGTCAGGTCGCGGTTGGGCGCGGGCACGGTCGCGGCGATGCGCAGCTGGACGGCGACGCCGGACTTCATGTCGCTGGTGCCGCAGCCCCACAGGACGCCGTTCTCGTCGAGCCGGGAGGGGACGTTGTCGGCGATGGGCACGGTGTCGATGTGCCCGGCCAGGACGACCCGCTCGGCGCGCCCGAGGTTCGTACGGGCCACGACGTTGTTGCCGTGCCGGTCGACCGTGAGGTGGGGCAGCCGGCGCAGTTCCCGCTCGATGGCGTCGGCGAGGGCCTTCTCGTCACCGCTCACGGAAGGGAAGTCGACGAGCTGGGCGGTGAGGGCGGCGGCGTCGAGGGACAGGTCCAGTGCGGCGTGATCCATGCCCGCGAGCCTAACGCGGCCGCCGGTGAGGTCCAGCGCGTCCGCCGGGCGGTCTCTCAAGTAACGTGGCCCGCATGTCCCGGATCATCGTCACCCGCCGTGGCCGACTGCTGCGCACCGTGGCCGCCTGCGCCGTGCTGCTGGCGCTGATCGGCTACCTGGTGGCGCAGATGGTGACGGGTGGCCCGGGGGCGCCGCGCTGCACGGTGCGGGCGGAGGGGGAGTCGTACGCGCTGGCCCCCGAGCAGGCGGTGAACGCGGCGACGATCTCGGCCGTGGGATCCGCGCGCGGATTGCCGGAGCGGGCGGTGACGATCGCGCTGGCGACGGCGATGCAGGAGTCGGGGCTGCGCAACATCCACCACGGGGACCGGGATTCGCTGGGCCTCTTCCAGCAGCGGCCGACCCAGGGCTGGGGCACGGCGGGCCAGATCACGGATCCGGTGTACGCGGCGGGGAAGTTCTACGACCACCTGGTGGAGGTGCCGGGCTACTCGCGGCTTCCGCTGACGGTGGCGGCGCAGCGGGTGCAGCGCAGCGGCTTCCCGCAGGCGTACGCCAAGCACGAGCCGGACGCGTCGCTGCTGGCGTCGGCGCTGACGGGCCGCGTGCCGGCGTCGTTCAGCTGTACGAAGAGTCCGGACGACGGCAGGCCCGGCGACCCGAAGGCGGTCCGGGCGAAGCTGACGCGGGAGTTCGGCGCCGGGGTGCTGCCGGCGGTGGCGGCCGGCACGGGCTCGGACGGCCGGTCCGGGGCGGCCGGCGGCGGGCGCACGCTGACGGTGCCGGTGCGGCCGGCGGCGGGGACGGGCGCGCCGGAGCAGGGTGCCGGGGGGCCGGGGCGGCACGGCTGGGAGCTGGCGTCGTGGGCGGTGGCCCACGCGGCGGAACTGCGCATCGAGCGCGTGGCGTTCGACGGCCGGGAGTGGACGGCGGAGAATTCCGCCGAGGGCTGGCGGAAAGCGGGCCACGGGTCGGACGGGAACACCGCCGCGGCGGTACGGATCACGACCGTTCAGTAGTACGACGACCCCCTCGCCGGGGGTACGTGCGGCATACCGGAGTTGCCGGGGCGGCGCGCGCCCGTACGCATTCTCGAGTTACCCCCAACCACCTTGCAATTAAAGGCTTTTCAGCCTTCCGCATTGATTGACAACCTGCCCGGTATGGCGGGGTTGGGGCGGGGCAGATAATGCGACGCATTACTTACTCTTTACCTTGCCCCACCGCAACCTTCGCCGGGCTCACGCGGTAGTCACTGCGTCCGGACGCCGGACAGCAACCGACCTCATCACTCCGTCAAAGGAGCAACATGTCCCTCCCCCTCACGCGTCGGATCGCCCGGGTCGCCCTGCTCGTCGCAGCGGGTGCCGCTCCCGTCGTCGGTGCGGCCGGCTCTGCGAGCGCCGCGGACCTCGTCAAGGCCCCCGACGCCCTCGGCAGCCTGAGCTCGGTGGACAGCGCCAGCGTGACCAACAGCGCCGACGCGACCTCCCACCAGGTCGGCTCCATGGCGACGGGCGTCGGTACCAAGGCCGTCCACACGACCACCAACACGGTCAGCAAGGCCGGCAAGGACCAGGTCCCGGCCGTGCAGAAGGCCGCCGGCCAGGTCGCGGGCGGCGCGGGCCAGGCCCTGGGCCAGACGGCGCACGACGTCACCAAGGGCGGCCTGCCGACCCAGGCACTGCCGACCAAGGGCCTGCCCCTCGGCTGAAGCGACGCGTGACGCACCGAAGGGGGCCCGGGAAACTTCCTCCCGGGCCCCCTTCACGCGTACAGCCGCACGGCCGGCGGAACGTAGCCGCTACTCGGCCAGACGACGGACCGCCGCCTCCACGCGCTCGTCCGTCGCGGTGAACGCGATCCGCACGAACCGCTCCCCCGCCGGGCCGTAGAAGTCGCCCGGCGCGACGAGGATGCCGCGCTTGGACAGGTCGCCGACCGTGTCCCAGCAGGACTCCTCCCGCGTCGCCCACAGGTACAGCGACGCCTCGCTGTGCTCGATCCGGAAGCCCGCGCCCTCGAAGGCGGCGCGCAGCGCGGCCCGGCGGCTCGCGTAGCGGGCCCGCTGCTCGGCGACGTGCGCCGAGTCGCCGAGCGCCGCGACGGTGGCGGCCTGGACGGGGGCGGCGATCATCATGCCGCCGTGCTTGCGGATCTGCAGCAGCTCACCGAGGACGGCGGCGTCACCGGCGACGAAGGCTGCGCGGTAGCCGGCCAGGTTCGAGCGCTTGGAGAGCGAGTGGACGGCGACGACGCCCTCGTACGAGCCGCCGCAGATGTCCGGGTGCAGCACGGAGACCGGGTCGGCCTCCCAGCCCAGCTCCAGGTAGCACTCGTCGCTGAAGACCAGGACGCCGTGCTCGCGCGCCCAGGCGACGGCGCGCCGCAGCTCCTCCTTGGACAGCACCCGGCCCGTCGGGTTGGACGGCGAGTTCAGCCAGAGCAGCTTCAGGCCGGTCGGGTCGAGCTCGGTCGGGTCGTCGTAGACGACGGGCTCGGCGCCGGCGAGGCGGGCGCCGACCTCGTAGGTGGGGTAGGCCAGGCGGGGGTAGGCGACCTTGTCGCCGGCGCCCAGGCCGAGCTGCGTCGGCAGCCAGGCCACCAGTTCCTTGGAGCCGACGACCGGCAGCACGTTCGTGTGCGCCAGCCCGCGGGCGCCCAGGCGCCGCTCCGCCCAGCCGACCAGCGCGTCGCGCAGCGCGGCCGTGCCCCACACCGTCGGATAGCC
>KL569524.1:11050-12011 GCA_000715685.1 Streptomyces lilacinus
CACCGGGTCGACGGGCGTGCCCACCGACAGGTCCACGATGCCGTTCGGGTGGGCGGCAGCGGTGGCCTTGTAGGGCTCGAGCCGGTCCCAGGGGAAGACCGGGAGGCGGGAGGAGACTGCGCTCATGGTGCTCGCTCTCTGAGCTCTCTGGGGGAGGGGAACGCCGAGGCCCCGCACGGTTGTGGCCGTACGGGGCCCGGGCGGCTGCCGCAGGTCAGTGGGCGGGGTTGATGTCCGCCGGCAGCGAGGCGATGAAGGGGTGGTCGCGCTCGATCAGGCCGAGCTTCGAGGCGCCACCGGGCGAACCGAGCTCGTCGAAGAACTCGACGTTCGCCTTGTAGTAGTCCTTCCACTCCTCCGGAGTGTCGTCCTCGTAGAAGATCGCTTCGACCGGGCAGACCGGCTCACAGGCACCACAGTCGACGCATTCGTCCGGGTGGATGTACAAGGACCGGGAGCCCTCGTAGATGCAGTCGACGGGGCACTCCTCGATGCACGCCTTGTCCTTCACGTCGACACAAGGCTGCGCGATGACGTAGGTCACGCTGTCGTTCCTCCTCGGTAGGGCTCATCTCGCGCGGGAGCGCGGCGTCGTCGATGCCCACACCTAGTATCTCCCTCCCGGAGCACCTGACGAACAAGAGGGGCGGGCAGAGCTGTGGAATTCACCACGGGCGGAAGACTGGAAGTCCGGATCACCGTGGCAGATGTGGGAAAAAGGGTCTCGGTGCGGCGCCTGAACGACCCCGGGAGTTCGCCCGAGCGTTTCACCGACACCGTCGGTGTGCTCACCTCCTGGAGCGGCGGTGTGCTCCGGATCACACGCCGTTCCGGCGAGGTCGTGGAGGTCCCGGAATCCACCCTCGTCGCCGGAAAGGTGGTCCCGGCCGCGCCGCCCCGCCGCCGGGGCCCCGCCGCGACCCGCCGCGAGCTGCAGGAGATCGCGGCCCGCGGCTGGCCC
>KL569524.1:12216-12469 GCA_000715685.1 Streptomyces lilacinus
CTTGCCAGCCCGCTCAGAGATGTGTATAAGAGACAGGGGCTGGCCCGCCCGCGAGACCGCCCGTCTCGGCGCCTGGACACTGCGCGCGGCCGGTGGCTTCACCGCCCGCGCCAATTCGGTCCTGCCCCTCGGCGAGAGCGGACTGCCGCTGACCGACGCCCTGGACCGGGTCACCGCCTGGTACGCCGAGCGCGGGCTGCCCGCGTGCGTGCAGGTCACGACCGGGGACCCGGCCGCGGACGAGCGGCTCGAC
>KL569524.1:12764-13024 GCA_000715685.1 Streptomyces lilacinus
TGTATAAGAGACAGGTACGCCCTGATGCGTACGGCCGCGCTGGCGCCGATCGCCGACGCGGGTGATGTTGTGAGTGATGTCCGTGTGACACGTGAGCCGGACGAGGCATGGCTGGCGGCCTACGGGCGGACGGGCGCGGACCCCGCGGACGCGCTGGCCGTGCTGACGGGCGGGCCGTCGGTGTGGTTCGCGACCGTGCCCGGCGAGGACCCGGCGGCGGGTCCGGCCGCCATAGCGCGCTGCGTCGTCGACGGCCGGTG
>KL569524.1:13259-14570 GCA_000715685.1 Streptomyces lilacinus
TCCGGCCGCCATAGCGCGCTGCGTCGTCGACGGCCGGTGGGCGGGCTTCGCCGCGCTCGCCGTCAGCCCGGACCGGCGCCGGCAGGGCCTCGGCAGGCTGGTCATGGCCCGGCTGGCCCGGCAGGCCCTCGACGAGGGCGCCTCGGCCGCCTACCTGCAGGTCGAGACCGACAACGGCGCCGCCGCGGCCCTCTACGACGACCTCGGCTTCACCACGCACCACGCGTACCACTACCGACGCGAGCCGCAGCGGTAGACGACGGTCGCACCATGGACAGTGGCGGTGACAGGGGCGGTGGCTGGGCCGCCGCGCAGAGGGGTACGAGGCACGCATGTACGACGACACCACCGGCCGGCGGCGACGCTTCGCCGAGGAGGCCCGGGAGGAGCGGCCCGACCTGGCACTGCTGTGCCTGCTGATCGGGGCCGAGGCCGAGGCGGGCCTGCGCGAGGACGAGCTCGACGCCGCCCAGATCGAGCTCGACCGACTGGCCGGGCTGCTCCCCGCGCTCGGCCGCGGCGCCGACCCCCGCCGCTGGGCGGAGGCCCTCGCCGCCCTGCTCGGCGAACGCCACGGCTTCCGCGGCTCGCCCGCGGACTACCGGCGCCTGGACTCCTCCCTCCTGCACGAGGTGCTCCGGCGGCGGCGCGGCCTGCCCATCCTGCTGTCCGTGATCTGGATGGAGGTCGCCCGGCGGGCGGGCGCGCCCGTCTACGGGGTGGCGCTGCCCGGCCACTTCGTCGTCGGCTTCGGCGACCCGTGGGGCCGGCACGCCCTGGCCGACCCCTTCGACGGCGGGCGCGTGCTGACCGAGGACGACGCGCGACTCCTCGTCGCGGGCGCGACGGGGTCGCCGCTGGAGCCGGCCCTCTTCTCCCCGGCCGAGCCGCTCGAGATCGTCCTGCGCGTCCTCAACAACATCCGCGCCTGGGCGGCGGCGCGGCCCGAGCGCAGCGACGTCCAACTCTGGGCCGTCGAGCTGTCCCTGCTCCTGCCGACGCATCCGGCACGCCTGCGGTACGAACGGGCGGAGCTGCTCGTGGAGCGGGGGGAGTTCGCGCGGGGGGCGCGCGAGCTCGAGGAGTACGCGGAGGTCATCGCGCCGGTGGAGCCGGCGGCGGCGGAATCGGTCCGCCACCAGGCGCTGGCCGCGCGGGCGATGCTGAACTGAGGCGGTGCGGGGCCTGTGCGGGGCCCGTGCTGGGTGCGGCCGGTTCGCCCTGACCGGGTGCCGGGTGCGGCCGGTTCGGCACCGCCGGGTGCGCCGGTTGGGGGTTGCGCGCCGTAGCGGCGGGGTGAGTTCCCCAGTC
>KL569524.1:14857-15321 GCA_000715685.1 Streptomyces lilacinus
CCGGGGCTCCGCCCCGGACCCCGGGGGTGGGGGCGAGGGGCTCCGCCCCGGACGCCCGGGGCTGGCGGGGCCAGGGCCGGGGCTCCGCCCCGAGCCCGGTCCGCCGCCCCGGGGGGCCGGGGGCTTGCCCCCGGGAAACGGTGAAAGGGCGGGACTGGGGCCTCCTCCCCCTCCGCCGCAACGGCGCTCAGCCCACCGCCCACGTGACCGGCGGTGCCGAACCGCCCCCGGCCTGGCGGCCGGCTAAAGCCACCCCTTGTCGCGCGCTATGCGCACCGCCTCCGCCCGATTCCGCGCGCCCGTCTTCTGGATGGCCGTCGACAGATAGTTCCGCACCGTCCCCGGCGAAAGATGCAGCGCCGCCGCCAGCTCCGCGTTCGTGGAGCCGTCGGCCGAGGCGGTGAGGACCGCGCGCTCGCGGTCGGTGAGGGGGCTGTCTCTTATACACATCTCTGAGCGGGCTG
>KL569524.1:15547-20741 GCA_000715685.1 Streptomyces lilacinus
GCGCTCACCGCGCAGAACCCGCCGCACCGCGTCCGCGAGCCGCGCCGCCGGCGCGTCCTTGACGAGGAAGGCGTCCGCGCCGGATTCCATGGCGCGGCGCAGATACCCCGGACGACCGAAGGTCGTCAGGATGACGACCTTGAGCGCCGGCACCTCCCGCCGCAGCACAGCGGCCACGTCCAGCCCCGTCATCCCCGGCATCTCGATGTCCAGCAGCGCCACGTCCACCGGCGTGCGCCGCGCCGCCTCGAGGACCTCGTCCCCGCGGGCGACCTGCTCGACCACCTCGATGTCGCCCTCGAGTCCGAGCAGCGCGGCCAGCGCCTCCCGGACCATCGACTGGTCCTCCGCCAACAGGACCCGAATCATGCGCTGCGACTGCGGCTGTGGCTGTGCTGGATTCACAGCGACAGCGTAGTAGGGCCCTCCGCGACGGCCCGTCGCGACAGCGGTACGCACGCCCGCAGCCGGAACCCGCCGCGCGGGCCCGGACCCGTCTCGAGCCGGCCGTCGGCGAGGGCGAGGCGCTCGCCGAGGCCGGTCAGGCCGTTGCCGTAGGTGTCGGGCGGCGCGCCCCGGCCGTTGTCGGTGACGGTCAGGCACATGTCGTCGCCGGCCTCGGCGATGACGACCTCGCAGCGGGTCGCCCCGCTGTGTCGTACGACGTTGGTCACCGCCTCCCGCAACGCCCACGCCAGCGCCCCCTCCGCGTCGGGCGACAGGTCGGGCCGGTCGGCCGGAGCCGGGGAGAGGTCGACGGCGATGCCGGCCGCGGTGAGGGCCGTACGGGCTCCGGCGAGCTCGGCGTCGAGGGTGGGGCGGCGAAAGCCGCTCACCGCCTCCCGGACGTCGACGAGGGCCTGACGGCTGACGCGTTCGATGTCGGCGACCTGCTGGGCCGCCGCGTCCGGCCGGTCCGGCAGCATCCGCCCGGCCAGCTCGCTCTTGAGCGTGATGAGGGACAGCGAGTGCCCCAGCAGGTCGTGCAGGTCGCGGGCGAGCCGCAACCGCTCCTCGTTGGCGGCGAGGTGGGCCACCGTGGCCCGCGCCTCGCGCAGCGCACGGGTCGTCAGGGCCATCTGACGCACGCCCACCATCGCGAAGCCGCCGAGGAGCGCCGGGATCAGCAGGGCGCCGATGAGCGCACCCACTTCTCCCGGCATGCCCGCGCCGATGGCCACCAGTACCCCCGTGACCAGTGGAATCGCGACGCGGGCGAGCTTCGCCGGCAGGACCGCGCCGCAGGCGATCCCGGTGAAGACGAAGAGGACGAGCCAGGCCGGACCGAGCGTCAGGGACAGCACGACCGCGAGCGACAGCAGCGCGCCCAGCCAGGCCAGCACCCGGGCCCGCTCGAGGGCCTGGGAGGTGTGCCGGAAGACGAGGACGAGGTAGGCGCCCACGAAGGCCACCAGGCCCGCGCCGCCGAGGACGTCGCCCACGATGCCGTGGTGGTCGCCGAGGACGTCCTCGGCGGGCGCCGCCAGGTAGGCGAACCAGATGGAGATCCACAGCAGCTTGACCATCATCTGCCGGCGGTTCTCGGGACGCATCCCGATGCTGTTGGTGAAGGACGGCTGGTCCTCGGTCTCCATGACCACGCGCCACAGGTTCCGGCGTCGCTCGTGTCCGGCCACGGCCGTCCTCTCCTTCTTCGTCGCCCGGCCTTCGTCGCCCGGCCTTCTCCGTCGCTCAGGCCTTGCGGGTGTCCTTGCGGTACAGCCAGGCTGCCCCGCCGGCGAACAGCACAAGATAGGCGACCAGCAGCGACACGTCCTTCAGGTGGGGCGCGTCGCCCACCTCGATGGCCTGGCCGAGCGCGGCGTACGCGTGGGTGGGCGTCCAGGCGGCGATGTCCTGCAGCCACTGCGGGAAGGTCGTGGTCGGCATCCACAGGCCGCCCAGCATCGACAGGGCGAAGTAGATGATGAAGGTGATGGGCCGTACGGCGTCGCCCGTGGCGAGGTAGCCGATGGCCACGCCGAGCGCGGCGAAGACGATGCTGCCGGCCCAGATCGCGCCCGTGAGCGCGAACCACTGCCAGGCCGCGTCGAACCGTACGTGCTTCAGGCCGGCGGCGACGGCGAAGACGGCGAGGATCGAGGGGAGGGAGACGACGGAGGCGGAGGCGACCTTGGACGCCACGTAGCCGCGGCCCGGCAGGGCGGTGAGGCGCAGTTGGCGCACCCAGCCCTTCTCGCGCTCCTTGGCGATCTTCTCGCTGTTGCCGACGAGGACGGCGGTGATGGCGCCGAAGGAGGCCATGGAGACCATCATCAGCAGCGGCAGGGTCAGCTTCGTGCCCTTGACCAGCTCGTCCTCGCTGGCGCCGCCCGCGATCAGCACGTAGAGCAGGACGGGGTAGAGCACGGAGAAGAACACGAACTTCTTGTTGCGCAGGGTGCGCGAGATCTCGAGCTTGACCAGAGTCTTCATCGGGCCGCCTCCTCGGCGGTCGCTGCGTCGTTGATGGCGAGGAAGGCCTGCTCCAGGCCGAGGCCCGCGACCTCGAGGTTGCGCGGGTAGAGGCCGAGCCCGTAGACGGCGTGGACGGTCGCGTCGGCGTCCTGGGACTGGATGCGGACCGTGCGGCCGGATATCTCCAGCGACGACAGGAACGGCAGCTCCCGCAGCGCGGCCTCGCCGACCGGCTGGTCGAGGTCGAAGACGATCCGGCGGCCGCCGGCCTTCGCCTTGATCTCGGCGGCCGAGCCGTCGGCCAGTACGCGGCCCTGGCGCAGCACGATCACCCGGTCGGCGATGGCGTCGGCCTCTTCGAGGTAGTGGGTGGCGAAGAGGACGGCGCGGCCCTGGCGGGTCTGCTCGCGCATCACGGCCCAGAACGCCTGTCGTGCCGAGACGTCCATGCCGGTGGTCGGCTCGTCCAGGACGATGAGGTCGTTGGCGCCGGCCGTCGCGAGGGCGAAGCGCACCCGCTGCTCCTGGCCGCCGGAGAGCTTGTTGACCATGCGGTCGGCGATGTCGGTGAGGTCCGCGGCCGCCAGCACCTGGTCCACCGGGAAGGCCCGGGGGTGGAGGTCGCAGGCGAGCTTCACCAGTTCGCGGACCTTCACGTCCTCCATCAGGCCGCCGGACTGCAGCATCGCGCCGACCTTGCCCTGGGCGATGGCCTGGCTCGGGCTGGTGCCGAAGACCTGGACGCGGCCGGCGTCGGGGTTGCGCAGTCCCAGCAGCAGGTCGAGCGTCGAGGACTTGCCCGCGCCGTTGGGGCCGAGCAGGGCGACGGTCTCGCCGGGGAAGAGGTCGATGCTGAGGTCGGAGACGGCGCGCACGGAGCCGTAGTTCTTGCTGACGTTCTCGAAGCTGACCACGGGGGCGCCCGTGCGACGCCCGTCCCCCGTGTTGACGCTTGCAGTGGTGGTCATGGAAGAAATCTTCGCCGCCCGGGGCCGCGCGGGGCAGTGTCGGCTGTCGTGAGCCCGCCATGACAGATGTCATGGGTGAAGACGTGAGCCCCCGTGCCGCGGGGCGGCACGGGGGCTCGTGTCTTCGGAACGCGGTGGGGCTCAGCTCAGCGGGATGACGCCCACGCGGGCCGCGCCCTTGGCGCGCAGCGCCTTGCCGAGCGCGCTGGCCACGTCCTGCGGGAGGACGGGCTTCTTGCCGCCGGCGCGCTCGATGAGGACGCCGTTGAACGCGTTGCCGTAGAGCTCCTTCAGGGCCTCGAGGTCGTAGCTCTCGACGAGCTTGCCGTTGACCTCCTTGACCGAAAGGATCTTCGGCAGCGAGCGCTCCGGACCGAACTGGATCTTGTGCGCCGGGTCGGTCTGGACCGTGACGAGTCCGGACATCGCGGGCTCCGCGAACTCCTTCATCATCCGGTCGACCTCGGCCTTGCTCACCTTGGGCTGCTGGGGCGAGCTGGTCAGCGCGACCGGCTTGTCCGGGCCGCCGGCCGCGCGGTCGCGGTAGGCCTTGGCGACCTGCTTGACCGACTTGTCCAGGTCCAGGCCCTCGTGCGGCTGCCCGTAGACGGCCACGGCCTTGCCCGGCTCGAACTTGATCGTGCCGTCCTTCGACGCGCCGGTCTCCCCGGCCAGCGTCTTGAGCGCGGCGGCGATCTTCTCCTCGTCCACGCTCACGGTGGCCTCGGCCTCGTGGGTGCTGCCCACGAGCGAGCCCAGGACGGTGACGGGGTTGTAGTCCCGGCCGGCCGCGGCACGCACCGTGGCCTGGGTGTCGACGGACAGACCCGCCACGGACGGCTTCAGCTCGGCCGTCTTGCCGCCGATGGAGACCTTCAGCGGGGCGGTGGCCCGGCCGCCGAGGGCGGCGTCGAGCTTCTTCACCGCCTCCTCCTTGGACTTCCCGCCGATGTCGACGCCCAGCACGGTCGTGCCGTTCGGCACGTCGGCGTGGTCGAGCAGCAGGCCGGCGCCGTAGGCCACGCCGACCAGCGCGACGAGACCGCCGCCCAGCAGGACGA
This sequence comes from Streptomyces lilacinus, assembly GCA_000715685.1. GTDB lineage: Bacteria > Actinomycetota > Actinomycetes > Streptomycetales > Streptomycetaceae > Streptomyces > Streptomyces lilacinus. The sequence continues at coordinate 19,995 of KL569524.1, forward strand.
GCTTGGAGCGGCCCTTCTTCTTGGCCTTCGCCGGGGCCGCGGGCTTCGCGGCGGCCGGCTTGGGCGCGGCGGGGGCCGGTACGGCCTTGGGCTTGGGCACGGGGATGCGGGGCGCACCGCTGTCCGCGGGGGCCTTGGCGCCCGGGCCGGCCGGCGGCGACACCGGCGGCACTCCGCTGACCAGCGTCTGGCCGGCGGGGTTCGCCGCCGGGGAGGTCGGGGTGGTCGGGGCCGTCGGGGCGGCGCCCTTCGGGCCGCGCTTCTTCTTGCCCTTGCCGCCGCCCTGGCCCTGCGCGGGCGGCTGGACGGCGGGGATGCCCTCGCGCGGGGTTTCCGTACGCCCCTGGGCGAACGCGGCACCGCCGGCGGGGACACCGCCGATGGTGGGGCCGCCGAGGGTGGGCGCGGGGAACTGCGCCGTGGACTCGGCGACCGCGCCGCCGCCCGCGGTGGTGTCCCGCACCCAGCCGTTGCCGGGGTTGCCCCCGGGAGCCCGGTTCCCGCTGTTGGCGGGGGCGCCGTTGGCCTGGCCACCGTCGGCCGGCCACGGGGTGGCACCCGTGGTCGAGGGGTCGCCCTGCCAAGGCGTCGTCCCTGTGGTGGAGGGGTCGCCCTGCCAAGGCGTCGCACCTGTGGTGGACGGGTCGCCCGGCTGCGGCACGGCACCCGTCGTCGACGAGTCGCCCGGCCACGGTGTGGCACCCGTGGTGGAGGGGTCGCCCAGCGGTGCGCCGGCACCCGCCGACG
>KL569525.1:0-972 GCA_000715685.1 Streptomyces lilacinus
CCATAAAGCGAAAGGCCCCCGCCAGTTGGCGGGGGCCTTTCGCGTTGCCCTATGGCGCTGTCCCGCCTCACTCCTGACGTTCCGGCACCCGCATCGCGAGGATGGCCATGTCGTCCGAGGCCGGCTCGGCAGCGAAACGTTCGACCGCGCGCAGGATGCGTGCCGCGACCGCGCCGGCCGTCAGGCCCGTGCAGGTCGTCAGGACGTCCGCCAGGCCGTCGTCGCCGAGCATGCGCGTGCCCTCGCGGCGCTCGGTGACGCCGTCCGTGACGCAGAGCAGGACGTCGCCCGGGTCGAGCGTGACCGTCTGCTCGTACAGCTCCAGGTCGTCCATGACGCCCAGCAGCGCCTGGGGGTCGGCGGCCGACTCGACGCTGCCGTCCTGGCGGAGTCGCAGCGGCAGCGGGTGGCCGGCGCAGACGACCTTGAGGATCGCGCTGCCGTCCTCCTGCGGCCACAGCTCTCCGTAGAGGAGCGTGAGGAAGCGGCTGCGGGCGCCCTCGTCGAGGATGGCCGCGTTGAGGCGCTCGAGGACCGCCGGGCCGCCGAAGCCCTCGCGGGCGAGCAGGCGCAGGGCGTGCCGGGCCAGGCCGGTGACGGCCGCCGCCTCCGGGCCCGTGCCGCAGACGTCGCCGATGGCGAAGCCGTAGGCGCCGTCGCGGATGGGGAAGAGGTCGTAGAAGTCGCCGCCGACCTCGTTGCCCTCGCCGGCGGCGCGGTAGATGACCTCGACCTCCACGCCGGGGACGTCCGGCAGCTCGGGCGGGAGCAGGCTGCGCTGGAGGCTCTGGCTGATGGCGGTGCGCTCGCTGTAGAGGCGGGCGTTGTCCAGGGCGAGGGCGGCGCGGCGGGAGAGGTCCTCGGCGAGCTCGAGGATCTCCTGGCGGAAGTGGTCGTCGGTGGGCTTGCCGAGGGTGAGCATGCCGATGACGCGGTTGCGGGCGACGAGGGGCAGGACGACCGTCTCGCCGC
>KL569525.1:1310-1664 GCA_000715685.1 Streptomyces lilacinus
CCCGAGGCGTCCGCGAGGCCGAGGCTGCGCAGGGAGGTGCGCAGGGCGGCGGAGTGGGCGGCCTCGGTGGGGGCGGTCCAGACGCGGGCGCCGGGCGTCGGCACCGGGTCCGGCGGTGGGACCTTGGAGAGCAGGGCCTTGAGGCCGTCGATGCGGTCCTCGTCCTCGTGGAGGACGTAGGAGAGCTCGGGCTCCGAGCTCTGGTCGGCGATGGTGTAGACGGCGCACCAGGTGGCGAGGGTGGGGACGGTCATCTGGGCCATGAGGGCCAGGGTCTGGTCCCGGTCGAGCGTGCCGGCGAGCAGGTCGGAGGCCTCGACGAGGAAGGAGAGCGAGCCGCGGCGCAGCCGTTCC
>KL569525.1:1920-3172 GCA_000715685.1 Streptomyces lilacinus
GCAGCCGTTCCAGCTCGCCCAGGCGGGCGGACTCCACGGCGAGGGCGATGCGGTCGGCGGCGAACTGCAGTCGGAGCGCCTCCTCGTTGCCGTAGCGCCTCGGCGACTCGGCGGCGACGCCCAGGGAGCCGGTGAGGCGGCCCTCGACCTTGAGGGGGACGGTGACGACGGAGCGCATGCCGGTGTCGGTGAGGAGGGGGACGGCGCCGGGGACGGCGCTGAGGTCGTCGTGGACGGCGGGCATGCGGGCGGAGCCGTAGCGGCCGGTGCCGGCCTCGACGGGCACGCGGGCGAAGCGCTGGCGGGTGGAGGGCAGGCCGGTGGAGGCGCGCACCTCCAGCTCCGTCTCGTCGTCGGTGGCGAGGAGGAGGTAGGCGGAGTCGCCGTCGAGCATGTCGCGGGCGCGCTCGACGGTGCGCTGGAGGAGGCCGTCGAGGTCGTCGGGGGCGGGGGAGCCGATGAAGACCTCGAAGGGGTCCGTGGCCGTGCGGTCCGTGCCGGTCGTGTCGCCGCCGGAGCGCGGCGGGCTCTGCAGGACGGCGCGCTCCTCGTCGCGGACGAGCAGGCAGACGGTGGAGGGGGCGCCGACGTTGTCGCGGACGCGGAGGTGGGAGGCGTAGACGGGGACGATGCGGCCGTCGGCGCCCCTTATGCCGTAGGAGCCCTCCCAGCGGGACAGGCGCAGGGCCTCCTCGATGCCGGTGGAGGTGCCGGGGGTGTGCGGCCAGGCGGCGAAGTCGGCGAGGGGCTTGCCGAGGACCTGTGCGGCGGGGAAGCCGAAGAGGTCGTGGGCGTCGTCGTTCCAGGCGCTGATCCCGCCGGTGCCGTCGATCTGGATGACGGCGACGCGGACGCGGGCGTCGGCGACCGGGAGGGCCTCGGCGGGGAGCGCGGGGCCGGCGGAGCGGGTGCCGGCGGGGCGGTCGGGCAGGTCGAGGCGGAACCAGACGGTCTTGTGGGTGGCGCTGTACTCGACGCCCCAGCGGGCGGCGAGGGCGGCGCACAGCAGCAGGCCGCGGCCGCCTTCGCGGTCGACACTCCCGAAGTGTTGGCCGGGGGTCTGCACGGGGAGCTCGCGCTCGGGGTAGCGGTCGGCGACCTCGACCCGTACGCCGCTGTCCGTCCGTACGCACAGGACCTCGGCGGCGGTGCCGGCGTGGACGACGGCGTTGGTGACGAGCTCGCTGGTGAGGACGACGGCGTCGTCGATGACGTCGGGGAAGCCCCAGCCCTGGAGCGTGTCCCGGACGAA
>KL569525.1:3472-8654 GCA_000715685.1 Streptomyces lilacinus
GCCGCTACCGAGCGTCCGACCGGCTCGAAGGTGGCGGCAGCCCGCGCGGTGATCACAGGTCTCCTCAGATGTGTCTCGGCGATCTGCTCACCCATGTGCAGCGCCCCTCCATTGCCCGGCCGGATGCCAGGTTACTTACCTCCGCCGTGTGTGCGGATGCCGGTGCACAGGGATTCCACACTTGGGGGTGCCGGTGGACCGTGTGCGATGCTGCCGACTGTTATGGCCTGGCCGGGCCTCGGTGAAACACTGGGACAGCTCGAAGCGGAAGCCCGACGAGGATGATCGAACCTGCGGGAGGGACACGGTGGAGTCTGGCGCGGCGGCGCGGGGCGTGAGCACGCGCGCGAAGGGCGGACGGTCCCGACCCAATGGGACGACGGAGGTGGACACCGCGGCCCTGAACCGCCTGCTGTCGGCCCTGGAGGCGATGCGGGACGGCAACTTCCGCAAGCGGCTCACGGTGTCCGGCGACGGGGTGATGGCCGAGATCGCCGCGGTCTTCAACGAGGTCGCGGACCGCAATCTGCAGCTCACCGGTGAGCTGGCCCGGGTGCGGCGGGTGGTCGGTCGTGAGGGAAAACTCACGGAACGGCTCGCGCTCGGTGCCTGCGAGGGGTCCTGGGCCTCCGCGATCGACGCGTCGAACGCGCTGGTCGACGATCTGGTGCGGCCCGTGTCCGAGGTGGGCCGGGTGCTCTCGGCGGTCGCGGAGGGCGACCTCGAGCAGCGGATGGATCTGCGCTCGCAGGGCGCGGACGGGTCCGCGCACCCGCTGCGGGGCGAGTTCCTGAAGGTGGGCCGCACGGTCAACGGGCTGGTGGACCAGCTGTCGGCGTTCACCGACGAGGTGACGCGGGTGGCGAGCGAGGTCGGTACCGAGGGCAAGCTCGGCGGGCAGGCCCGGGTGCGCGGGATGTCCGGGTCCTGGAAGGACCTCACGGATTCCGTCAACACGATGGCGTCCCGGCTGACCGCTCAGGTGCGTGACATCGCGCTCGTGACGACGGCCGTCGCGAAGGGCGATCTGTCCCGGAAGGTCACGGTGCACGTGGCCGGGGAGATGCTCGAGCTGAAGAACACCGTGAACACCATGGTGGACCAGCTCTCGTCCTTCGCCTCCGAGGTCACCCGTGTGGCCCGTGAGGTGGGCACCGAGGGCGAGCTGGGCGGTCAGGCCCAGGTGCCGGGGGTCGCGGGCGTCTGGAAGGACCTCACCGACTCCGTGAACCTCATGGCCGGCAACCTGACGGCCCAGGTGCGCGGGATCGCGCAGGTCACCACGGCGGTGGCGAACGGCGACCTGTCGCAGAAGGTCACGGTGAGCGCGCGCGGCGAGGTCGCGCAACTGGCCGAGACGATCAATCAGATGACGGAGACGCTGCGCACCTTCGCCGACGAGGTGACGCGTGTGGCCAACGAGGTGGGCGCGGAGGGCCTGCTCGGCGGTCAGGCGCAGGTGCCGGGTGCGGCGGGTACGTGGAAGGACCTGACGGACTCCGTCAATACGGCGTTCCGCAACCTCACCGGCCAGGTGAGGGACATCGCGCAGGTGACGACGGCCGTCGCCAACGGCGACCTGGGCCAGAAGGTCACCGTCGATGTGTCCGGCGAGATGCTGGAGTTGAAGAACACCGTCAACGGGATGGTGGATCAGCTGCAGTCCTTCGGTGCCGAAGTCACGCGCGTGGCACGGGAGATCGGTGTCGAGGGCGAACTCGGCGGTCAGGCACAGGTGCCGGGCGCGGCGGGTACGTGGAAGGACCTGACGGACTCCGTCAACACCGCTTTCCGCAACCTCACGGGGCAGGTCCGCAACATCGCGCAGGTGACCACGGCGGTGGCGAACGGCGACCTGTCGCAGAAGGTCACGGTCGACGTGTCCGGCGAGATGCTGCAGCTGAAGAACACCGTGAACACCATGGTGGACCAGCTGTCCTCGTTCGCCGACCAGGTGACGCGGATGGCGCGGGACGTGGGTACGGAGGGCCGGCTGGGCGGTCAGGCCCGGGTGGACGGCGTCAGCGGCACCTGGAAGGAGCTCACCGACTCCGTCAACTTCATGGCCGGCAACCTCACCTCCCAGGTGCGGCAGATCGCCCAAGTGACCACGGCGGTGGCGCGCGGTGACCTGTCGCAGAAGATCGACGTGGACGCCCGGGGCGAGATCCTGGAGCTGAAGAACACCATCAACACGATGGTCGACCAGCTCTCCGCCTTTGCCGAGCAGGTGACCCGCGTGGCCCGTGAGGTGGGCACGGACGGCCGGCTGGGCGGTCAGGCGCAGGTGCCGGGCGTCGCTGGCGTCTGGCGCGACCTGACGGACTCGGTGAACGGCATGGCGGAGAACCTGACCGCCCAGGTCCGCAACATCGCGCAGGTCGCGACGGCGGTGGCTCGTGGTGATCTGTCGCAGAAGATCGACGTGGATGCCCGGGGCGAGATCCTGGAGCTGAAGAACACCCTCAACACGATGGTGGACCAGCTGTCCTCGTTCGCGGAGCAGGTGACCCGGGTGGCCCGCGAGGTGGGCACCGAGGGCATCCTGGGCGGCCAGGCGGAGGTGCAGGGCGTCTCGGGGACCTGGAAGGACCTCACGCAGTCGGTCAACTTCATGGCCAACAACCTGACGTCGCAGGTGCGCAACATTGCCGAGGTGACGACGGCGGTCGCCAAGGGCGACCTGTCCAAGAAGATCACCGTCGACGCCAAGGGCGAGATCCTCGAGCTGGTCACCACGGTGAACACGATGGTGGACCAGCTGTCGGACTTCGCGGAGCAGGTGACCCGGGTGGCCCGCGAGGTGGGTACGGAGGGCCAGCTGGGCGGTCAGGCGCGGGTGCGGGACGTCACCGGCATCTGGAAGGACCTCACCGACAACGTCAACCTGATGGCCAACAACCTGACCAGTCAGGTCCGCAACATCTCGCAGGTCGCCGGCGCGGTCGCCAACGGTGACCTCACGAAGAAGATCACCGTCGAGGCGCGTGGCGAGGTGGCGCAGCTGGCCGACACCGTCAACACGATGGTGACGACGCTGTCGTCCTTCGCGGACGAGGTCACGCGCGTGGCCCGCGAGGTCGGCACCGACGGCATCCTGGGCGGCCAGGCCCGCGTCCCGGGCGTCAGCGGGACGTGGAAGGACCTCACCGAGTCCGTGAACTCGATGGCGTCCAACCTGACGGGCCAGGTCCGCAACATCGCGATGGTGACGACGGCCATCGCGCAGGGCGACCTCACCAAGAAGATCGACATCGACGCGCGCGGCGAGATCCTCCAGCTGAAGACGACCATCAACACGATGGTCGACCAGCTCTCCTCGTTCGCCGACCAGGTGACCCGGGTGGCCCGCGAGGTGGGTACCGAGGGTCAGCTGGGGGGTCAGGCTCGAGTGCGCGACGTGGACGGCACGTGGCGCGACCTCACGGAGTCGGTGAACGAGATGGCGGGCAATCTGACCCGGCAGGTCCGGGCCATCGCGGAGGTCGCCACCGCGGTGACCCGGGGCGATCTCAACCTCAAGATCGACGTGGACGCGGCCGGCGAGATCCTGGAGCTCCAGGACAACATCAACACGATGATCGCCAACCTGCGCGAGACCACTCTCGCCAACAAGGAACAGGACTGGCTCAAGGGCAACCTCGCCCGCATCTCCGGCCTGATGCAGGGCCGTCGCGACCTGCAGGACGTCGCCGGGCTCATCATGAGCGAGCTGACGCCGGTGGTCTCCGCGCAGCACGGCGCGTTCTTCCTGGCGATGCCCACGGACCCGCAGGACGCGGAGGGCGGCGAGGACGCGTACGAGCTGCGGATGCTCGGCTCGTACGGTTACTCGATGGGCTCGATGCCCACGTCCTTCCGGCCGGGCGAGTCGCTGATCGGCACGGCGGCCAAGGAGAAGCGCACGATCCTGGTGGAGAACGTGCCGCCGGGCTATCTGAAGATCGCCTCCGGGCTGGGCGAGGCGCCGCCCGCGCACGTCATCGTGCTGCCGGTGCTCTTCGAGGGGCAGGTGCTCGGGGTGATCGAGCTGGCGTCCTTCCAGCCGTTCGCGCAGATCCAGAAGGACTTCCTCAGCCAGATCGCCGAGATGATCGGTACGAGCGTCAACACCATCTCCGTCAACACCAAGACGGAGATGCTGCTCAAGCAGTCGCAGGAGCTCACCGAGCAACTGCGCGAGCGGTCGGCCGAGTTGGAGAACCGGCAGAAGGCGCTGGAGATCTCCAATGCCGAGCTGGAGGAGAAGTCGGACCGGTTGGCGCGGCAGAACCGCGACATCGAGGTGAAGAACACCGAGATCGAGGAGGCCCGGCAGGTGCTGGAGGAGCGGGCCGAGCAGCTCGCCGTCTCCATGCGCTACAAGTCGGAGTTCCTGGCCAACATGTCGCACGAGCTGCGCACCCCGCTCAACTCGCTGCTGATCCTGGCCAAGCTGCTCGCCGACAACGCGGAGGGCAACCTCTCCCCGAAGCAGGTGGAGTTCGCCGACACCATTCACGGCGCGGGGTCGGACCTGCTGCAGCTGATCAACGACATCCTGGACCTGTCGAAGGTCGAGGCGGGCAAGATGGACGTCAGCCCGAGCCGGATCGCGCTGGTGCAGCTCGTGGACTACGTGGAGGCCACCTTCCGGCCGCTCACCGCGGAGAAGGGTCTGGACTTCTCGGTGCGGGTCTCCCCGGAGCTGCCGGCCACCCTCCACACCGACGAGCAGCGGCTGCTGCAGGTGCTGCGGAACCTGCTGTCGAACGCGGTGAAGTTCACGGACACCGGCGCGGTCGAGCTGGTGATCCGGCCGGCCGGGGGCGAGGTGCCGGACAGCATCCGCGAACAGCTGCTGGAGGCCGGCTCGCTGCGCGACGCCGACGCGGACATGATCGCCTTCTCGGTCACGGACACCGGCATCGGCATCGCGCAGAGCAAGATGCGGGTCATCTTCGAGGCGTTCAAGCAGGCGGACGGCACGACCAGCCGCAAGTACGGCGGTACGGGCCTGGGGCTGTCCATCAGCCGCGAGATCGCCCGCCTGCTCGGCGGCGAGATCGACGCGGCCAGCGAGCCCGGCCGCGGCTCGACCTTCACGCTCTACCTGCCGCTGAACCCCGGCGAGCTGCCGCCCCACGGCTATCAGCCCGCCGACGAGGGCGCGGCCGGGCCGGGCGCCGGCGAGGGGTCGCCG
>KL569525.1:8887-9264 GCA_000715685.1 Streptomyces lilacinus
GCAGACCGTCGCGGCGGAGCCGGGCACACCGGACGGGCTGCCCGTCGGCGGCGCGCTCGAGCCGATGGGCGGGGCGCACGGCGTGCCGGGGGAGCTGGAGCACGGTGGCTTCGGCGGCGGTGGTTTCAGCGGGTCGTTCAACGGTGAGAAGGTTCTGATCGTCGACGACGACATCCGCAACGTGTTCGCCCTCACCAGCGTGCTCGAGCAGCACGGGCTGTCGGTGCTCTACGCGGAGAACGGACGCGAGGGCATCGAGGTGCTCGAGCAGCACGACGACGTCGTGGTGGTCCTGATGGACATCATGATGCCGGAGATGGACGGCTACGCAACGACGGCGGCTGTCTCTTATACACATCTCTGATGGCGCGAGGGAG
>KL569525.1:9510-10366 GCA_000715685.1 Streptomyces lilacinus
GCGATCCGCAGGATGCCGCAGTTCGCGGGGCTGCCGATCATCGCGCTGACGGCGAAGGCGATGAAGGGCGACCGGGAGAAGAGCATCGACGCCGGGGCGTCCGACTATGTCACCAAGCCGGTCGATACGGATCATCTGCTGACGGTGATGGAGCAGTGGATGCGCGCAGAGTGACGGAACCTTGTTCACCGTTTGACGATCTGCCGACTGAGTGTGGCCGATGAGGTGTGGGACCGCGAAATCCGGGGAACCTTCCGGTCCCCCACCACGTTTCCGCTACGTGCACAGTGACATCGCGGTGACAGGGTGTGGTGACAGGCGGGGTGCGGCTACCATGACCGGCACAAGGACGGGCGGCGCAAGGGAGTCGTCCCCTGGGGCGGCGCCCGGCGCACTGCCGGGGCGAGGAGGACGGGCCATGGTGCAGAAGGCCAAGATCCTCCTGGTCGATGACCGGCCGGAAAATCTGCTGGCGCTGGAGGCCATCCTCTCGGCGCTCGATCAGACACTGGTGCGGGCATCGTCAGGGGAGGAAGCGCTCAAGGCGCTGCTGACGGACGACTTCGCGGTGATCCTGCTGGACGTTCAGATGCCCGGCATGGACGGCTTCGAGACCGCCGCGCACATCAAGCGGCGGGAGCGGACCCGGGACATCCCGATCATCTTCCTCACCGCCATCAACCACGGGCCCCACCACACCTTCCGCGGCTACGCGGCGGGCGCGGTGGACTACATCTCCAAGCCCTTCGACCCGTGGGTGCTGCGCGCCAAGGTCTCGGTCTTCGTCGAGCTCTACATGAAGAACTGCCAGCTCCGCGAGCAGGCAGGCCTGTTGCTGTCTCTTATACACATCTCT
>KL569525.1:10550-11158 GCA_000715685.1 Streptomyces lilacinus
GATGTGTATAAGAGACAGGGAGAGCGGCGGCCAGTCCGGCCGGAGCGGGGTCGTCGAGCCCCAGGAGCCCGCCGGGCTGCTCGCCGAGCTCTCCGCCCGGCTCGCCGCCGTCGAGGAGCAGGCCGAGGCGCTTTCCAAGCAGTTGGACGAGTCCGCCGACGCCGCTGCCGTCGCCACCGCCGCCCACCTGGAGCGCAAGCTCACCGGACTGCGGCGCGCCCTGGACGCGCTGGAGCCGGGCACCGGCAGCGGCGCGAGCCCGGTCCCCTCGCAGGGCTGACCGCCCTCCTGACGCCGCGTCACCCGCCTGACGGCGGCGCGGCGACACGAATGGGCTAACCCCCGGCCCCACGTGTACCGCACGGCCGGCAACGGTAACCTCGGCACCATGGCCTCACGTACGTCCGGCAAGGGTTCCCAGAGCACGGCGGGCACCTCGAGGCAGCGCGCCGGACGCTCCGGAGGCGCGGCCAAGAAGGCAGCCGCCAAGAAGTCACCGCCCCGGCCCGCGGGCCGGGCACCCGCCCGCAAGGCGCCCGCCCGGAAGCCCGCCGCCAAGGCGGCGCCCAAGCGCGGCGGCGCGCGCCGCGTGGGCCGCGGCCTCGCCC
>KL569525.1:11387-15531 GCA_000715685.1 Streptomyces lilacinus
GCCTCGCCCACGGCGCCGGCAGCCTCTTCCGCGGCGTCGGGCGCGGCGCCCGCGGCCTGGACCCGGCGCACCGCAAGGACGGGCTCGCGCTGCTGCTCCTCGGCGCCGCGCTCGTCGTCGCCGCCGGCACCTGGTCCAACCTCGACGGCCCGGTCGGCGAGCTCATCAGAATGCTCGTCACCGGCGCCTTCGGGCGTCTCGACCTCGTCGTGCCGATACTGCTCGCCGTCATGGCGATCCGGCTCTTCCGCCACCCCGAGCGGCCCGAGGCCAACGGACGGATCGTCATCGGCCTGTCCGCGCTGGTCCTCGGCGTCCTCGGACAGGTCCACGTGGCCTGCGGCTCGCCCGGCCGCGGCGACGGCTGGCAGGCGATGCGCGACGCCGGCGGGATGATCGGCTGGGTGGCCTCCAAGCCCCTGCTCTTCACCGTCGGCGACATGCTCGCCGTGCCGCTGCTGGCGCTGCTCACCGTCTTCGGGCTGCTCGTGGTCACCGCGACCCCGGTCAACGCCATCCCGCGCCGGCTGCGAGAGCTGGGCATAAGACTGGGCGTCATCGAGCCGCACCCGGCGGAGTACGCGGGCGAGGCCGGCGAGTACGCGGACTACGGGGAGTACGGCGAGGAGTGGCGCGAGGCCGCGCCCGCGCGCCGCCCCCGGCGCGCCCCCGCCGCCGTCGATCCCGAGCGCGCCGAGGAGGAGGCGCTCGGTAAGCGCCGCAAGCCCCGCCGTACGCCCGTGGAGCCCCCCGCGGACCGCGAGCCGGACGCCGTGGACCTGGCCGCCGCCGCGGCGGCCTCGCTGGACGGGGCCGTGCTGCACGGCATCCCGCCCACCCCGCTCGTCGCCGGCCTCAGCAGCGGCATCTCCCCGGAGACCGCGCCGGCCGGCGACGCCGTGCCGGGCGCGCGCTCCGCGCGGCGCAAGGCACCGGAGCGCGAGGCGGCGGCCCCCGCCACCGGCTCCGTCCCCGACCTCACCAAGCCGGCGCCCGAGCCCCCGGCCGGCGGCCTGCCCGCCCGCGCCGAGCAGCTGCAGCTCGCCGGCGACATCACGTACGCGCTGCCCTCGCTCGACCTGCTCGAGCGCGGCGGCCCGGGCAAGACCCGCAGCGCGGCCAACGACGCCATAGTGGCGTCGCTGACGAACGTCTTCTCCGAGTTCAAGGTGGACGCCGCGGTCACCGGCTTCACCCGGGGCCCGACGGTCACCCGGTACGAGGTCGAGCTGGGCCCGGCCGTCAAGGTCGAGCGGATCACCGCGCTCACCAAGAACATCGCCTACGCCGTCGCCAGCCCGGACGTGCGGATCATCAGCCCGATCCCCGGCAAGTCCGCGGTCGGCATCGAGATCCCCAACACCGACCGCGAGATGGTCAACCTCGGCGACGTCCTGCGGCTGGCGGACGCGGCCGGCGACGACCACCCCATGCTCGTCGCGCTCGGCAAGGACGTCGAGGGCGGCTACGTGATGGCCAATCTGACGAAGATGCCGCACGTCCTGGTCGCCGGCGCCACCGGTTCCGGAAAGTCCTCCTGCATCAACTGCCTGATCACCTCGCTGATGGTCCGCGCCACCCCCGAGGACGTACGGATGGTGCTGGTCGACCCCAAGCGCGTCGAGCTGACCGCCTACGAGGGCATCCCGCACCTGATCACCCCGATCATCACCAACCCCAAGCGGGCCGCCGAGGCCCTCCAGTGGGTCGTGCGGGAGATGGACCTGCGCTACGACGACCTGGCCGCCTACGGCTTCCGGCACATCGACGACTTCAACACCGCCGTGCGCGCCGGGAAGGTCAAGCCGCCGGAGGGCAGCGAGCGGGAGCTGTCGCCGTACCCGTACCTGCTGGTCATCGTGGACGAGCTCGCGGACCTGATGATGGTCGCGCCGCGCGACGTCGAGGACTCGATCGTCCGCATCACCCAGCTCGCCCGCGCCGCCGGCATCCACCTGGTGCTGGCCACCCAGCGGCCGTCCGTGGACGTCGTCACCGGTCTGATCAAGGCGAACGTGCCCTCGCGGCTCGCGTTCGCCACCTCCTCGCTCGCCGACAGCCGGGTCATCCTCGACCAGCCGGGCGCCGAGAAGCTCATCGGCAAGGGCGACGGCCTCTTCCTGCCGATGGGGGCCAACAAGCCGGTCCGCATGCAGGGCGCCTTCGTGACCGAGGCCGAGGTCGCGGCGATCGTCCAGCACTGCAAGGACCAGATGGCCCCCGTCTTCCGCGAGGACGTGGTGGTCGGCACGGCGAGGAAGAAGGAGATAGACGAGGACATCGGCGACGACCTGGACCTGCTGTGCCAGGCGGCCGAGCTGGTCGTCTCCACGCAGTTCGGCTCGACGTCGATGCTGCAGCGGAAACTGCGTGTGGGATTCGCCAAGGCGGGCAGGCTCATGGACCTGATGGAGTCGCGCAACATCGTGGGGCCCAGCGAGGGCTCCAAGGCACGGGACGTGCTGGTGAAGCCCGACGATCTGGACGGGGTCCTCGCGGTCATCCGGGGGGAGGACCAGCCCTAGCGGGCTGGAACGGCCCTCTGGCCAACCGTTTCTCTCGGGTCCCGGCGCAGTTGAGCGAGGGGGGAGGGAAGATGTGCCACCGTCGTTACGACAGAGTCTTCTGATGGCCTACAAAGTCCGGCTTCCCGCTTGCCCGACCGTTTCGCATGCCCCCTAGACTGAATCTCCAGCAGGTGGCTGCACGCTCGAAAGGCGCCCACGTGTCCATCGGCAACTCATCAGAGGACGACCGGCCCACTGTCTCCTCCGAGGACGACCGGCCCCCCGTCGCCTCCGAGGACGACCCACTCCTCGTCTCCTCAGAGGGTGAACGGCCTTCCGTCGGACGATCCCTCCAGCAAGCCCGCATCGACGCCGGACTGACCGTGGACGAGGTCAGTTCGACCACGCGGGTTCGCGTCCCGATCCTCCATGCGATCGAGCAGGACGACTTCACCCGCTGCGGCGGCCGCGTCTACGCCCGTGGGCACATCCGTACGCTCGCGCGAGCCGTCGGCATCGACCCCGCCCCGCTCGTCGCGCAGTACGACGCCGAGCACGGCGGGCGCCCGGCGCCGACCCCGGCGGCCCCGCTCTTCGACGCGGAGCGCATCCGCCCCGAGCCCCGGCGGCCCAATTGGACGGCGGCGATGGTCGCCGCGATCGTCGCGGTCGTCGGTTTCGTGGGCTTCACGCTCTTCAACGGAGGGGCCAAGAGCGGACCCGTCTCCGCCGACCCGGCCTCCGCCAAGCCCTCCGCGGCGCCCAGCCACCACAAGCCCGGCTCCGGCAAGGCCTCCTCCGACCCCAAGGCGGAGGCCTCGGCCAGCGCCATCGCCGGCGTCCCGGCCAACAAGGTCACCGTCAAGCTCACCGCCGAGAACGGTCAGACCTGGATGTCGGCCAAGGACCACAACGGCAAGCTGCTCGACGAGGGCGTGCTCAAGCAGGGCGCGTCCCGCACCTTCACCGACAGCAAGCGCATCGACCTGGTCCTGGGCAACGCCGGAGCCGTACAACTGTTCGTGAACGGCAAGGAGGTCAAGAATCTGGGCGACGACGGCCAGGTTCAGCGGCTGAGCTATACGCGGGGTGACCCCGCGGCGGGCTGACCTGCGCGGGAGCGTGAGCGGGCGGACGGCCGGAGGGGGCGCGCGGAGCCGTGGGTGATCAGGCTCTCCGCGCCCGTCGGCCACTCGGCAGCGGAAGCGGCGCCGGGACAAAGTAGGCTGAGCCCTATGCCCGAACGCCGTACCGTCGCTCTTGTCACACTTGGCTGCGCCCGTAACGAGGTGGACTCGGAGGAGCTCGCAGGCCGCTTGGCGGCGGATGGCTGGGACCTCGTCGAGGACGCCGCCGACGCCGACGTGGCCGTCGTCAACACCTGCGGCTTCGTCGAGGCCGCGAAGAAGGACTCCGTCGACGCCCTCCTCGAGGCGAACGACCTCAAGGACCATGGCCGGACCCAGGCCGTCGTCGCCGTCGGCTGCATGGCCGAGCGGTACGGCAAGGAGCTCGCCGAGGCGCTGCCCGAAGCCGACGGCGTGCTCGGCTTCGACGACTACGCCGACATCTCCGACCGCCTCCAGACCATCCTCTCCGGCGGCGTCCACGCCTCCCACACCTGTCTCTTATACACA
>KL569525.1:15754-19854 GCA_000715685.1 Streptomyces lilacinus
GGCCCAGGACACGCCCCCCGCCGACCTGCCGGACGGCGTGGCTCCCGCGTCCGGGCCGCGCGCGCCGCTGCGCCGCAGGCTCGGCACCAACCCCGTCGCCTCCGTGAAGCTCGCCTCCGGCTGCGACCGGCGCTGCTCCTTCTGCGCCATCCCCTCCTTCCGGGGCTCCTTCATCTCCCGCCGCCCCTCCGACGTGCTCGGTGAGACGCGCTGGCTGGCCGAGCAGGGCGTCAAGGAGATCATGCTGGTCTCCGAGAACAACACCTCCTACGGCAAGGACCTCGGCGACATCCGGCTGCTGGAGACGCTGCTGCCGGAGCTCGCGGCCGTGGACGGTCTCGAGCGGATCCGGGTCAGCTACCTGCAGCCCGCCGAGATGCGCCCCGGCCTGATCGACGTGCTGACCTCCACGGAGAAGGTCGCCCCCTACTTCGACCTCTCCTTCCAGCACTCCGCCCCCGGCGTGCTGCGGGCGATGCGCCGCTTCGGCGACACCGACCGCTTCCTGGAGCTCCTCGACTCCATCCGCGCCAAGGCCCCGCAGGCCGGCGCCCGCTCCAACTTCATCGTCGGCTTCCCCGGCGAGACCGAGGAAGACGTGGCCGAGCTGGAGCGTTTTCTCGTAGGGGCCCGGCTCGACGCCATCGGCGTCTTCGGCTACTCCGACGAGGACGGCACCGAGGCCGCCACGTACGACGACAAGCTGGACCCCGAGATCGTCGCCGAGCGGCTGGCCCGCGTCTCGCGGCTGGCCGAGGAGCTCACCGCGCAGCGCGCGGAGGAGCGCGTCGGTGAGACGATCGAGGTACTGGTCGACCGCGTGGACGACGAGGACGGCGTGATCGGCCGCGCGGCGCACCAGGCGCCGGAGACCGACGGCCAGGTGATGCTCACCATGGACCGCGGGGCCGCCGCCCCGGGCCGTATGGTCGTCGCCAAGGTGGTGGCGAGCGAGGGCGTGGACCTCGTCGCCGAGCCGCTGGGAATCGAGGGCGGGTGTACCGAGGAGGCGGCCAGATGAGCGGACTCCCGGCCTCCGCCACGGGCGGCCCGGCTCCGACCACGGGCGTCCGGACGGCCGGGTTGTGGAACATCGCCAACATCCTCACCATGGTGCGCCTGCTCCTGGTGCCCGGGTTCGTCTTGTTGATGATGCACAACGGCGGCTACGACCCGGCCTGGCGCTCGTTCGCCTGGGCGGCGTTCGCCGTCGCCATGATCACCGATCTCTTCGACGGTCACCTGGCGCGCACGTACAACCTGGTCACGGACTTCGGCAAGATCGCCGACCCGATCGCGGACAAGGCGATCATGGGTGCGGCGCTGATCTGCCTCTCCGTCCTCGACGACCTGCCGTGGTGGGTGACGGGCGTGATCCTCCTCCGCGAGATCGGCATCACGCTGATGCGGTTCTGGGTCATCAGGATCGGCGTCATCCCGGCCAGCCGCGGCGGCAAGATGAAGACGCTCGCGCAGGGCGTCGGTACCGGCATGTACATCCTTGCGCTGACCGGTCCGCTGGCGACGCTGCGCTTCTGGGTGATGGCGGTCGCCGTCGTGTTGACGGTGCTGACGGGCCTCGACTACGTCAAGGAGGCCCTGCGACTGCGCCGGGCCGGACGGGCGCGAGGTTCCGCGCGATGAGCACACCGGGGGGTGAGCGGGCCGCGGCGGTTCTCGCGGCGCTGGAGGCGCGGGGCCGCACGGTGGCCGTCGCGGAGTCGCTCACGGGCGGGCTGGTCGTCGCCGGGCTGACCGCGGTCCCGGGCGCCTCGCGCACGGTCCGCGGCTCGGTGACCGCCTACGCCACCGAGGTCAAGCGGGACGTGCTCGGGGTGGACGGCCGGCTCCTCGACGAGTGCGGCGCCGTCGACGCCGAGGTGGCCCGGCAGATGGCGCGCGGCGTGCGGACGCTGCTGACCGCCGACTGGGGGATCGCGACCACGGGGGTCGCGGGTCCCGATCCGCAGGACGGGAAGGCCGTCGGCACGGTCTTCGTGGCCGTCGACGGACCGGACGGCTCGGGGTCCGTCCGGGAACTGTCACTGGACGGCGACCGGACGGGTATCCGGACGGAGAGCGTACGAGCGGTCCTCGCGCTGCTCCTGCGCGAACTGACAGCGAACGCGGGGGCAAAGGATACGGAACACGACGGGGGGAATTGATGTTTGCAGCCCTGAGTGAACACGACATAGCTCCCCGCACGGCCGCACCCCGAGGCGGTACGGTGGGGCGTGAAGGAACCGGATACGCGGTCCAAGGAGGGAGCCACCGATGATTCTGCTCCGTCGCCTGCTGGGTGACGTGCTGCGTCGGCAGCGCCAACGCCAGGGCCGCACTCTGCGCGAGGTCTCCTCCTCGGCCCGGGTCTCGCTCGGATACCTCTCCGAGGTCGAGCGCGGGCAGAAAGAGGCGTCCTCCGAGCTTCTCTCCGCAATCTGCGACGCTCTGGACGTGCGGATGTCCGAGGTCATGCGTGAGGTGAGTGACGAGCTGTCGCTCGCCGAGCTGGCGCAGTCGGCGGCGGCGAGCGAGCCGGTACCCGCGCCGATGCGGCCGATGTTCAATCCCATGTCCGTGACGTCCGTGACGGGCGTCCCGGGGGAGCGCGTGACCATCAAGGCCCCTGCGGAGGCAGTGGACGTGGTCGCCGCCTGAGCGGCGTTTCATCTGATTCATTCTGTTTCACGTGCGAGATCCCGGTCAGGAGTCCTGACCGGGATCTCTGCGTGTGTGCCATGCGCATGCGTGTGTGCCGTGCGTGCGTGCCGTGCGTGCCGTGCGTGCGTGTCATGTGTGTGTGCCATGGTGGAGAAACGCGGAGCAAACGGATCAATCGGTTGAAGAGGAGGAAAGCGGATGTCTGTCGTGAAGAGCCCGCTGCCCGAACAGGACCGGAAGATCGTCGGTGACGCCCTCCAGGGCGCTCTCGTCGACCTCGTCGACCTCTCCCTCGTGGCCAAGCAGGTCCACTGGAACGTCGTCGGCCCACGCTTCCGTTCGATCCACCTCCAGCTCGACGAAGTCGTCTCCAGCGCGCGCATCCACATGGACACGGTGGCCGAGCGGGCCTCCGCGCTCGGCATCTCGCCGGACGGCCGGGCCGAGACCGTGGCCAAGACCAGCGGCATCGCCCCGGTCGGCAGCGGCTGGACGAAGGACACCGACGCGGTACGGACCCTGGTCGAGGCGCTCGGCGCCGTGATCACGCGGATGCGGGAGCGCGTCACCGCCACCGCCGACCCGGACCCGGTCACGCAGGACCTCCTCATCGGTCTCACCGGTGACCTCGAGAAGCACCACTGGATGTTCCAGGCCGAGAACGCCTGACCGGCGACGCGGGCCGCCCCCGCCCGGGTGGCGGGGGCGGCCCGCGCACGGTCTCCTGAGGGCATGAGCGAGCATCCGGTGATCCGCTTCACGAGAGAGCTGATGGTGGTCTCGGACCTCGACCAGGCGACGGCCGGCGCCTTCGTGCGGACCGTCTACCAGGAAGGCATCCACGAGGGCGAACAGCGGGTGGTCGTCGAGCTGCACCGGCGGGACCGGGAGATCGCCGAGCTCGAGCGCGAGCTGGCGCGGCTGCGCGGCGACTCCGCGGACTGACCGGCCCCGGGATTCCGCTGGGATTCTCACGGGGGCTCGCGGGGGCTGACCCAGGGGGTGTGGCCCAAGGGGTGTGCGCCCGGCACCGGCCGAAGGAGGCGTTCATGGTCCGGCAGGACCGCTCGGGGCAGCGGCGGCCCCCGGGGCCGCTCGGTCGGGCGGTGCTGCTCGTCCTGGGCGGCGTGTGGTGCTGGGCGGTGTTCCGGCTGATCCTGCAGCCCGGGCGGACCGGCTTCATGGAGGGGCTGGTCGCTGCTGGGGGCTGGGGGCTGAGCCTGCTGCCCGTGCACTGCGCGCCGCGGTCCCGCGCCGGTCCCCGGGAGCGGGAGCCCGGCGGGCTCGCCAGGGCGCTTCGGCGGCGCCGGGGCGAAGGCCGGGGCAGGGGAAGCAGGGGTGTGTGAGGGGCGCTCCGGGCCTCACCCGTTCGGCCCAGCGCGGGCCGCGTGGTCCGGGACCTGTCTCTTATACACATCTCTGAGCGGGCTGGCAAGGCA
>KL569525.1:20122-22544 GCA_000715685.1 Streptomyces lilacinus
AGCCGCAACGGCGGCAGGGGCGGTCGGCCCGCCCGTAGACCCACAACCGGCGATCGGGGCGGGCGTCGGCCGTGGTGATGCGGGCGCTGCGCGCCTTGTTGGCCTCCAGGAGCTTCTTCGACAGTGCGACCAGCCGCCCCGGATCCGACAGCCCGGCCACGGGCAGCCACGGGGAGACGCGCAGCAGGAAGCACAGCTCGGACTTGTAGACATTGCCGAGGCCGGCGAGATTGCGCTGGTCCAGCAGGGCCTCGCCGACGGTGCGGCCGGGGTCGGCGAGCAGCCGGCGGACGGCCTCCTCCGCGTCCCAGTCCGGGCCCAGCGGGTCGGGGCCGAGATGGCCGACGACCGTCGCCTCGTCGACGGTGCGCAGCAGGTCCAGGGCCGGGAGGCGGTAGCCGACGGCGGTGTGCCGGGCGTTGGCGAGGACGGCCCGGATCTGGTGGTGCGGGCCGCCGCGCGGGCGCTCGCCGGCGGCGTGGACGCGCCAGGAGCCGTCCATGCCGAGGTGCGAGTGGAGGGTCAGGCCGCCCTCGACGCGCGTGAGCAGGTGCTTGCCGCGCGGGACGACCTCGGTGACCCGGCGGCCGGTGAGGTCGGTGGTCGCGAGCCGGGGCACCCGCAGGTCGCTGCGGGTCAGCGGCTCGCCCGCCAGGGCCGCGTGCAGGTCCCTCGCGGTGCGCCAGACGGTGTCTCCCTCGGGCATGCGGAGTCTCCTTCGCGGTCGCCTTCGCATTGTCCCGCTTCTCCCGCGCGGATGGGCATGCGGACGGCTGTGCGGATCGTCGTGCGGCGGATGGCCGTACGTACGGGGGCGCGTGCTCCTTCGCGTACGGCCGCGCACGCTTTGTCGCATGCCGTAGGACGCATGTCGCCATGCCGTAGGGCCCATGATGTGGCCCGGTCACTGGGCGCGCAGGCGCAGACCCTTCGGGGTGGCGTGGAAGCCGGCGGACTCCAGGAGGGTGCCCAGCGGGGAGGAGAGCGCCGGGGAGCCGTTGACGCGCTCGACGGTGACGGTGCCCAGCGCGCCGGCCCGGGCGGCCCCGGCCAGCGCGGCCGCCGCCTCCCGCAGCCCGGGGTCGTCGCCGCTCACGGTGTCGGCGCCCGCCTCCTGGGGCCAGGCCAGGAGGGTCTTGCCGCCGCGCTCCACGTAGAGCGCCAGCGCGCCGTCGAGGAGGACGACCAGGGCACCGGCCTTGCGGCCGGGCTTGTGCGTGGCCCCGGCGGGCGGATCCGGCCAGGGGAGGGCGGCTCCGTGCGCGTTCGCCGGGTCGGCGGCGGCCAGGACGACCGCCCGCCGCCCGGCGGACGCCTGCCCGGCGGGCGGTCGGGCGTCCCAGGGCATGGCCCCGGTGCCGCCGCCGGCCCGCTCGCGGGCCGTGCTGACCGCGCGCAGCCGGTCGACGGCGCCGTCCATGGCGAACTGCGCGGCGCCCAGGCCCTCGACCACGTAGCCCCGGCGGGCCTGGCCGCTCTCCTCGAAGACGGACAGCACGCGGTACGCCGCGGAGAAGCCGCCCTCCACGCCCTCGGCGGCGACGGCTCCCCGCGTCACCACGCCGTGCCGGTCCAGGAGCGTCCGGGCCAGGGCGTGGGCCCGGTGGGTGGTGTCCGGCTCGCGCGGGGGCAGCAGCGACCAGCGGCCCGCGACCGTGGGGCCGTGGGCCGCGCGCCCTGGGAGACCGTGCCCGTACGGGCGGCGAAGGCGCCGAAGCGGCCGCGCGGGACGGCGCGCCGGGCGCGGTGGGCCGTGGAGCCCGCCGTACGGCCGGAGCCGAGCAGCGCGCGCAGCGGTGCCAGGGTGTCGTTGGTGAGCCGGCCGGACCAGGCCAGGTCCCACAGCGCCTCGGCGATCAGGGCGTCGGTCCCGGCGGATCCCTCGAGGGCCGGGTCGGCCGCGCGAACCCGGTCGGCGATCTGACGGAAGAACAAGCCGTAGCCGCCGGACAGGGCGTCCAGCACGGCCCGGTGGACGGGCGAGAGCTCCAGGGGGTGCGGGGGCGGCAGAAGCAGAGGGGCGGTGTCGGCGAGCAGCAGCGACACCCAGCCGTCCTTGCCGGCGAGGGCCCCGGCGCCGGCCCAGACGACCTCGCCGGCCGCGGTGAGCTCGTCGAGCATCGCGGGGGAGTAGTCCGTCACGCGGGCGGGCAGGACGAGCTTCTCCAGCGCGGACGCGGGCACGGGCGCGCCCTGCAACTGCTCGACGGCGCGCACCAGTCCGTCCACGCCGCGCAGGCTGTGCGAGCCGACGTGCTGCCATGCGGGCAGGAAGGCGGCCAGCGTGGTGGGCGGCACGGGCTCCAACTCGTGGCGCAGCGCCGCCAGCGAGCGGCGGCGCAGCCTGCGCAGCACGGTGGCGTCGCACCACTCCTGGCCGATGCCGGCGGGGTGGAACTCGCCCTGCACCTGTCTCTTATAC
>KL569525.1:22779-27934 GCA_000715685.1 Streptomyces lilacinus
CGCCAGACGCTGCAGCGCGCCGTCGGTGACGGCCGTGCCCAGGCCGAAGCGGGCGGCGGCCTGGGCCGAGGTGAACGGGCCGTGGGTGCGGGCGAAGCGGGCGAGGAGGTCGCCGAGCGGGTCCTTGACCGGCTCGGTGAAGGCCTCGGGGACACCGACGGGCAGGGCCGTGCCCAGGGCGTCGCGCAGCCGCCCGGCGTCCTCGACGGCCGCCCAGTGGTCCCGGCCGGCGATGCGGACGCGGATCGCGCGGCGGGCGCCGGCCAGCTCCTCGGCCCACCCAGGCTCCGCGCCGCGCTCGGCGAGCTCGGCCTCTGTGAGCGGGCCGAGGAGCCGCAGCAGATCGGCGACGCCCTCGGCGTCCTTGACGCGGCGGTCCTCGGTCAACCACCGCAGCTCGCGCTCCAGCTCGGCCAGCACCTCCGTGTCGAGCAGCTCCCGCAGCTCGGCCTGGCCGAGCAGCTCGGCCAGCAGGCGCGAGTCGAGGGACAGCGCGGCGGCGCGGCGCTCGGCGAGCGGGGAGTCGCCCTCGTAGCTGTCTCTTATGTGTATAAGAGACAGACCTCGATGTCGCCCATCAGCTCGGTCAGACCGGGCACGTCGAAGACGTCCTGGAGGCATTCGCGGACGGCCTCGAGCACGATGGGGAACGAGCCGAACTCGCTCGCCACCTGCAACAGCTGGGCGGCGCGCTGGCGCTGCTGCCACAGGGGGGTGCGCTTGCCGGGGTCGCGGCGCGGCAGCAGCAGGGCGCGGGCGGCGCACTCCCGGAAGCGGGAGGCGAAGAGGGCCGAGCCGCCGACGTGATCGGTGACGATTCCGTCGACCTCGCCCTTGTCGAAGACGACGTCGGCGGCGCCCACGGGGGACTGCTCCGCGTCGTACTCGGTGCCCTGGCCCGCGGGATCCGCGTCCAGCAGGTCCAGGCCCATCAGGTCCGCGTCGGGCAGGCGCAGCACGATGCCGTCGTCGGCGTGCATCACCTGGGCGTCCATGCCGTACCGCTCGGCGAGTCGGCCGCCCAGCGCCAGGGCCCAGGGGGCGTGCACCTGCGCGCCGAAGGGCGAGTGGACGACGACGCGCCAGTCGCCCAGCTCGTCGCGGAACCGCTCGACGACGATCGTCCGGTCGTCGGGCACGTGGCCGCAGGCGCGGCGCTGCTCGTCCAGATAGGACAGGACGTTGTCCGCGGCCCAGGTGTCGAGCCCGGCGCCGGTGAGCCGCTCGCGGGCGGCCTCGGGCGCCATGCCGCCGATCTCGCGCAGGAACGCCCCCAGGGCGCGCCCCAGTTCGAGCGGCCGTCCCAGCTGGTCGCCCTTCCAGAACGGCAGCCTGCCCGGGGTGCCGGGCGCGGGGGTGACGAGGACGCGGTCGCGGGTGATGTCCTCGATGCGCCAGGACGTCGTGCCCAGCGTGAAGACGTCGCCGACGCGGGACTCGTAGACCATCTCCTCGTCCAGCTCGCCGACCCGGCCGCCGCCCTTCTTCGGGTCGGAACCGGCCAGGAAGACGCCGAAGAGGCCGCGGTCGGGGATGGTCCCGCCGGAGGTGACGGCCAGTCGCTGGGCTCCGGGGCGGCCCGTGACCGTACCGGCCACGCGGTCCCAGACCAGGCGGGGCCGCAACTCGGCGAAGGCGTCGGAGGGATAGCGGCCGGCGAGCATGTCGAGGACGCCGGAGTAGGCGGACTCCGGCAGCGAGGCGAAGGGGGCCGCCCGCCGGACCACGGCCAGCAGCTCCTCGACGTCCCAGGTGTCCATGGCCGCCATGGAGACGATCTGCTGGGCGAGGACGTCCAGCGGGTTGGCGGGCACGCGCAGCGACTCGATGGCCCCCTGGCGCATCCGCTCGGTGACCACGGCCGCCTGCACCAGGTCGCCCCGGTACTTGGGGAAGACGACGCCGGTGGACACCGCGCCGACCTGGTGGCCGGCACGGCCGACGCGCTGCAGGCCGGAGGCGACCGAGGGCGGCGACTCGACCTGGACGACCAGGTCCACGGCGCCCATGTCGATGCCCAGCTCCAGGCTGGAGGTGGCGACGACCGCCGGCAGCCGGCCCGCCTTCAGGTCCTCCTCGACCAGGGCCCGCTGCTCCTTGGAGACCGATCCGTGGTGGGCGCGGGCGAGGACCGGAGGCGCCCCCTTGGCCGGCCCGGATCCGCCCATGAGGGCGGCGGGCCCGTGGTCCTCGGGCATGGTCTCGCCGGTGGTCCGCTCGTAGGCGATCTCGTTGAGCCGGTTGCACAGCCGCTCGGCGAGGCGGCGGGAGTTGGCGAAGACGATCGTGGAGCGGTGGGCCTGGACGAGGTCGGCGATGCGCTCCTCCACGTGCGGCCAGATCGACGGCTTCTCCTTGCCGTCGCCGCCCTCCTGGACGGGCGAGCCGCCGAGCTCGCCCAGGTCCTCGACCGGCACGACCACCGACAGGTCGAACTCCTTGCCGGACGGCGGCTGGACGATCTCGACCTTGCGCTGGGGGGAGAGGTAGCGGGCCACCTCGTCGACCGGCCGCACGGTCGCCGAGAGGCCGATGCGCCGGGCGGGGCGCTCGAGCAGCATGTCCAGGCGCTCCAGGGACAGCGCCAGGTGGGCGCCCCGCTTGGTGCCGGCGACGGCGTGCACCTCGTCGAGGATGACCGTCTCCACGCCCGTGAGCGCCTCCCGGGCGGCGGAGGTGAGCATCAGGAACAGCGACTCGGGCGTGGTGATCAGAATGTCGGGCGGTCGCGTGACCAGCGCACGGCGCTCGGCGGCGGGGGTGTCGCCCGAGCGGATGCCGACGCGGATCTCCGGCTCGGGCAGGCCCAGCCGCGCGGCCTCCTGCCGGATGCCGGTGAGGGGGCTGCGCAGATTCCGTTCGACGTCGACGGCGAGGGCCTTGAGCGGGGAGACGTACAGCACTCGGCAGCGCTTCTTGCGCTCGGCGGGCGGCGGGGCGCTGGCCAGCCGGTCCAGCGAGGCGAGGAAGGCGGCCAGCGTCTTGCCGGAGCCCGTCGGCGCCACGACCAGGACGTCCGAGCCCTCGCCGATGGCCCGCCAGGCGCCCGCCTGGGCGGCCGTGGGCGCGGAGAAGGCCCCCGTGAACCAGGACCGGGTCGCGGGGGAGAACGCGGCGAGGGCCGAGGCCGGGTCCCCCGCCGCCGCTGCCGCCTTGTCGTTCGCCATGCCCCCATCGTGCACCGGGGTACTGACAATGCCCCGGATGCGCAGGTCAGGGCCCCCGGCCGAGGCTTCGGCGGCCCCGGAACCTCAGACGGGCCGGCCGTGCGCGCGCAGGGTCAGGAGGGCGTCGATGGTCACCATCGGCCGGCACTCCAGGACCGTGCCCGGCGCCCACGCCCGCCAGCGGATCGGCCAGCCGCCGTCCTCCTCCTGCGACGCGGCGAGAAAGTCGAGCGACCGCGCCAGCTCCGCGTCGCTGAACCACGGGCGGGCCACCGAGCCGGGCGAGCGCGCGAAGTCGTGCGGGAAGTGGTACTCGCCCGGCGCGTACCCCTCCGGCAGCGGGTGGCCGGCCGCCCGCTCCGGATCCAGGACGGCCAACCGCTGCTCGCGCACGGTCCGCCCGAGCCGATCGGCCGCCGCCTCTGCCCGGGCCCGGTCCGGCGCGCCGTCGAGGAAGGCGACGGCCGCCTCCACCTCGTACGGGTGGGTCCGCGCCCCCCGGCCCAGGGCGTCGACGGCGGCCCAGCAGAAGTCGGTGGCCCGGAACAGCCACGCGTGCCACACCTCGTTGCGGTGCAGCAGGCCCACCACGGGACCGGTGGCGAGGAGGTCGCTCGGCGGGTCGTCCACCACCGGGATCCAGGGGGCCGCCGGGTACCCGCGCAGGGACGGGTGCAGGGCGGGCAGCGCGCCGTCCGCGGTGGAGACCGCCGTCAGATAGCGGCACACGGGCTCCACCCGGCGGTCGCGGCAGCGCCCGATCTCGTCCAGCACCCGCAACGCGTGCGCGGTGTGGAGCGGCTGGCTCACCGGCCCGCGCAGATCCGGCTCCAGCGCATGGCCGAAACCCCCGTCGACACCCGCGTAGGCGTTCAGGGCGGCCTCCACGGCGTCGGCGGCCCCGCCCAGGAAGTGGTACGCGAATCTGCGCTGTTCCAGGACGCGGGCGGTGAGCCAGATGAAGTGCTCGGCACGGGCGACGGCGGATGCTCCGGATGGGGCCATGGACAAGACCGTAGGGCGCCGGACGCCCCCGGTCAGCGGCTCGTGCGCGGCTGCACTCTCAGGGGCGGGATACTTGCCCCATGCGGTTGACGGTCTTCTGGCAGCGGATGGCGGACTATTTCGGCGCGACGTACGCCGACTCCTTCGCGCGCGATCACGTGATGTCCGAGCTCGGCGGAAGGACCGTGCACCAGGCGCTGGACGCCGGTTGGAACGCCAAGGACGTGTGGCGGGCGGTGTGCAGGGCGATGGAGATTCCCGACGACAGGCGCTGACGCGCGGCACGCGGTGACGGCCGGCGGTCCGGAGCTCCCGTCCGCGCGGCCGTTCCTCATTTCTTCCGATAGGCCACACTTTCTCTGTGGCAGCAGACGACCCCGTTCCGGACAGCCCTCCACCGTCCCGGCCCGGCGACGACACGCACATGCCGCGCTGGTTGCCCCGGGCGGTGGTGGTCACGCTCGCCCTGTTCGCCTGCTTCCAGCTCGCCCTGTGGGCGTTCCACCAGCTCACCGGCCTCTTCATCAACATCCTCATCGCGTTCTTCCTGGCGCTGGCCGTCGAGCCGGCCGTGGACCGGATGGCCGCGCGCGGCATGCGCCGCGGGCTCGCGACGGGCCTGGTCTTCCTGGCCCTGACCGTCGTCGTGGTCGGCTTCTTCACACTGATGGGCTCGATGCTCGCCGGGCAGATCCAGCACATGGTGGAGAACTTCCCGGGCTACCTGGACTCCTTGATCAAGTGGGTCAACGGGATGTTCCACACGAAGTTCTCCCGGGTGCAGGCCCAGGAGAGCCTGCTCCACTCCGACTGGCTGCAGAAGTACCTGCGCAACAGCGCCAGCGGCGTCCTGGACATCTCCGCCACGGTCCTCGGCGGGCTCTTCCAGCTGCTGACCGTGCTGCTCTTCTCGTTCTACTTCGCCGCCGACGGCCCCCGCCTGCGCCGTGCCCTGTGCTCGGTGCTGCCGCCGCAGCGGCAGG
>KL569525.1:28212-32516 GCA_000715685.1 Streptomyces lilacinus
ATAAGAGACAGGCCGAGGTGCTGCGCGCCTGGGAGATCGCGGTCGTCAAGACCGGCGGTTACATCTACTCGCGCGCCCTGATGGCGCTGATCTCCGGCATCGCGCACTACGTGCTGCTGGAGACGCTGGGCGTGCCGTACGCCCCGGCGCTCGCGGTCTGGGTGGGGCTGGTGTCGCAGTTCATCCCGACCATCGGCACCTACCTCGCCGGCGCGCTGCCGATGCTGATCGCCTTCACCGTCGACCCCTGGTACGCGCTGTGGGTGCTGATCTTCGTCGTGGTCTACCAGCAGTTCGAGAACTACGTCCTGCAGCCCCGCATCACCGCCAAGACCGTCGACATCCATCCGGCGGTGGCCTTCGGATCGGTGGTCGCGGGCACCGCGCTGCTGGGCGCGGTGGGCGCGCTCGTCGCCATCCCCGTGACGGCGACACTGCAGGCGTTCCTGGGGGCGTACGTGCGGCGGTACGCCGTGGCGGGGGAGGACACGACGGACGACGCGGACGGCCTGGGCGGGCGCGGTGGCGGCGGTCGGCGACAGCGCGGGGAGCGCCGTGCGCCGTGGCTGGTCCGGCTCAGGGACAGGCTCCGGAACCGCTGATTCCAAGGGCGCGCGGGGGTGGGCGCGGCGCGCTTGACACCGAAATCGAACATCCATTCTTATGGGTGTCCCGGGCTGCTGGGGCCGAGTTATCCACAGGCCGGGGCGACGCCCGGGCGCATTGTCAGTGGCAGGCGTTAGCGTCGTGGACGTGAAGCGATCGACTCAAGCACACCGGGTGGAACCCATGGCAGGAAACGACCGCGAGAAGGCGCTGGACGCCGCGCTCGCGCAGATTGAACGGCAATTCGGCAAGGGCGCGGTCATGCGCCTGGGCGAGCGGCCGAACGAGCCCATCGAGGTGATCCCCACCGGGTCGACCGCACTCGACGTCGCTCTCGGCGTCGGCGGCCTGCCGCGCGGCCGCGTGGTGGAGGTCTACGGCCCGGAGTCCTCCGGCAAGACGACCCTGACCCTGCACGCGGTGGCCAACGCCCAGCGCGCCGGCGGCACCGTCGCCTTCGTGGACGCCGAGCACGCCCTCGACCCCGAGTACGCCAAGAAGCTCGGCGTCGACATCGACAACCTGATCCTGTCCCAGCCGGACAACGGCGAGCAGGCTCTGGAGATCGTCGACATGCTGGTCCGCTCCGGCGCGCTCGACCTGATCGTCATCGACTCCGTGGCGGCCCTCGTGCCGCGCGCGGAGATCGAGGGCGAGATGGGCGACTCGCACGTGGGTCTCCAGGCCCGTCTGATGAGCCAGGCGCTCCGGAAGATCACCAGTGCGCTGAACCAGTCCAAGACCACCGCGATCTTCATCAACCAGCTCCGCGAGAAGATCGGCGTGATGTTCGGCTCCCCGGAGACCACGACCGGTGGCCGGGCCCTGAAGTTCTACGCCTCGGTGCGCATCGACATCCGCCGCATCGAGACGCTGAAGGACGGCACGGAGGCGGTCGGCAACCGCACCCGTTGCAAGGTCGTCAAGAACAAGGTCGCGCCGCCCTTCAAGCAGGCCGAGTTCGACATCCTCTACGGCCAGGGCATCAGCCGCGAGGGCGGCCTGATCGACATGGGCGTGGAGCACGGCTTCGTCCGCAAGGCCGGCGCCTGGTACACGTACGAGGGCGACCAGCTCGGCCAGGGCAAGGAGAACGCCCGCAACTTCCTCAAGGACAACCCCGACCTCGCCAACGAGATCGAGAAGAAGATCAAGGAGAAGCTGGGCGTGGGCGTCAAGCCCGAGGCCGCGGCGGACGAGCCCGCCGCCGACGCGGCCGGCGAGCCGGTCAAGTCCGTGCCCGCCCCGGCGGCCAAGTCCACGGCCAAGGCGGCGAAGGCCGCGGCCAAGAGCTAAGCCGCACCGTGTCTGATGCACAGGCGTGGCCCGGTGCGGAGCCCGGGCCGTACGAGCCGCGCGCGGACGACCGTACGGGCGGTGGCGCCCCGTCCCCGTCGAGGGCCGGGGGCGGCGCGCCACCGCCGCCGGAGGAGCAGGCGCGGGCGATCTGCCTGCGCCTGCTCACCGGAACACCGCGCACCCGCAAGCAGCTCGCGGACGCGCTCGCCAAGCGCGGCATAGCGGACGACGTCGCGGAGGAGGTGCTGTCCCGGTTCGAGGACGTGGGCCTCATCGACGACGCGGCGTTCGCCGACGCGTGGGTCGAGTCCCGGCACCACGGCCGGGGCCTGGCCCGCCGGGCGCTCGCCCGTGAGCTGCGCACCAAGGGCGTGGACTCCGCGCTGATCGACGAGGCCGTCGGGCAGCTCGACGCCGAGCAGGAGGAGCGCACGGCCCGGGAGCTCGTCGAGCGCAAGCTGCGGTCGACCCGCGGCCTGGACCGGGAGAAGCGGCTCCGCCGCCTCGCCGGGATGCTGGCCCGCAAGGGGTACTCGGAGGGCCTCGCCCTGCGCGTGGTGCGCCGCGCGCTGGAGGAGGAGGGCGACGACCCCGAGCTGCTGGACCACTACCTGCCGGACGTCTGATCCCTTCCTGCCGGACCATCCGGTATCCCTCGGACGTCGGTTGGAATCATCCACCGGGCGTCTGCCCCAAGGATGTCTGCCCCGCAGACGTCTGCCTCGCCCATCCGGCGCGCCCGTCGTCCGCCCGGGCCCGGCCGGGCGTTACCGGCAGCCCCGCCGCGCGCCAGGCCCGGAAGCCGCCCACCAGGTCCGTGGCGTGGCGCAGGCCCAGCCGTCGCAGGGAGACGGCGGCCAGCGACGAGGCGTACCCCTCGTCGCAGAACACGACCACGCGCAGGTCGTGCCCCGTGGCCTCGGCCGCACGGTGTTCGCAGGCCGGGTCCAGCCGCCACTCCAGCTCGTTGCGCTCGACGACGAGCGCCCCCGGGATCGTCCCGTCGCGCTCCCGCAGTGCCGCGTAGCGGATGTCGACCAGCAGCCCACCGCCGGCCTGGGCCGCGGCGGCCTCGGCCGGACCGAGACGGTCGAGCTCCTCCCGGGCGGCGGCCAGCAGTTCCTCGACCCTCATGTCCACTCCTGCGGCCACTCGACCTGCTCCAGCCGCAGCACCTGACCGGTCCGCCCGTACCGCCGCATCATCGGCAGCGGCGGGTAGTAGGCGTGCACGGACACCGCGTGCCGCTCCGGCGAGGTGTTGAGCACCTGGTGCACATGGTGCGGGCCGAAGGCCCGGCTGTCCCCGCCGGCGAGCCGGCGCTCACGGTCGATGCCGTCCGCCAGCTCGAGCACCTTCCAGCCCTCGGTCGGCAGCCGCGCCGCCAGCGACTGCTCGATCAGCTGCCCGGTCGCCGTGGCGAAGGCGCCGTGCGAGCCGCCGTGGTCGTGCCAGCCGGTGCCGGTGCCCGGCGGCCAGCCGATGAGCCAGGCCTCGCTGCCGGCCGGTCCCTCGAGCCGGATCCAGGTCCGGCCCTGGGGGTCGAGCGGCAGGGAGGCGATGAGACGGGCGTCGGCCGCCGTCCGGCGGACGAAGGCCAACAGATCCGCCTCGGTCGGCGCTGCCGGAGAGTCGGCGGAGTGGGGTGAGACCGCGTGCGGGGACGCGGAGGCGCGTACGGAGAAAGACACGGGAAACCGTCCTGAGGGATCGCGAAGAAACGCGCCCGGCGAACGACGCCCGGCGGCGCGGGAGAAGAGAGCGGATCAGCAGGACGGACGACAGACACAGCCCGCGTAGCGGACGAGGTCGAGATGGACCCTCCGCCAGAAACGCGCGCCGTCTTCAGTCACGCTCCGGAGTCAACCATGGCGGTCAGGGCCGGTCAACGGTTGGCCGTAGCCTCACTCGCGGGTTCCCCCGCCGCGTTGTCGCCGGAGGCGTCCTCGCCCGCACCGGCCCGGCTCGTCGTGCCCGCACCCGGCGTGCCCACAGCCGTCGTGCCCGCACTCGTCGTGCCCTCGCCGGGCGCCGTGCCGGCCGGCGCGCTCGGCGATCCGCCCCGGGCAGCGTCCGCGCACGCGTACAGCTCGGCCGGCCGTACGCCGGCGAGCGCGGCCACCAGGTGCCCGTCCGGCCGGACCACCAGCACGGTGTGCGCGTCCGCCCCCGGATAGCCCTCGGTCACCAGCAGCTCCGCGCGCATGGGCAGCGCCGAGACGGCCGCCGCCAGCCGGGGCATCAGCCCCGCGCCCAGCCAGTGCCGCCGCTCCCACACGCCCGTGCCCGGGGCGACGAGCACCACCAGCAGATCCCCGCCCAGCCGGTCGCGCAGCCAGACCTCCGACCCGTCGGGAGCCGTCACCGGCACGTCCACGACCGGCGCTCCCACGGCCGTG
>KL569525.1:32845-37211 GCA_000715685.1 Streptomyces lilacinus
GACAGGCGTACGGGTGTGGACCGCCGGCGCGCCCAGCAGCCCGCGCCCCAAGTGGCCGTCGGTCAGCAGCGCGTCGTGGGCGCGCGCGGTGCCCGGCACGAGCCCACGGCGCACCGCGCGCCACCCGCCCTCGTCCCGCACCGCGGCGAGGGTCCGGTCGGCGGCGCGCAGCCGGAGCGCGATCGCCCCCCGGCGCTCGGCCTGATAGCTGTCCAGCAGGGCGTCGGAGGCGCCGTGGTGCCAGGCGAGCGCCAGCTTCCACGCGAGGTTCTCGGCGTCCAGCAGCCCCTCGTCGAGCCCCTGGGTGCCCAGCGCGCCCAGGAGATGGGCGGCGTCCCCGGCGAGGAAGGCGCGCCCGCTGCGCCACCGGCGCGCGAGGCGGTGGTGCACGGCGTGAACCCCGGTGTCCAGCAGCGCGTACGCCGGGACCTCCCCGCACCACGCGGCGAGCGAGTCGTTGATCCGGGCCAGCAGGGCGTCGGGGGTGACCAGCGGCCCGTCCGGGGGCAGCGGCCAGTCGAGCCGCCAGACGCCGTCCGGCAGCGGACGGGCCGTCACCTCGTCGCCGCGCGGTGGCGACCGGTGCAGCACGGCCTCGCCGGGCCAGGGCAGTTCGGCCCGGAGCGCGGCGACCGCGTGCCGCTCGACCGCCGTCCGCCCGGGGAAGCGGGCGCCCAGCAGCTTGCGGACGACCGAGCGGGCACCGTCGCAGCCGATCAGGTAACTCCCGCGCCACGCGGTGGCGTTGTCGCCCCGGGTGTGCACGGTGACTCCGGAGGAGTCCTGCTTGAGGACGGTGACCCGGCTGTCGTGGATGACGCGCACGTCCGCCTCGCCGCCGAGCGCGGCACGCAGCTCCCGGGTCAGCGCGTGCTGCGGGAGGTGCAGGGGAGACGGTTCTGCTGCCGGCTCGTCGGACGGCTCCTCGTCCGGGACGTCCGGGGACGTGGACTCGTCGAGATCCTCGAAGTCCACGGTCTCCGGCGTCTTTCCGTGGCCCCCCGGTGGCGCGAAGGCCACCCGGAGCACTTCGCCCCGCCGGCGCAGGGTGCGCCAGCCGGCCCAGCGGGTGCCCTCCGTCGTGGCGCAGCCCAGCCGCTCGAGCAGTGCGGCGGTCTCCGGCCGGAGCACGGCCGTGCGGGCGAGGCGGCGGTCGTCCTGCCCCGGATCCCCGGCCGGCGTCTCGTCCAGCACGGTGACGGGCACCTCGTACCGGGCCAGGGCCAGGGCCAGGGTGAGGCCGACCGGGCCGGCCCCGACGACGATCACCGGGTCCACGGCACGGCTCCCCGCTCCCCGGGGCGACCCGCCGCCTCGCCGTACGCGTGGTGCGTACGGGACGTACGGGGACTGGCAGGAGAAAACCGGA
This sequence comes from Streptomyces lilacinus, assembly GCA_000715685.1. Classification (GTDB taxonomy): domain Bacteria; phylum Actinomycetota; class Actinomycetes; order Streptomycetales; family Streptomycetaceae; genus Streptomyces; species Streptomyces lilacinus. Next base: position 34,215 of record KL569525.1, read on the forward strand.
GCGCGATCACAGAACGTATGCAACCCATTGCCGCTGCGTGCGTCAAGTGATCAGAGCCCTCGCCCCGGCGCGCCGGACGCGTACGCCCCGTCGGCCTCGAGGGCCGACGGGGCGTCACCCATGGTGCGGTCAGGCGGTGGTGTCGCCGTCCGCGCCGGAGGCGCCCGCCGTGGATTCGGCGCCGAGGGTCGCGCTCGCGGCCGGCATCGCCGGCGGCTTCCCCTTGCGCGAGCGCTGCGTGCGCCGTTCGACCCAGGTGGCGACGGAGGACAGGGCAAGGCAGAGCAGGACGTAGATCGAGCCGAAGACGATCACCATCGGGATGAAGGCGTAGACGCCGTTCACCGGCGGGGTCTGCTGGGCGAAGGCCTTGCCGACGAACAGCAGCTCCTCGTACAGGATGATGAAGCCGAGGGACGTGTCCTTGAGGGTCACCACGAGCTGGCTGATGATCGAGGGCAGCATCGAGCGGACGGCCTGCGGCACGAGGACGCTCGTCATCACCTGCGTCTTGCGCAGGCCGATCGCGTACGCGGCCTCGCTCTGCCCCTTGGGCACCGCGTTGATGCCCGACCGGAAGATCTCCGCCTGGACCGAGCCGTTGTAGAGCGTCAGCCCGATCACCAGCGCCCACATCGGGTCGGAGGTGAACACCGCCGCGTAGAGCAGGAAGATCATGATGAGCAGCGGCATGGCCCGGAAGAACTCCACCACCGCCGTGGCCGCCCAGCGGACGGGCCGGTGGTCGGAGAGCCGCGCGGTGGCCAGGACCGTACCGAGCACCAGCGAGAGGGCCGCCGCGATGGCGAAGGTCTTGAGCGTCGTCAGCAGTCCGTCGACGATCCGCTGCTGGGTCTCGGCGTACTCGTAGTCGTCCCACAGGCCGGCCTGGAACTGCCCGGTGGCGTCCAGTCGGTAGGCGACGAAGGCGAGCAGTCCGACGATGGCGACGGCGGAGAGCACGCCGTAGAGGCGGTTGCGGACCCGTGCCCGGGGGCCGGGGACGTCGTAGAGGACGCTGCCGCTCATCGGGCCACCGCCAGTCGGTTCTCCAGCAGCCGGAACAGACCGCTGATCGTGAACGTGATGATGATGTAGCAGACCGCGATCCACGCGAAGATCACGTAAATGTTGTAGCCCGAGGCGGCGTTGAGCGTCTTCTGCACCGAGCCGAGCTCGGTGACGTTGAAGCCCGAGGCGATCGCCGTGTTCTTGGCGAGGGCGATCATCAGGCTGCCGATGGGGGGTATCGCGGTGCGGGCGGCCTGCGGCAGGACTATCTGGCCCAGGGTCTGGTTGAAGGTCATCCCGATCGAGCGGGCGGCCTCCGCCTGGCCCACCGGCACCGTGTTGATGCCGGATCTGATGGCCTCGCAGATGAACGCCGAGGTGTAGCACCCCAGGGCCAGCACGGCGAGCCAGAAGGAGTCCCACCCCTTCAGACCGAGCGCCGGCAGCCCCAGGGTCACGGCGAGGAAGAGCAGCACCAGCGGGGTGTTCCGCAGGAGCGTCACCCAAGCGGTGCCGAAGGCACGCAGCGCGGGCACCGGAGAGACGCGGAACGCCGCGACGAGTGTGCCCAGCACCAGAGCCAGCAGCGCGCTGAGCACTGTTAGTTCGACGGTGCCGACGAAACCTTCGCGGAACATCGCGAAGTTGTCAGACAGAACGTTCACGTTACGTCTCCGGGTATCGCGTGGCGGTCATCCGACACCGACGCAGGTCAGTAGCGCTCGACGGCGGGCGGGGTGGGCGCGGCGGCACCGGAGAGGCCCAGCGTCGCGTCGTACGCCTTCTTCCAGTCGCCGTTCTTCACGTGCGCCTCGAGGGCCTTGTTGACGGCCTCGCGCAGCGCCGCGTCCTCCTTCTTCAGGCCCACGCCGTAGGGCTCCTTCGAGAAGGGGTTGCCGACGACCTTCAGCGCGCCCTTGTTCTCGGCGGCGTAGCCCTTGAGGATCGAGTCGTCCGTGGTGACCGCGTCGACGGAACCGTTGACCAGGTCCTGCACGCACAGCTGGTAGCCCTGCTGCGCCTTGGCCTCGGCCACGCCGTACTTGGGCTCCTTGATGCGCTTCAGCGGGGTGGAGCCGGTCGCCGAGCAGACCTTCTTGCCCTTGAGGTCGTCCGGGCCCTTGATGGCGCTGTCCGCCTTCACCAGCAGGTCCTGGCCGGCCACGTAGTACGGCCCGGCGAAGCCGACCTGCTTCTTGCGCTCGTCGTTGATCGTGTACGTACCGACGTACAGATCGACACCGCCACTGGCGAGCTGGGTCTCACGGGCCTCGGAGGGCACGGTCTTGAACTTGATGTGCGCCTCGTCGAAGCCGAGGTCGGCCGCGATCATCCGGGCGATCTCGACGTCGAAGCCCGAGCGCTTCTTGGTGCTGGGGTTCTCGAAGCCGAGGCCGGGCTGGTCGGCCTTCGTGCCGATCGTGATCTCCTTGCCCTTGATCTTCGCGAAGACGGGCGAGTCCTTGACGTCGGCCGAGGTGTTCACCTGGTACGAGAGCTGCGGGGCCGTCGACGTGCCGCCGCTGGGCTTGTCGGCCTTGTCGTCGGGGCTGCCCGACTTGCCGCAGGCGGTAGCGGTCACGGCGAGCGCCACCACAACGGCGGCCGCTGCGGCGGTGTTGCGGAGCTTCATGAAGAACATCCTTTGCTTCTGCGGGCGCTGGGTGGCGGTGAAGCGGTGGGCCGGAGCGCGCAAGGGGACGGATCTGAAGGAAGCGGACGGCCGCCGACGGGGGCGGCCGGCGCTCAGTGGTGCAGGATCTTCGACAGGAAGTCCTTGGCCCGGTCGCTGCGCGGGTTGCTGAAGAACTGGTCCGGCCGCGCCTCCTCGACGATGCGGCCGTCCGCCATGAAGACGACGCGGTTGGCGGCGGAGCGGGCGAAGCCCATCTCGTGGGTGACGACGACCATCGTCATGCCGTCCCGGGCGAGCTGCTGCATGACCTCCAGCACCTCGTTGATCATCTCCGGGTCCAGCGCGGACGT
>KL569525.1:37486-40828 GCA_000715685.1 Streptomyces lilacinus
TCATCTCCGGGTCCAGCGCGGACGTCGGCTCGTCGAAGAGCATCACCTTGGGGTCCATGGCCAGCGCGCGGGCTATCGCCACGCGCTGCTGCTGGCCGCCCGAGAGCTGCGCCGGGTACTTGTCGGCCTGGGGACCCACCCCCACCCGGTCGAGCAGGGCACGGGCCTTCTCCTCGGCGGCCTTCCGGTCCTTCCTGCGCACCTTGACCTGGCCCAGCGTCACGTTCTCCAGCACGGTCTTGTGCGCGAAGAGATTGAACGACTGGAAGACCATGCCGACGTCCGCGCGCAGCCGCGCCAGCTCCTTGCCCTCCTGGGGAAGGGGCTTGCCGTCGATGGTGATGGCGCCGGAGTCCGTCGTCTCCAGCCGGTTGATCGTGCGGCACAGGGTCGACTTGCCGGACCCCGACGGCCCGATGACGACCACGACCTCGCCGCGCGCGATCGTCAGGTCGATGTCCTGGAGCACATGCAGCGCGCCGAAGTGCTTGTTGACCTTGCTCAGGACGACCAGTGCGTCCGCGGCGGGTGCCACGTCCTTGGTCACCGATACCTCGCTCATCGGCGTTCCTCGCTCCGTCCTCCTCGATTGGGGAGGACCTTAATGAGCCGCAACGACCAGCGTCATTACATCTGAGCTGAAATTGAGCATAACGATCCGGACTCAAGCGGACACCCAGCGTCAACGGGGTCTTCGGGTGCACGCGGGCGTACCGGCTGGATAACGGAAGGCCCCGCGGGGGCGGCTACCCCTTGACGTGGTGGCCCTTCATCGGCGTGGATGCGGTGTTGCCGCACCGCCGCCCGGAGGGGGCCGATGAGACTGCTGCTCGTGGAGGACGACGACCATGTCGCCGCGGCCCTGTCGGCCGTGCTGGCCCGGCACGGCTTCTACGTCACCCACGCCCGGAGCGGGGAGGAGGCCCTCCAGGCGCTGCTGCCCGACACGGGGGCGCCCTTCGGCGTCGTCCTGCTCGACCTCGGCCTGCCCGACCAGGACGGCTTCGAGGTCTGCGGCAAGATCCGCAAGCGCACGACCACGCCCGTCATCATGGTGACCGCCCGCTCCGACACCCGCTCGAAGATCCACGGGTTGAACCTCGGCGCCGACGACTACGTCGTCAAGCCCTACGACACCGGCGAGCTCCTCGCGCGGATCCACGCCGTCGCCCGGCGCACCCCGCACACGGAGAGCGCGTCGAGCGGGCCGCAGGACCCCGACGGTCCCCGCGCGCTGAGCCTGGGGCCGCTGACCATAGAGCTCCCCAACCGCCGGGTGTCCGTGGACGGCGCCGCCGTACCCCTCACCCGCAAGGAGTTCGACCTGCTGGCCCTGCTCGCGCAGCGGCCGGGCGTGGTCTTCCGGAGGGAACAGATCATCAGCGAGGTGTGGCGGACCAGCTGGGAGGGGACCGGGCGCACGCTGGAGGTGCACATCGCCTCGCTCCGGTCGAAGCTCCGTATGCCCGCTCTCATCGAGACGGTCCGCGGCGTCGGCTACAAAATCGTCGTCCCGGTGTGACGGTCGTACGAACCCGTGCGCACCCGACTCCTGCCCCTGCTCATCATCCTGATGGCGGGCGTCCTGCTCGCCCTCGGCTTCCCGCTCGCCGCCGGCATGGCCGCCGTGCAGCAGCAGAGGGTGGTCGTCGACCGCATCGACGACACCGCCCGCTTCGCGTCGCTCGCCCAGTACGTCAGCGCGCGCCCCTTCGAACCGTCCGGCGAGGCCGACGAACGGCTCACCACCCTGCGCGCCGAACTCGCCCGCTACGAGGAGCTGTACGACATCTACGCGGGCGTCTTCGACCGCGAGGGCAGGCCCATGGCCGTCGCTCCGGGGACCTGGTCCCTGCCGCGCGCCGGCGAGCCCCGGGAGGCCTTCCAGGAGGCCCTCGCCGGGCGCCGCAGCCGCGACCCCGGCCAGGTCTGGCCCTGGCAGCGCGGCCGGCTCACCGTCGCCTCGCCCGTCATCCGCGACGGGGACGTCGTCGCCGTCGTCGTCACCCACTCGCCCACCGGGCCGCTGCGCTCCCGGATCCTGCACGGCTGGCTGCTGCTCGCGGCGGGGGAGACCGCGGCGATGCTGGTCGCCGTCGCCGCCGCGATCCGCCTCACCGGATGGGTGCTCAGGCCCGTACGCACCCTCGACACCGCCGCCCACGACATCGCCACCGGCCGGATGAAGTCGCGCGTCGTGGCCGACAGCGGTCCGCCGGAACTGCGTCGGCTGGCCCGCTCGTTCAACGAGATGGCCGACAACCTCGAGGACGTCCTCGAGCAGCAGCGCGCCTTCGTCGCCGACGCCTCGCACCAACTGCGCAACCCCCTCTCCGCCCTGCTGCTGCGCATCGACCTGCTGGCCCTGGACCTCCCCGACGGACACGAGGAAGTCGCCTCGGTGCGCTCCGAGGGCAAGCGGCTGGCACGCGTCCTGGACGACCTGCTGGACCTCGCGCTGGCCGAGCACGACGCCGGCGACCCGGAGCTCACCGACATAGCCGAGATCGTCACCGATCGGGTGGGCGCCTGGTCCCCGGTCGCCGAGCGCGGCGGGGTCGCCCTCACCTACCGCGGGCCGCGCGCCGCGACCGGCTGGGCCGACCCGATCGCCCTGTCCAGCGCCCTCGACGCGGTCGTCGACAACGCGGTCAAGTTCACGCCCGAGAACGCCCGCGTCGAGGTCACCGTCGAGGTGGCCGGCGACCGGGTCCGCATCACCGTCGCCGACGGCGGCCCCGGCCTCACCGACGAGGAGCTCACCCGCATCGGCGACCGCTTCTGGCGCAGCGGCCGCCACCAGAACGTCTCCGGCTCGGGCCTCGGCCTGTCCATCTCCCGCGCGCTCCTCGCCCCGGGCGGCGCCACACTGACGTACGCGCCGAACAAGCCGACCGGCCTGCGCGCCACGATCACCCTCCCGCGCGACGCCGGACATGCCCAGGGCTTCACCCACGGCTGATCGGGCTCAGGGCCTCACCGAGACACGCATGTTTACCGACACCCGCATGTTTAGGGCTTCACCGACACGTAATAGCGGCGCGCTCCGTCGTGCAGCGGCAGGGGATTGGTGAATATCGCCGTACGGAGGTCCACTTTCTGCGCGGCGTGCACCTTGGTCCCTATGCGGTCCCTGCTCCCTATCACCGTCCGCGTCACGCTCTCGGTGAGATCGGGGTCCGTGCTGTCCAGGGTCACCAGCAGATTCGCGACCGCGATCGTCTTGACGACCTGGGTGGAGCGCATCTCCGGATAGGCGTCCGCCGGCATCATGGCCGCCCGGTAGTAGCGGGTCTGCCGCCCCAGCGCGTGCAACGGCCCGATGAGGTCGCCCAGCTGCAC
>KL569525.1:41073-41675 GCA_000715685.1 Streptomyces lilacinus
AGAGATGTGTATAAGAGACAGGACTGCACGGCACTCGTGGGCAGCCCGCCGGACCAGAAGAAGGCGTCGAGCTCGCCGTCCTCCAGCAGCGCCGGCATCCGGTCGATGCCGACCCGCACCGGCACGATGTCCTTCTCGAAGTCCAGCCCGGCGGCCGCCAGCAGCCGCCTGGTGATCAGCTGCACCCCCGACCTGTCCGCGCCCACGCCCACGCGCAGCCCCCGCAGGTCCCGCGTCGAGCGCACCGGGGAGTCCTTCCGGACGACCAGCTGCATGTAGTCGTCGTACAGCCGCGCACACGCGCGCAGCCGCTCGGCGCCCGGCTGCCCCTGGTCCCGATAGGCGGCGACCGCGTCCGCCGTGGCCAGGGTGAAGTCGGCTTCGCCGCTCGTGAGCTTCCGCAGATTGTCCAGCGACCCCTCGCTGCGCCGCAGACGCACGTCCAGGGCGGGCAGGTCGCGCGCCAGGTCGTCCTTGAGGAGATCGCCGTACTTCGCGTAGACCCCGGTCGGCACCCCCGTCGCCACCGTGATCCGGCCGCGCGGCGCGGGGCCCGGCCCCGACGGCAGCAGCCACCACAGCAGCAGCCCGAGCACGGCGGG
>KL569525.1:41964-43565 GCA_000715685.1 Streptomyces lilacinus
GGCCCGGCGGCTGCCACCGCGCCGGCCCGCAGGGTGCGACGCCTTCCGGGGCGCCGGAATCGGGGAAGCATGGGCGGATCCTGCCAGCCCGCTCCCGCCCCGACCAGGTTCCGTGCATGGGCCAAGAGACCGGAGGGCTGCCCGGGCGGTGACAAGTGAGGAGCGCGGTGTCCGGGCGACCACGTACCCTGGTCGATTGAGATGAGTGCGAAGACATACGAGGTGCGCACCTACGGGTGCCAGATGAACGTCCATGACTCCGAGCGGCTGTCCGGCCTGCTGGAGGACGCGGGCTATGTCCGGGCGCCCGAGGGCACGGCCGAGGGCGAGGCGGACGTCGTCGTCTTCAACACCTGCGCGGTGCGGGAGAACGCCGACAACAAGCTCTACGGCAACCTCGGCCGGCTGGCCCCGATGAAGACGAAGCGGCCCGGCATGCAGATCGCCGTCGGCGGCTGCCTCGCCCAGAAGGACCGCGACACCATCGTGAAGAAGGCGCCGTGGGTCGACGTCGTCTTCGGCACGCACAACATCGGCAAGCTGCCGGTGCTGCTGGAGCGCGCGCGGATCCAGGAAGAGGCGCAGGTCGAGATCGCCGAGTCGCTGGAGGCGTTCCCCTCGACGCTGCCGACGCGCCGCGAGAGCGCCTACGCGGCCTGGGTCTCCATCTCCGTCGGGTGCAACAACACCTGCACCTTCTGCATCGTGCCCGCGCTGCGCGGCAAGGAGAAGGACCGTCGCCCGGGCGACATCCTCGCCGAGGTCGAGGCGCTCGTCGCCGAGGGCGTCAGCGAGATCACCCTGCTCGGCCAGAACGTCAACGCCTACGGCTCCGACATCGGCGACCGCGAGGCGTTCTCCAAGCTGCTGCGCGCCTGCGGGAAGATCGAGGGCCTGGAGCGGGTCCGCTTCACCTCGCCGCACCCGCGCGACTTCACCGACGACGTGATCGCCGCGATGGCCGAGACGCCGAACGTGATGCCCCAGCTGCACATGCCGCTGCAGTCCGGCTCCGACACGGTCCTCAAGGCCATGCGCCGCTCGTACCGCCAGGAGCGCTTCCTCGGCATCATCGAGAAGGTGCGTGCCGCCATGCCGGACGCCGCCATCTCCACCGACATCATCGTGGGCTTCCCCGGCGAGACCGAGGAGGACTTCGAGCAGACCCTGCACGTCGTCCGCGAGGCCCGCTTCGCGCAGGCCTTCACCTTCCAGTACTCCAAGCGGCCCGGCACGCCGGCGGCCGAGATGGAGGGGCAGATCCCCAAGGAGGTCGTGCAGGCGCGCTACGAGCGCCTGGTGGCCCTCCAGGAGGAGATCTCCTGGGAGGAGAACAAGAAGCAGGTCGGCCGGACCCTCGAGGTCATGGTCGCCGAGGGCGAGGGCCGCAAGGACGACGCCACGCGGCGCCTGTCCGGCCGCGCCCCCGACAACCGCCTCGTCCACTTCGCCAAGCCGGACGAGCCGGTCCGCCCCGGCGACATCGTGACCGTCGAGATCACCTACGCCGCCCCGCACCACCTGCTCGCCGAGGGGCCGGCCAAGGCCGTGCGCCGCACGCGCGCGGGCGACGCGTGGGAGACTGTCTCTTATACACATCT
>KL569526.1:0-4813 GCA_000715685.1 Streptomyces lilacinus
TGGGGAAGAAGCCCCGCAGGGCCCCTACCCCCCGAGCCGCCCCACCGCCTCCTCCGCCAGCGGGCTGCCCACGCGCTCGTACAGGCCGGCCGCCGACCGCCAGTCCGCCTCCGCCGCCGCGCGCTCGCCCGCGAGAGCGAGCACGTCCCCGCGCAGCATCAAGATGTCGGCCTCCTCCTTCGGCGCCCCGCAGCCCCGGATCAAGGCCACCGCCTCGTCCAGAGGCGACCGCGCCTCGTCCGGCCGGTCCGCCCGGAGCCGGGCCCGGGCGTAGTGCCACAGAGACTTGGCCTCGTTGAAACGATCCGGCAGCGCCCCGAAGAGCGAGCGCGCCCGCAGCAGCAGCACGCCCGCCTCCTCGTGCCGATGGTCGGCCGCACGGGCGCGCCCGAGGTGAAAGGTCAGGAGAGCGCGACCACGCGGGTGGTCGATGCCCTCGAGCGCTTCGACGGCCCGCGCGAAGCGGTCGGCGGCCGCGCCCGGGTCGCCGGCGCGGAGGTCGAGGAGGCCGAGGCCCTCGAGGGCCGAGGAGACGGTGCGCGCGTGACCGAGGTCGCCGGCCACGCGCAGGGCGTGCTCGTAGTGCTCGCGCGCCGCCGCGGCGTCCCCGGCCGCGTCCCGGTCGGCGAGGGCGAAGGCCAGCTCGAAGTGCATGCGGGCGACGGCCAGCGGGTCGTCGCCCTTGCGGGCCGCGTCGAGGCCGAGCTCGCACACCGCCGTCCAGTCGGTGTGGTATTTGCGCCGGAAGAAGAAGCCGCGCAGCGCCTCGCACAGCTGCCACGCCGCCGCGTACCGCCGCGTGGCGTGGGCCAGCCCCACCGCCGCCACCACGTTGGCGCGGTCGGCCTCCAGGGCGTCCAGCGCCTCGTCGGGGCCGCGGAAGACGTCCGCCGGTCGTTCGGAGGAAGCGAACAGCGGGCCGTGGCGCCACCGGTCGGAGACGAGCCGTTCGACGGCCGCGGCACGCTCCAGATACCAGTCGACATAGACGTCTGCCTCACCGGCAGGACCGGCAACCGCCCGCGCGTGGTCGTGCACGAGCCCGTGCATCCGCAGCCGCCCCTCCCCCGCCGGCTCGAGCAGCCGTTCCCGTACGAGCGTGCGCAGGTCGGCCTCGTCGCCGGCGACGTGGCGCGCGAGGTCGCGGGAGAACTCGGGCGTCGGGTGCAGGCCCAGCGCCCGGTAGAGCCGGGCCGGGCCCTCGGCCAGGGAGGCGTGGACGGCGTCGAAGACCTGGGCGACGGAGAGGTCGTCGGGCACGGCGAGCGCCTCCAACCGGGTGCGGCGGTCGTTCAGTTCGCGGGCGAGTGCGCGGGGATCCTCCCCCGTGTCGAGCAGTTCACCCACCCGGGCGCCTGCGATCCGTACCGCCAGCGGCAGCCCCGCACAGGCGAGCAGGACGTCCTGGAGGGCCGGCCGGTCGAGGGCGACCGGGCGGCCGGCGACGGCGTGGAAGAGGTCGGCGCCGTGGGCGTCGTCCAGGGCGTCGAGGGAGACGCCGACCAGGCGGGGGAAGGAGGCGCGCAGTCCGGTGAGCGGGAAGCGGCTGGTGACGACGACCACGCTCGCGGGGTGTCCCGGCAGCAGGGGCCGCACCTGGGCCGCCGTCACGACGTTGTCGAGCAGCACCAGCGCGGGCGCGTCGGCGGTCAGCGAGCGGTAGTGGGCGGCCAGGCCCTCGAGGTCGGTGGGCCGCTTCTCCCCCGAGCCCCACGAACCCGTCAGCTCTCCGACGAACCGCTCGAGCACGGCCAGCGGGTCGCGTGGCCCGAGGGGGCCGCGCGGGCCCATGTCCTCCTGCAGGTGGCCGCCGGGGAAGTCGGCGCGCCGCTGGTGCAGCCAGCGCAGCGCGGTGGCGGTCTTGCCCATCCCGGGCAGGCCGGTGACCAGCACGACCAGGGGCGCGTCCCGTTCGGCCCGCGTCTCGGACGCCCGGGTCAGCTCGGCGAGGACGGGGGTGCGGTCGACGAAGACCTCGGGCGCAGGCCCCAGCAGCCGGGGCACGCGCGGTGCCGGCCGGTGGTAGTGGACGTCTCTCGCCTGCACCACGGTGCCGTGGAAAGTGCCCCCGTTAATGGTGTTGTCGACGCTCTCCCCGGTGCTTTCCCCGCCCATGTGCCCCCGCCCATGTGTCCCGCCCGCCGCCGGTTCAGCCGGTCCAGCCGGCTCAGGGGCCAGATCCTACGTGCGAACGCGCGCATGGCGCCCACCGGTGAACCCGCCGGGGGCGCCATGCGTGTGCGGCCGCGGCTCCGGGCCGGGGAGGGTCCCGGAGCCGTGCGTGCGTCGTCTCGTACGACCGTCAGCCGTTGACGCAGATGTTGCCCGACGCAGCGTTGAGCAGGCCGACGATGTCGATGGAGTTGCCGCAGAGGTTGATCGGGATGTGGATCGGGATCTGGATGACGTTGCCCGAGATGACACCCGGAGAGTTGACAGCAGCACCCTTGGCTCCGGCGTCGGCGACCGCGCTGCCGGTGATACCGGCGAGCGTGGCGCCCACAGCGGCGGTGACGACTGCTGCCCTGGCGATTCGTGACATGGGGAGACACCTTTGCTTGGTCGTACGGGACGAGCACCCGGTCGGTTACGGCCGGGAGCCCGGATAAACGGGTGGAGGGCACAAAGGTTTCGTCCATGAAGCGTCCGGGTGATCCCGATGTGGGCGAATCAACAGGATGAGTGGGTTTCCCCATTGGCTTCCCAGCTGGCAGGGTGCCTGTCGTACAGACATTCCGGCCGCTTCGACCAAGGGAATGACCGGCGCGCATGATTGGCACCCTGCTGCCCTCACCGATCGAGACGTCCGAGGCGTTCGAGGACCCGGCCGAGGCTCCCGCCCTCTTCCCCGAGGAGGAGGCGCTGATCGCCCGGGCGGTCGACAAGCGCCGCAGGGAGTTCACCACCGTGCGCGGCTGCGCCCGCACCGCCCTCGGCCGGCTGGGGATCGCCCCCGCGCCGCTGATCCCCGGGCAGCGCGGCGCCCCGCGGTGGCCGTCGGGCATCGTCGGCAGCATGACCCACTGCGCGGGCTACCGGGCGGCGGCGGTCGCGCGCGCCGCCGACATGACGACGGTGGGACTGGACGCGGAGCCGAACGAGCCCCTGCCCAACGGCGGCGTGCGGGAATTGGTGACCCGCGAGGAGGAGCACGGCTGGCTGGCCCGGCTGGCCGCCGAGCGGCCGGCGGTGCACTGGGACCGGCTGGTGTTCAGCGCGAAGGAGAGCGTCTACAAGGCGTGGTTCCCGCTGACCGGACGGTGGCTGGACTTCCAGGACGCGGTGGTCACCGTGGACCCGGACGCGGGCACCTTCTCGGCGCGGATCCTGACGCCGGAACCGCTGCTGGCGGCGACGGACGGCCGCCTCGCGGGCTTCGAGGGCCGCTGGCTGGTCCACGGCGGCCTGGTCGTCACCGCCATCGCGGTGCCTGCGCCGTAACGGTTCGCCACATCGCACCCGTAACGGTTCTCCGGCCCGAGTGAGCCCCGGGTGACCGTCGCCACGACCCGAGCGTGCCGTCTGTACAGCGCGTGCCGGGGGCGGTTACATCGAGGGCGGCGTAGGAGATCCGGCTTTCGGAGGCAACCATGCGCAGGATCGCGATCGTCGGCGCGGGCCAGGCGGGGCTGCAGCTGGCCCTGGGGCTCCAGGCGTCGGGGGACCACGAGGTGACCGTGGTCTCCGCCCGGACGCCCGAGCAGGTCCGGGCCGGCCGGGTGCTGTCCACGCAGCTGATGTACGGGCCGGCGCTGGCCCTGGAGCGGCGGGCGGGGCTCAACCTGTGGGACCGGGAGGCGCCGCTGATCGAGGGCGTGCGGCTCAGCCCCACCGACCCGCCCGGCCTCCGCGCGCCCGAGCGGTCCATCGAGGCCCGCCTCGACCAGCCGGCGCAGTCCGTCGACCAGCGGGTGAAGACGGCGCGCTGGCTGGAGCTGTTCGCCGAGCGGGGCGGCCGCGTCGAGTACCGGCAGGTGGCGCCCGAGGAGTTGGTCGACCTGGCCGCCGGGCACGAGCTGACCGTCGTCGCCTCGGGGCACGGCCCGCTCGGCGAGGTCTTCGGGCGCGACGAGCGGCACAGCCCCTTCGCCCGCCCGCAGCGCGCCCTGGCCTGCGTCTACGTGCACGGGGTGCGGCCGAACCCGGAGGTGTCGCCGTCGTACCTGCGGATGTACGCCTTCCCGGGCGTCGGCGAGTTCTTCGTCCTGCCCGCGCTGACGAAGTCCGGGCCCTGCGACATCCTGCTGTGGGAGGGCTGCCCGGGCGGTCCGTTCGACTGCTGGTCGGGCGTCGACGGGCCGGGCGCGGCGCTCGAGCGCTCCTGGCAGCTGCTGCGCTCGTACGCCCCCTGGGAGTACGAGCTGTGCGCCGACGCCGAGCCGACGGACGCCGGCGCCCTGCTCACCGGCGCGCTCACGCCCGTGGTCCGGCACCCGGTCGCCGAGGTCGCCCCGGGCAGCCACGTCCTGGGCATGGCCGACGCCATCGTCCTCAACGACCCTCTCACCGGTCAGGGTTCGAACAACGCGGCGCGCTGCGCGGACCGCTACCTGGCCTCGATCGTGGCGCGGGGCGACCGGCCCTTCGACCGGGCGTGGATGCACGAGACGTTCGCCGGCTGGTGGGAGCACGCCCGGCACACCACGGCGTTCACCAACATGGTGCTGGACGCGCCGCTGCCGCCCCACGTGCAGCGCGTCCTGGCCGCCGCCGCCCGGCACCCGGGCCTCGCCCACCGCTACGTCAACGGCTTCGCCGACCCCGCGGACTACCAGGAATGGCTGATGGACGCCGACCGGGCGGAAGCCTGTCT
>KL569526.1:5075-10254 GCA_000715685.1 Streptomyces lilacinus
TGGCGGCGGTGGCGGGCGGCGTCGCCGGGCAGCCCCTGGGCTAGCCTGGCCCGATGGGCACGACAGGCGCGGCACCCCCGGAAGCGACGGTGGGCACCGGCGCGGGCCCGGTACCGCCCCGCCGTGCCGCGGCCGGACAGGGGCCCGTCGTCTGCGCGGTGTCCCTCGGCGGCGGCCTGGGCGCCGCCGCCCGTTACGGCGCGGGGCTGTTGTGGCCGACCGCGCCCGGCGCCCTCCCGTGGACGACACTGCTGATCAACGTCGTGGGCTGCGCGCTGATCGGGGTGCTGCTGGTGACCGTGACGGAGCTGGCCACGCCGCACCGGCTGACCCGGCCCTTCCTGGGCACGGGCGTGCTGGGCGGCTTCACCACGTTCTCCACGTACGCGGTCGACATCGAGCGCCTGCTGACCGACGGTCGCGCGGCCACCGCCCTTGCCCTGTCTCTGTGTATAAGAGACAGACCGTGTACGTCGGCGAGTCCGACACCCACGGCCACCGGCCCCTCTTCTCCGAGATCGTCCACCGCGCCCACGCGGCGGGCCTGGCCGGCGCGAGCGCCTTCCGGGGCGTCGAGGGCTTCGGCGGCTCGTCCCTCATCCACACCGCGCGGCTGCTGTCGCTGAGCGAGGACCTGCCGGTGGCGGTGGTCGTGGTGGACACCGAGGAGCGGGTGCGGGCCTTCCTGCCCGTGCTCGCGGAGCTGGCCGTGGAGGGCCTTGTCACCCTCGACGAGGTGGAGGTCCTCCACTACGGGGGCGGCTCCCGCGGCGCCGAGGGGCAGCCGGGGTGACCTGGCTCCTGGTCCTCGCCGGCGCCATGGCCGGCGCCCCGCTGCGCTATCTGACGGACCGCTGGGTGCAGTCCCGGCACGACTCGGTCTTCCCCTGGGGGACGTTCGTGGTCAACGTCGTGGGCTGCCTGGTGCTGGGCGTGCTCACGGGCGCGCTGACGGCCGAGCACTGGCGCCTGCTGCTGGGCACGGGCTGGTGCGGCGCGCTGACGACGTACTCGACGTTCTCCTACGAGACCCTGCGCCTGGCCCAGGACGGCGCGCGGGGGTACGCGGTGCTCAACGCGGCCGCGAGCGTGGCGTGCGGGCTGGGCGCGGCGTTCACGGGGGTGGCGCTGGGGAACGCGCTGGCCTAGCCCTCGTCCGGCGCCGCCTCCAGCTGCTCCAGCAGCACCCGCCGCAGTTCGCGCGCCGCGCGCGGCGGCGGGGCGTCCTTGCGGTGGGCGACGGCGACGGTCCGGCGCATGCGGTCGCCCTCGAAGGGCGTGACCCGCAGGCCGGAGCGGGCCGCGACCATGCCGGGGACCACGGCCAGCCCCAGCCCGGCGCGGACGAAGCCGAGGACGGCGTCCATCTCGCCGCCCTCGACGGTGAAGGACGGCTCGAACCCGGCGGCCCGGCAGGCGGCGGTGGTCATCTCGCGCAGGTCGTAGCCGCGCCGGAACATCACCATCGGCAGGTCCCGCAGGTCCGCCACCCGCATCCGGCGGCGCCGGGTGGGCGGCGGGTCGTCGGGCGAGGAGACCACGACCAGGTCCTCGCGCAGCAGTTCCGTCGTCGCGAGGGCGGGCGCTCCGGGCCCGAGGGGCGTGATGACGAGGGCGAGGTCGAGCCCGCCGTCGGCGAGACGGCGTACGAGGTCCTGGGAGCCGCCCTCGTCCACGTGCAGCTCGATGCCGGGGAACCGCGCGTGGTAGGTGCGCAGCACGTCCGGCACCAGGCTCGCGCACAGGCTCGGCGGCGCGCCCAGGCGCACCCGCCCCCGGCGCAGCTGGGCGACCTCCTGCACCTCGCGGCGGGCCGTGTCGGTGTCGGCGAGGATCCGTCGGGCGAGCGGGAGCAGGGCCTCGCCGGCGTCGGTGAGGGTGATGTTTCCCCGGGCCCGGTGGAAGAGCCCGGCGCCCAACTCCCGCTCGAGTGCGCGGATCTGCTGGGAGAGCGACGGCTGGGCGACGTGCAGGGCCTCGGCGGCCCGGGTGAAGTGCCGGTGCTCGGCGACGGTGGCGAAGTAGCGGAGCTGCTGCAGTTGCACCCCACCACCCTAGATAGGGAGAGCCTATGGAAACCAGCTCCACCATGTCTTGGACGCATGGAGGGCCGCGCTCCTAGCGTCGTGGGCATGGCACTGGCGACCCGGACGGCACGACCGCCGTCCCTCATCGGCTCCGTGTGGCGCTCGACCGTGGGCAAGAAGGCGGTCATGGCGGTCACCGGTCTGGTCATGCTGGCATACCTGGTCGCCCACATGCTGGGCAATCTGAAGGTGTTCTTCGGAGCCGGGGAGTTCAACGCCTACGGGCACTGGATCCGCACCATCGGCACGCCGTTCCTGCACCGGGAGTGGTTCCTGTGGCTCGCGCGGGTGGTGCTGGGCTCCTCCGTCGTCCTGCACGGCGTGGCCGCGTACCAGCTCAGCCGCCGCGACCTGGCCGCGCGCCCGGCGCGGTACGCGCACCGACGGCGCCGCGCGAGCTACGCGACGCGCACGATGCGCTGGGGCGGGGTGATCCTCGGGCTGTTCGTCGTCTGGCACATCCTGGACTTCACCACCCTCACCGTGAACCCCCACGCCGTGGAGGGCCGTCCGTACGAGAACCTCGTCGCGTCCTTCGGCCGCTGGTACGTCGACGTCTTCTACATCGCCGCGATGCTCGCCCTCGGGCTGCACATCCGCCACGGCTTCTGGAGCGCGGCCCAGACCCTGGGCGCGGGCACCCCGCGCCGCGACCGGGCGCTCAAGGCCGTCGCCAACGGCCTCGCAGCCCTTTTGACCTGCGGCTTCATCGCCGTACCCATCGGTGTGATGACGGGAGTCGTGAGCTGAGCATGTCGCTGGAGTACACGCGCTACACGGTCGGCGAGCCCCTCGCCGACACCAAGGCCCCCGACGGGCCGATCGCCGAGCGCTGGGACCGGCGCCGCCTGGAGGCGAAGCTGGTCAACCCCGCCAATCGGCGCAAGCACACCGTCATCGTCGTGGGCACCGGCCTGGCGGGCGGCGCGGCGGGCGCCACCCTCGCCGAACAGGGCTACCGCGTCGTGCAGTTCTGCTACCAGGACTCCCCGCGCCGCGCCCACTCCATCGCCGCGCAGGGCGGCATCAACGCGGCGAAGAACTACCGCAACGACGGCGACTCGGTGCACCGGCTCTTCCACGACACCGTCAAGGGCGGCGACTTCCGTGCCCGCGAGTCCAACGTCCACCGCCTGGCCGAGGTCTCCGTGCAGATCATCGACCAGTGCGTGGCCCAGGGCGTCCCCTTCGCCCGCGAGTACGGCGGCCTGCTGGACACCCGCTCGTTCGGCGGCGTCCAGGTCTCGCGCACCTTCTACGCGCGCGGCCAGACCGGCCAGCAGCTGCTGCTGGGGGCCTACCAGGCGCTCAGCCGCCAGATCGACGCCGGCACCGTCGAGATGCACGCCCGGACCGAGGTGCTCGACCTGATCGTCGTCGACGGGCGGGCCCGCGGCATCGTCGCCCGGGACCTGATCAGCGGCCGGATCTCGACCCACTTCGCCGACGCCGTGGTGCTCGCCTCCGGCGGCTACGGCAACGTCTTCCACCTCTCCACCAACGCCAAGAACTCCAATGCCACCGCCATCTGGCGCGCCCACCGGCGCGGCGCCCTCTTCGCGAACCCCTGCTTCACCCAGATCCACCCGACCTGCGTCCCGCGCTCGGGCGACCACCAGTCGAAGCTGACCCTGATGAGCGAGTCGCTGCGCAACGACGGCCGCATCTGGGTGCCGAAGGCCGCCGGCGACACCCGCCCGCCGGCCGCGATCCCCGAAGATGAGCGGGACTACTACCTCGAGCGGATCTACCCCTCCTTCGGCAACCTCGTCCCCCGCGACATCGCCTCCCGCGCCGCGAAGAAAGTCTGCGACGAGGGCCGGGGGGTGGGTCCGGGCGGGCAGGGCGTCTACCTCGACTTCGCCGACGCGATCACGCGGATGGGCCGGGCGGCGGTGGAGGCCAAGTACGGCAACCTCTTCGAGATGTACGAGCGGATCACCGCCGAGAACCCGTACGAGGTGCCCATGCGCATCTACCCGGCCATCCACTACACGATGGGCGGCCTGTGGGTGGACTACGACCTGCAGACGACGGTGCCGGGCCTCTTCGCGATCGGCGAGGCCAACTTCTCCGACCACGGCGCCAACCGGCTGGGCGCCTCCGCCCTGATGCAGGGCCTGGCCGACGGCTACTTCATCCTGCCCAGCACCCTCAACGACTACCTCGCCCGCCAGTCCCACGACGAGGTCGATCCCGGCCACCGGGCGGTGACGGAGGCGGTGACGGACGTGACGGACCGGCTGCGCCGGCTGCTCGAGGCCGACGGCGACCGCACGCCCGACTCCTTCCACCGCGAACTGGGCGACCTGCTGTGGGACGAGTGCGGCATGGCCCGCACCGACAGCGGGCTGCGCAAGGCGCTGGACCGGATACCGGCGCTGCGCGAGGAGTTCTGGCGGCGGGTCCGGGTGCCGGGCACCGGCGAGGAGCTCAACCAGTCGCTGGAGAAGGCGAACCGGATCGCCGACTACTTCGAGCTCGCCGAGCTGATGTGTCTCGACGCGCTCCACCGCACCGAGTCGTGCGGCGGCCACTTCCGCGAGGAGAGCCGGACCGCCGACGGCGAGGCGGCGCGCGCGGACGAGGACTTCTCCTACGTGGCCGCCTGGGAGTTCACGGGCCCGGGCAGCCCGCCGGTGCTCCACAAGGAAGACCTGCGCTTCGAGTACGTCCACCCCACCCAGCGGAGCTACGCGTGAACCTCACCCTGCGCATATGGCGCCAGCGCGGCCCGGAGGACTCCGGCGCCATGACCACCTACGAGGTCGAGGGCATCAGCGAGGACATGTCCTTCCTGGAGATGCTCGACCACCTCAACGAGGAGCTGATCCTCGCCGGCGAGGAGCCCGTCGCCTTCGACCACGACTGCCGCGAGGGCATCTGCGGCGCCTGCGGCATGGTCATCAACGGCCGGGCGCACGGCCCGGAGCGGACCACCACCTGCCAGCTCCACATGCGGCACTTCCGCGACGGCGACACCATCGACGTCGAGCCCTGGCGGGCGGCCGCCTTCCCGGTCGTCAAGGACCTCGTCGTCGACCGCTCGGCCTTCGACCGCGTCATCGGCTCCGGCGGCTACGTCTCCGTCC
>KL569526.1:10480-14388 GCA_000715685.1 Streptomyces lilacinus
CGGCGGCTACGTCTCCGTCCCCACCGGCTCGGCCCCCGACGCCCGGGCCGTGCCCGTGCCGAAGCCGGTTGCCGACCTCGCCTTCGAGCACGCCGAGTGCATCGGCTGCGGCGCGTGCGTGGCCGCCTGCCCGAACGGCTCGGCGATGCTCTTCACCTCGGCGAAGGTCGTCCACCTCAACGTGCTGCCGCAGGGTGCCCCCGAGCGCGAGTCCCGGGTGCTGGACATGGTCGCCGCGACGGACGAGGAGGGCTTCGGGGGCTGCACCAACACCGGGGAGTGCGCCACCGCCTGCCCCAAGGGCATCCCCCTGCAGTCCATCGCGACCATGAACCGCGAGTACCTGCGGGCCACCCTCAAGGGCGGCAGCACTCGACGCCGCTGATCCAGCGAGCTGATCCAGGGAATGGGGCCGGGTCCCCGGCGGTCGGGTCAGCCCGGGTGGGCGCCGACCGTGTCGCGGATCTGCTGGCCGAGGCCCGAGTCCCCTTCCCGGGCGCAGTGCGCACCACAGAAGAAGCGGCCCGCGACCTCCACCCCGTGCCCGATGATGCGGCACTCGCACTGCTCGCACCGGGGGGCCAGGCGGGTGATCGCGCACTCGAAACTGTCGAAGGTGTACGTCTCGCCGGTGATGGTCTTGACCTCGAAGGCCAGCCAGTAGTCGTTGCCGCAGGTGTCGCACCGTGCCATGGACCGCTCCGTCTCGCTCTCCCCCCTGGGTGGCGCGGGCCGCGCCCGGCAGGATCCTTACCGGCGGCGGCCGGGCCCGGACGGCCCGGGGGCGGCGTTCCACTCGAAGGGGGGACGCCCGGCCGGCTCAGCCCTCGCCGAGGTCGCCGCTGACGATCGCCCGCAGCGCGGCGAGGTGGGCGTGGTAGGCGGCACGACCGGTCTTGGTCAGCTTCAGCCACACGCGCTGGCGGGTGTCGCGTACGGCGCGCCGCTGTTCGACGTAGCCGGCGTCGGACAGGACCGTGACGTGCTTGCTCAGGACGGACGGGCTCACCCCCAGCGTTTCGCGGATGGTCGCGAACTCGATCTCCTCGACGGCGTCGAGCGCGGCACAGATCCGGAGCCGGTTCGGCGCGTGGATCGTCTCGTTGAAGCCGTCTTCGGGGGCGGTCACTGTGCGGGTATGCCCTTCTTGCGCGCGGTCCGGTCGAGGACGTGCACGCCCCCGCCCACGAGCAGCCCCGCCGGAATCCATATCCACGACATTCCGGCCCAGTGTTCCAGAGCCAGGGCGGCGAGGTAGGCCGCCAGACCGAGCGCGCCGGCGACGAGCATGCCGCGCTTCAGGGACGGGGTCAGGCGGTGCCGCACGCCGCTGGAGCGGAACTGCAGCGTGAGGACGACGAGCATGCCCACGTACATGGCGGCCAGGCCGACCAGGTCGAACGGCTCGGGCAGGAGGTTGGAGAAGTAGACCCCGGCCAGGGCCGCGGAGAGCGCGACGCCGTACCAGCGGTCGGACGTGAGGGAGCCGACCGCTTCCTGGGCCTCCTCAGCCAGGGCCAGGGAGCGGGCGGCGCTCTCGCGCGAGGGCATGGAGGGTCGGGACGAAAGCGCGTTCGCGTCAGTTGCCATACCGGAAAGTGAAGCACGGACTTTCCGATATGGCAACTGACGAGTTTCCGCTGTGGAAAACCTCGGGGTTTCCGCGCGGCGTATGAAGTTTTCCGACGAGTCGGGTCAGGAGCCGGCGCTCACGGGCCGACGGCCCGCGGCCCTCAGCGCGCCCCGAAGACCTGGGTCCAGCGCGGCCCGCCCGGGGCCTTGTTGATCCCGATGCCGATCTCCTTGAAGGAGCAGTTGAGGATGTTCTTGCGGTGGCCGTCGCTGTGCATCCACGAGTCCATCACCGCGGCCGCGTCCTGCTGGCCGTAGGCGATGTTCTCGCCGTACGTGCTCCACCGGTAGCCGGCGGCGGTGATGCGCTCGCCCGGGCCCTTGCCGTCGGGGTTGGTGTGGTCGAAGAAGCCGCGGGCGGCCATGTCGTCGGAGTGGCCCTGGGCCGCGGCGTCCAGCAGGCCGTTGGAGGTCACCGGCGAGCAGCCCACCTTCGCCCGCTCGGCGTTGACGAGGGAGACGACCTGCTGGGCCATCGAGCCGCCGCCCGGGTTGGCGGGGGCCTTCCCGGGGCGCTTGGTGGGCACGGGCGCGGCGGTGCGCTCGGGGGCGGCCGAGCTCGCCCGGGACTCGGGGGACGCGGAGGTCGACGCCGAGGCGGACGCGGAGGCACTCGGCGAGGGCTTCGCCGAGGCCGACGCGCTCGGCGAGGCCGACAGCGAGGGCGTGGCCCGCAGCGGCGACGGCTGCTGGGCGCTGAGCTGCTTGAGGTCGCTCGGCGCGTCGACGGCCTGGGTCCGGTCGGTCCTGTCCGAGGAGTCCGTGAAGAGGTAGCCGCCGCCCAGCAGACCGCCGGCGATCAGCGCGAACAGGCCCGCGCCGACGACGACCCGGCGGCCCGTACGCCCCCGGTTCGCCGCGCGGTGACCGCCGCCGACGCGCTGCCCGCGCCCGGCGGCGCGGCGCCCGCGTGCCCGCCCGACCCCGGACGCCGCGTGCCCCGAGGCGGCGTGCCCGGACGCCGCGTGAGCCGACGTCGCGTACGCCACGGGCGCGGCCGGCACCGCCGCCGAGCCGCCCCACCAGCCGAGGAGCGCGCCGCCCACCGGCACCAGGCCGAGGCCGGCCAGCAGCCCCTCGGCGGGCACGAGCGCGGACAGCGCGCCCGTGCAGCGGCCGCAGCCGCGCACGTGACGGGCGACGCGCTTGCGCCACAGGGCGGAGGGGACGCCGTCCCAGTGGGCGACGACCTCCGCGAGCTGCGGGCAGCGCGGGTGCGCGGCGAGGGCCTGGACGACACCGCGGGCGATGTCGAGCTGGGCCTTGGTCCGCTGGATGCGCACGGCGGTGTGCTGCGGGGTCAGCTCGAGCGCGGCGGCGACCTCGGCGCGCTTCAGTTCGCCGGCGGCCTCCAGCCACCACAGCGACAGCACTTCCTGTTCGCCCTCGTCCAGCCAGCGCGTGGCCTCCGCGGCCTCGCGGCGCTGGCCCTCCAGGCCCAGGCGGACGATGGTCAGGTCGACGAAGTCGGCCTTGGGGTCGGCGACTTCGCCGACCACTTCCTGCAGACCACTGACGGGAGCCTCCGGGCTCCGCTCCCGGCAGTGGGTGCGTATCTGGTTCATGGCGATCGCGACGACCCAGGAGCGGAAGCTCGCCGGATCCCGCAGCCCGTCAAGGCCGTTGATCACGCGGAGCATGGTCTCCTGGACGACGTCGTCGACGTCCGCGTGGCCGTTGAGGGCCCGGCCGACGACGTTGTAGACCAGTGGCAGGTGGGTGGCGACGAGCTCGTCCTGGGCCGCCGCGTCCCCGGCACGCGCCGCCTCGATCACGGCCACGTTCACACTCTTCACGCCCGCACCTCTCTCCGCACCCGCCACATTGGCGTTCGATCCGACACCTGGGAGACCGGGCGCCGGCCCGCAGATAACAAAAAGTTGGGTGCGAATGTACGACAGGCTGTTCAAACGTCCGAGCGGATCAAGAACTCGGACAAGATCCCCGGAGTGGTGTATTCCGCGAACTCGGCCGCTTTCGCCGCCGACATGTCCCGTATGCGGTATGCGTCCTCCCCCGCCGCGACCGCCGCAGTGAGAGTGACCACACCGGCCCGCCGCGCGAAGGCCGTATCGGTAAATGTCCAGGCCTGTACGGCATTCCGGGCGAGGGCCGTCGTCTCCCGTCCGAACGTTCCGGACCGTACGACGAGATGGCGTCCGCGCACCCCGTGACCGAGCGCCCGGTACGCGTCACGGGCGAGCGCGTACGCGACCGGCGAGGCGAGCGCCGTCCAGCCCGCCGCGCACCACAGCAGCACCGGCAGCGACAGCAGC
>KL569526.1:14689-14891 GCA_000715685.1 Streptomyces lilacinus
CCGGCAGGACGACCCAGCCGAGCGCCCGCACCACCCGCCGCCGCAGGGCGACGCGCGGATGCGACCGCAAGGCTTCCGACCCCGTCACCCCCGGGCCAGTCGCTCCCGAGTCCGCCACCTCCGTGCACACCCGCACCGCCTCGGCCCGCGGCGCCGAAGGCAGGACGACACTGCGCGCGCGGTTCTGGTCGGGGTTGCCGAG
>KL569526.1:15189-17315 GCA_000715685.1 Streptomyces lilacinus
CCGCAGCGTCACGCCGCACAGCTCGCTCCGCTCGATGACGACGGTCCGCCGCCCGCGCGGGCCGCGCCGGACGGCGAGGTCGCCCGTCTCCGTCCGCTCCAGCCGGTAGCGTGACCAGGTCGCGACGTAGACCAGCACCGCGCCCAGGGCTCCCAGCGCGGTCATCGCCGCCAACGCGCAGGGCACCGCGACCCACGGCGTGTCCGTGAGCCCCGACCACAGGTGCCGGACGACGCCGGTGCGCCAGGGCTTGACGCCCGTCGCCTTGACGATCCGCCACAGCGTGCCCGCCACCACCAGGACGCCTCCCCAGACCCAGAAGGTGAGCGGCGCGTACCGCACCCACCGCCGGTCCGCCACGGCCAGAACCCTCATGCCGGCACTCCCTCGCCCATCACCGCGCGCACGCGTTCCACCAGTCCCCGAGCCTCCGCCTCCGGCACCCCCGCGATGCGGACGCCGGCCGCCGTCGAGCCGGCGGTGACGGTCACCGTGGCGAGCCCGAACCACCGCTGGAGCGGACCGCGCGCCAGGGTGACGCCCTCGACGCGGGACAGCGGCACGACGCGCCGGCGCCGCCACAGCCAGCCGCTCGCCGCGTACACGGCGGAGTGCCCCACCTCCCAGCCGTGCGTCCGGAAGCGCAGCGCCGGCATGGCCAGGACGTAGAACAGCGCGGGCACCACCAGCACCACGGCCACCAGCGGGGCGAGCCACGGCAGGGCGCCGGGAAAGAAGAGGAAGGACAGCACCACGAGCGCGGCCGCCGTCAGCAGCATCGGCCCGCTCACCAGGACCAGCGCCTGCGCGGCCCACCAGCGCCGCGCAGCCGCGCCGACGCGCCGCGCCGGCGGCCGGAGCCCCGTCATCGCCCACCCCCACACACTCGTTATTCAAGTCAGTCGTATTGCCAACTGCAGGCCGCTAAGCTATCCCAATACGACTGACCTGTAAAACGGAAAGGCTCCACCCCGTGCCCAAGCGCGTCGACCACGACGAACGCCGTCACCGCATCGCCGAGGCCCTGTGGCGGATCGCCTCCGCGCGCGGGCTGGAGGGCGCGAGCCTGCGCGACGTCGCCGCCGAGGCGGGCATCTCGCTGGGGCAGCTGCAGCACTACTTCCGCTCGAAGGACGACATGCTCGTCTTCGCCCTCGACCACATCGGCGAGCTCGCCGCCGGCCGCATCCGCACCCGCCTCCGGGCCCTCCCCGACTCCCCCTCCCCCCGCGCGCTGCTGCGCGAGACGCTCGCCGAGATGCTGCCGCTGGACGACCGGAGCCGCACGGGCCAACTGGTCCAGATCGCCTATTTCGTCCGCGCCGTCCACGACGAACGCCTGCGCCGCCGGGCCAAGGAGGGCATCCCGGCCCTCCGGGAGCTGCTCGCCGGCTGGATCCGGCAGGCGATCGAGGCCGGCGACATCGCCGCCGACCGCGACCCCGCCACCGAGGCCGTGCTCCTCCTCGCCCTGGTCGACGGCCTGACGGGGTACGTCCTGCTGGACGTCCAGTCCCCGAAGGAGGCGATGGCGCTGCTGGACGCGCACCTGGACCGGCTGTTCGAGGCGGCAGGCCCGAAAACCTGAAACAGGCACCTCACCGCCGCCCCGCCCCCCGCTTCCGCCCCCGCCCGCCCGGTGCGAGCGCCTGGGCCAGCTCGTCCAGGGCGTCGAGCAGCAGCTCCGAGCCGCGCACCGGCACGCTCTCGTCCCCCTCCCGCTCCTGCCAGGCCGTCAGCGCCGCGAGGGGCGCCGACCAGTCGAGCCGGCCCCGTTCCCGTACCGCCCGCTCGGCGGCCGGCAGGGCGGAGCGCAGGGCCGTCGCGAACTCCTCGGCTCCCGCGGAGGGGGTGGCGTCCCGGTCCGGGAGGTGGGCCTCCATCAGCATCGTCGCGCGGCCCATGGTGGCGAGGGCCGACTCCGCCGCGCGCTCGGCCTTGCGCGAGATGCCGCGGTGGCGCACCGGCTCCTTCTCGGCGCGGGCGGCGGCCTCCTCCCACTCGAGCCGCGCCGCCCGCGAGTCCAGCAGGGCCTCGCGCACCCGGCGCGGCTTGCGGTCGGCGGGGCGGGCGTAGAGGGCGAGCACGGCGAGGGCGTAACGGCCGTTGGCCTCCAGCCAGTCGGC
>KL569526.1:17581-18460 GCA_000715685.1 Streptomyces lilacinus
AGATGTGTATAAGAGACAGGCCTGAGCGTCTCCCACGCGGGGAAGAGGGCGTACGCCACCAGCGCGAGCAGCCCGCCCAGCAGGGTCAGCGCCAGGCGGGCCCACACGGTCTGCGACCAGCCCTCGCCCGCGATGCCGAGCAGGAAGACGACGTAGGCGGCGACGCACGCGGAGGCCACGCTGTAGCCCGTGCGCATCAGCAGGTACATCAGCCCGATGCACACCACCGCCATGGCCGCGCACACGTAACGGCCGGGGTGCACGAGCACCATGAGTCCGCCGGCGAGCCAGACGCCGACCACCGTGCCGGCGAAGCGCGCGACGCCCCGCGAGTAGGTCTGGGCGAAGTCGGGCCGCATGACCATCACCGAGGTCATCGGCGCCCAGTAGCCGTGGCCCAGCGGCAGGGCGGCCCCCAGGGCGTAGCCGGCCGAGACCACTGCCGTGACGCGGACGGCGTGCCGTCCGATGGCCGAGGACCAGCGCGCCTCGCGCCGCAGGGCGCGCAGGGCGACGGGCACGAGCCGGGGTACGGAGGGGCGCAGCAGGTGCCGGCGCTCCTCGGTGGTGGTGGGGCGGGTCGACTCGACGCGTTCGTCGGCGGACTCGACGACGTCGGCGAGCAGGACCATCAGCCGCAGCGCGGACCGCCCGGCGGCGCCGCCCAGCACCTTCTGGTGGGCGTCGGGCACGTCGAGGACGGCCATCACCTCCGGCGGCAGCCGTACGGGTCTGCCCCAGCGCACCGCCCGCGCGACGGCGTCCAGCACCTCCGCGGCGGCGCCCAGCAGTTCCCGGGCCCGGTCCCGCTCGGGGCCCTCGGGGGCGGCGCCGAGCACGGGGTCGGCGAGCGAGGCCAGGACCTGTCTCTTATACACA
>KL569526.1:18720-21551 GCA_000715685.1 Streptomyces lilacinus
GGCCGCGGGGGCCGCCCAGCTGGCGCGGCCGACGCCTGGCCTGACGCGGCGTCATGGCGGCGGCGCTGCGGGCGTCCATCAGCGGCTGGGGGTCGAAGGGGGCCACGGGGTCGTGGCGGAGCCGGCGCGCGTAGTCGGCCTCGGCCGCGAGGGCGTCCGCGAGCGCGTCGCGCTGGCGTCCCCAGGGGCGGATGGGGAAGACGACGATGAGCGCGGCCTGCGTCAGCCCGCCGAAGACGATCAGGGCGGCGTGGTGCAGCGCGCCCAGGACGGAGGTCGGCAGGGTGACCGTGAAGAGCATGACGGCGACCATCTGGGAAGCCACCATGCCGGACACCGGCCCGATGGCCCACGCCATGCCCGCCAGCAGCGTCCAGGCGGCCAGCAGGACGGTGAAGACCGCGTGGTGGGCGATGGCCGTATAGCCGACGAAGGTGCTGAAACCCAGCGCGACCGACACGCCGAGCGCCAGCACCGGGCGCGGCCGCCAGCTGCGCTGGAAGGTCGCGAGGCCGGAGGCGAAGGCGCCGAAGGCGGAGGACACCGCGAGCTGCGGGGTGCCCAGCCACAGGATGAGCCCGACGACGATCGCGACGCCGCACGCGCCGCGCAGCGCGACCAGCGGCTCGAGCTTGGTGCGTTCGATGGTCAGCCCGTCGCGCGCGGTGTCTTTGAGCGCGCGCGACCAGGTCATGGGCCGAGCTTACGGTCCTGATCGCCTCATAACGGGGCAATCAGGACCGCAATCGGTGCGCGCGGGGCCTACCGGTGGCTGGGGAATCCGAGGTCCACGCCGCCGTCTTCCGGGTCCGGCCAGCGCGTCGTGACGACCTTGCCGCGCGTGTAGAAGCGCACGCCGTCGGTGCCGTAGATGTGGTGGTCGCCGAAGAGGGAGTGCTTCCAGCCGCCGAAGGAGTGGTAGCCCACCGGTACGGGGATGGGCACGTTGACGCCGACCATGCCCGCCTCGACCTCCAGCTGGAAGCGCCGGGCCGCGCCGCCGTCGCGGGTGAAGATGGCGGTGCCGTTGCCCCAGGGGGAGGCGTTGATGAGGGCGACGCCCTCCTCGTAGGTCTCGGCGCGCAGCACGCACAGCACCGGGCCGAAGATCTCGTCACGGTAGGCGTCCGCGTCGACCGGCACCCGATCGAGCAGCGACAGGCCGATCCAGTGGCCGTCCTCGTAGCCCTCGACCGTGAAGCCGGTGCCGTCGAGGACGACCTGCGCGCCCTGGGCCGCGGCGCCGTGGACGTAGGAGGCGACCTTGTCGCGGTGGGCCTTGGTGATGAGGGGGCCCATCTCCGACGCCGGGTCGTCGCCCGGGCCGATCTTGATCTTCTCCGCGCGCTCGCGGATCCTCGCCACCAGCTCGTCGCCGGTCTCGCCGACCGCGACGACCGCCGAGATCGCCATGCAGCGCTCGCCGGCCGAGCCGTAGGCGGCGGAGACGGCCGCGTCGGCGGCGGCGTCGAGGTCGGCGTCGGGCAGGACCAGCATGTGGTTCTTGGCGCCGCCGAGGGCCTGGACGCGCTTGCCGTGGGCGGAGGCGGTGGTGTGGATGTGGCGGGCGATGGGCGTGGAGCCGACGAAGGAGACGGCGGCGACGTCCGGGTGCTCGAGCAGCCGGTCGACGGCCACCCTGTCGCCGTTGACGACGTTGAGCACGCCGTCGGGCAGGCCGGCCTCGGCGGCGAGCTCCGCGAGGCGGATCGCGGCCGAGGGGTCCTTCTCGCTCGGCTTGAGGACGAAGGTGTTGCCGCAGGCGACGGCCAGCGGGAACATCCACATCGGCACCATCGCCGGGAAGTTGAACGGCGTGATGCCCGCGACGACGCCGAGCGGCTGCCGGATCGAGGCGACGTCCACCCGGCTCGCGACCTGCGTGGAGAGCTCGCCCTTGAGCTGCGTGGTGATGCCGCAGGCCAGCTCGACGATCTCCAGGCCGCGGGCGACCTCCCCCAGCGCGTCGGAGTGGACCTTGCCGTGCTCGGCGGTGATCAGCCGGGCCAGCTCGTCGCGGTGGGCGTCCAGCAGGGCGCGGTAGCGGAAGAGCACGCCGGTGCGTGTGGCCAGGGACGAGACGCCCCACGTCGCCCAGGCCGCCTTGGCGGCCGCGACGGCCGCGTCGACCTCCTCGACGGACGCGAACGCGACCCGCGTGGTCACGACGCCGGTCGCCGGATCGGTCACCGGTCCGTAGTCACCGGACGTGCCCTCGACGGACTTGCCGTCGATCCAGTGGTTGACGGTCTTCATCTGCTGCGACCTCTCTTACGTCAAAGATAACGACGACGGGCGGCTGCGCTGCGGTCGTACTCCGCCCGGGCCGTCACGGCCGCCGGGCGGGTCGCGGTCTCGGCGACAGGCACATCCCACCACGCCTGGGCGGGGGGCGCGCCGGACACTGTGTCGGCTGTTTCGGTCTCCACATAGACACATGTGGGCCGGTCCGAGGCGCGCGCCTCGGCCAGCGCGGCGCGCAGCTCGCCGGTCGTACGGGCGCGCAGCACGGCCATGCCGAGCGAGGCGGCGTTGGCGGCCAGGTCCACCGGCAGCGGGTCGCCGGTGTACGTGCCGTCGGGCGCGCGGAAGCGGTAGGCGGTGCCGAAGCGCTCGGCGCCGACGGCCTCGGAGAGGCCGCCGATGGAGGCGTAGCCGTGGTTCTGCACCAGGATCACCTTGACGGCGATGCCCTCCTGGACGGCGGTGACCAGCTCGGTGGGCATCATCAGATACGTCCCGTCGCCGACCAGCGCCCACACCGGCCGGTCGGGGTCCGCGAGGCGGACGCCGATCGCGGCGGGGATCTCGTAGCCCATGCAGGAGTAGCC
>KL569527.1:0-165 GCA_000715685.1 Streptomyces lilacinus
CGCCATCTCGTGCTGACCAGCCGCCGGGGCGCGGACGCTCCAGGTGCTTCCGACCTCCTCGCCGAGCTGCGCAACCTGGGTGCTGAGGTCGTTGCGGTGGCGTGTGACGTCTCCGACCGTGACGCGCTCGTGGCCGTGCTCGACGGCATTCCGGCCGAGCACCCG
>KL569527.1:459-5625 GCA_000715685.1 Streptomyces lilacinus
TCGCGCCGAAGGCCGACGCGGCACTGCATCTGCACGAGCTGACCGCATCGCTGGACCTGGCGATGTTCACGCTGTACTCGTCGATCGCGGCACCCTTTGGTTCGCCGGGTCAGGCCAACTACGCCGCCGCCAACGCCGTCCTCGACGCCCTCGCCCACCACCGCCGGGCCCACGGACTGGCCGGTCAGGCCCTGGCCTGGGGTCCATGGGACCAGAGCACCGCCGGTGGCATGGTCGGCGAACTGAGCCAGGGGGACCGGGAGCGGATGAGCCGCTCCGGGTTCCGCCCGCTCGCACCCGAGCGCGGTCTCGCCCTGTTCGACCGGGCGCTCCAGGCGCCTGCCCCCTCCCTGGTCACCGCCGACATCGACACCGCTGCTCTCGCCGCCCACGAGCCCGATGCCCTGCCCGCTCTGCTGCGCGGCCTGGTCCGACCGGCCCGCCGCACCGCCGCCACCCGCACCACCGCAACCACCGGCGGCGTCACCCTGGCCCAGCAACTGGCCGGGCTCGGTGCGGCCGAGGGGGTCCGGCTCCTCCTCGGCGTCGTACGCGGTGAGGCCGCCGCGGTCCTCGGCTTCGCCGCACCGGACGCGGTCGAACCACAACGCTCCTTCGCGGACCTGGGCTTCGACTCCCTCACCGCCGTCGAGCTCCGCAACCGGCTCACCGCCGCCACCGGCACCCGTCTGCCCCCGACCCTCGTCTTCGACTACCCCACCCCCCTCGCGCTTGCCGAACACCTCCACCGCGAAATCCTCGGGACCGAGGCATCCCCCGCTAGAGAGATGCTGGAGGATCTCGAGAGGATCGCCAGAGACATGCCGCACCTCGATCACGCGGACAGGCTCACAATTCGTACCAAGGTGGAATCTCTTCTGGAGAGATGGAGTGGTTCGGTGAACGGTGGAAAGGAGTCCGATGACAGTGACATCGAGTCCGCGACCGAGGCCGATATATTCGCCCTGATCGACAGTGAGTTGGAACTTCCGACCAACTGAGGGCGGAATTCGCGGGGGTGTGAATGATGAATATGGACAGGGAGACAATGCCTTGACTGTGAGGATCACGTCGGCCGAGGGCGCCCCACCGCCCGTCGGCGACAACCAGCACGCGGCTTTCGAACTGGTCGCGCTGCACAAGGAGTTCGGTGGGTACGCGGCGGTCAAGCGGGCCCATCTGACGGTGCGGCCGGGCTCGTTCTACGGGCTGGTGGGTCCCAATGGAGCGGGCAAGACCACTCTTCTGTCGATGGCGGTCGGCCTGCAGCGCCCCGACGAGGGGCGGGCCAGGGTCTTCGGCATCGACGTCTGGGAGGAGCCGGAGCGCGCCAAGGAGCTGATGGGCGTCCTGCCCGACGGCCTGGCCATGCCCGAACAGCTCACCGGCCGCGAACTGCTCACCTATCTGGGACGGCTGCGCGGCCTCGACCGCGACACGGTCGACGCCCGCGCCGACGAGCTCCTGGCCGTCCTCGAACTGACCGGGGACGTCGAACGCACCCTCGTCCTCGACTACTCCACCGGCATGCGTAAGAAGATCGGCCTGGCCACCGCGCTTCTGCACGGTCCGAGACTCCTCGTCCTCGACGAGCCCTTCGAAGCGGTCGACCCGGTCTCGGCCGTCGTCCTCAAGCGCATCCTCAACCGTTTCGTCGCCTCCGGCGGTTCGGTCGTGCTCTCCAGCCACGTGATGGCCCTGGTGGAGCAGCTCTGCGACACCGTGGCCGTCATGGCCAAGGGGCAGGTCGTGGTCGAGGGACCGGTCGCGGAGGTCCGCGGCGGCAAAACCCTCGAAGAGACCTTCGTGGAGCTCGTCGGCCACCAGACCGGCGGCGAGGAAGGTCTGTCGTGGCTCTCGCGCTGATCCAGATGAAGTTCGCCGTCCTGCGGCGAGACCTGTCCGGACCGCGTGCGACCTGGGTGTTCAGTGGCGCCGTGGCCGGGCTGGCCATGGCGGCGTCCACCATCGCCATGGCCACCGTCGACGCCCCTGACCCGGGCACCGTACGGGACCTGCTCGCGGTCCTCTTCGCGCTGTGGACGCTGGGCTGGATGCTGGGCCCGGTCGCCACCGGGCAACCGGTGCTGCGCGCGGAGCAGTTCGCGCTCCAGCCCATCCCGCGCCGCCGGCTGGCGCTCGGCCTGCTCGGGGCCGGGTTCGTCGCTGTGACCGCTGTGGTGTCGCTGGTGGCGTTCGCCGCGCTGCTGGTGTTCGGGCTGCGGCTGGGCACCGTGCCCGCGCTCGTCTCCGTACCGGCGCTCCTCCTGCAGCTCACCCTGGCCGTACTCCTGTCACGGCTCATGGGGCGGCTGTTCGGCGCGCTGGCCCGTTCGCGTGTGGGCGCGGTGCTCGGCGCGGTGCTCACGGCGGCGATGCTCGTGGTCGCCTCGTCCGGCTGGATCGTCTTCTCGGCCCTCGACGCCGTCCTCCGGACCGGATTCTCGCCCGTCTTCTCCACCGTGGTGCGCGCCCTGCCCTCCGGCTGGGGAGCGGTCGCCGTGGAGGCGTCGGCCCGCCAGGACTGGCTGATGACGGGACTTCCGCTGGCCGGACTCGTCCTGCTCCAGGCCGTCCTCTGGGTGGCCTGGAACCGTTCGCTCGGACCGGCCCGCTGGAGTCGCCCGACAGTACGGGGCTCCTCCGCCGACCGGGCAGCCCCGCGCGGCCGCGCGTCCCTGAGCCCCACGGGAGCCGTCTACGTCAAGGAGCTGCGCACCTACACCCGCGACCCGCAGCGTCTCCAGAGCCTGATCGTCCCGCCCGTCTTCGCGGTACTGAGCGCCCTGGTCCCGCTGGCCTTCGGCTCCACCGTCTTCCTTCCCTTCATGGGCGCGCTCACCGCCCTGATGGGCGCGGCGACCTGCGCCAATCTCTACGGCCAGGACGGTACGGCCCTCTGGTTGACCCTGCAGACCCCCGGCAGCGAACGCGCCGACGTGCGGGGTCGTCAACTCGCCTGGATCGTCGTCTTCACCCCCCTCTCCCTCCTCCTCACCGCGGCGGGCATCGCCGTGGCCGGACAGCCCGACCTCAACCCCTGGGCCCTGACCGCGACCTTCGCCCTCCTGGGCGGTGGCGCGGGCATGGTCCCCCTGGTGGGCATCGACCAGCTCACCCCGGGCCCTGACCCCCGGGCCGCGAAGAACGCGGCAGCCGATCATTCCGACGTGGCCGGCCAGGCCTTCTCCATGCTCTTCCTGGCCCTCACCACCGCGGTGCCCGCCCTGTGCGTGACGCTGGCGGGCCACCTCCTCCACAACCCGTCACTCCTGTGGGCCGGCGTCCCGGTCGGCGTCGTCACCGGCTGGATCGCGTACGTGATGCTGGGCCAGGCCGCCCACCGCAACCTGCGCAAGCGTGGCCCCGAGCTGCTCTTCTTGATGCGCACCGGCAAGCAGCAACACCAGGCCGAGCCCGGCCAGGCCGGTGCGTCCTTCATCAAGGTTCTCCCCGCCCACCGCCAACGTCTTCTGTGGATCAGCTTCCTGGCCGGCTGCATCGCCCTGTTCCCGCAGGCCCTGGTGCCGACCCTGATGAAGCTCTCCGACCACGTGGAACCCCTTTGGTTCCTGGCCCTCCACATGCGCCCCGAGTGGCAGTGGCCGACGGTCTTCCTGATGTACGCGATCGGCGTGTTGGCCTTCACGGTCGCCGCCCGCATCGCCTTCACCGCCATCAAGGCGGCCCGCGCGGCCTGACCCCTCCACCCGTCACCGCACCAAGTGCGGCCCGGAACCCCTGCCGTAGGGGCTCCGGGCTTCGCTTTTTTAGGGGTTGGGGGCAATGCGACCCGTACCTAGCATGAAGATCGCCACCATCCTCGGGGGAGACCTTTAATGCCTGAAGTGCGTGCCGAAAACGTCGAACCTGTAGCAGTTGTCGGGCTGGCTTGCCGACTGCCGGGAGCAGCAGATCCGCAGGCGTTCTGGCAATTGCTGAGGAATGGGCTCGACGCGACCGGTGAAGTGCCCGAAGATCGCTGGACCTCCGCCGATGCGTCGGAGGTCCGACGGGGCGCATTCCTGGACCGGGTCGATGAATTCGATCCCGGATTCTTCGCCATTTCGCCGCGCGAGGCCGCCGCCATGGACCCCCAGCAGCGGCTGATGCTGGAGCTGGCCTGGGAGGCGTTGGAGGACGCGCGCGTCGTACCGGCCGCCCTGGACGGCACGCAGACGGGCGTGTTCCTGGGTGCGATCTACGACGACTACGCGAGGCTTCAGCAGCACGGCGGCCCGGGAGCCATCGACCGGAACTCGATGACGGCGCTTCACCGCAGCATCATCGCGAACCGGATCTCGTACTTCCTGCACGCGCACGGGCCCAGCATGGTGGTCGACGCGGGCCAGTCGTCCTCGCTGGTGGCCGTTCATCTGGCCTGCGAGAGCCTGCGCCGCGGTGAGTCGACGCTCGCCCTCGCTGGTGGTGTGAACCTGAACATCGCGGCGGAGAGCACCCTTGCCGCCGCCCGGTTCGGGGGGCTTTCTCCCGACGGACGGTGCTTCACCTTCGACGCCCGCGCCAACGGTTTCGTACGGGGCGAGGGCGGCGTGCTCATCGCGCTCAAGCCCCTGTCGCGCGCCCTGGCCGACGGCGACCGCATCCACTGCGTGATCGAAGGCAGCGCGGTCAACAACGACGGCGGCGGAACCAGCCTGACCGCTCCCAGCGAGCAGGCACAGCGCGCGGTGCTGCGGGCCGCGTACGACAACGCGGGCATCGACCCGGCGGAGGTCGGATACGTCGAACTGCACGGCAGTGGCACCCCGGTGGGCGACCCGATCGAAGCGGCCGCGCTGGGCGCGGTGCTCGGCGCCGCACGACGGACACAGAATCCGCTGCCCGTCGGATCGGTGAAGACCAACATCGGTCACCTCGAGGCCGCGGGAGGCGCGGCCGGGCTGCTCAAGGCCGTACTCGTCCTCAAGCACGGGCAGGTGCCGGCGAGCCTCAATTTCGAGAACCCCCATCCGCGTATCCCGCTCGACGCACTCAATCTGAGCGTGCAGCGCGACCTTGCCGAGTTCCCGCCGTCGGCGGCAGACGGCCGGCGCATCGCCGGTGTCAGCTCCTTCGGCATGGGGGGAACCAACTGCCACGTGGTGCTGGCAGAAGCCCCGGAAGACGCTCCCGGGGAGAACTCTGCCCAGCGTGCGGCGGACA
>KL569527.1:5903-6156 GCA_000715685.1 Streptomyces lilacinus
GCGGCGGACAGCGACGCGCTGGTGCCGGTGGTGCTGTCCGCGCGTAGTGGTGAGGCGTTGCGTGCGCAGGCGGTGCGGCTGCGGGAGCACCTGGAGGTGCGTCCGGGGGTGCGTGCTGCCGATGTGGCGTATTCGCTGGCGGTTGGTCGTTCGTTGTTTGAGCGGCGTGCGGTGGTGGTGGGTCGTGGGCGTGGGGGGCTGCTGGACGCGTTGGGTGCGTTGGCGTCTGGTGGGCCCAGTGGGTGGGTTGTGG
>KL569527.1:6373-6581 GCA_000715685.1 Streptomyces lilacinus
GTGAGGCGTTGCGTGCGCAGGCGGTGCGGCTGCGGGAGCACTTGGAGGTGCGTCCGGAGGTGGGTCCTGCCGATGTGGCGTACTCGCTGGCCGCGGGCCGGTCGCTGTTCGAGCGGCGTGCGGTCGTGGTCGGGCGGGGCCGGGCCGATCTGATGAGTGGCCTGGAGGCGGTCGCGACCGGGCGGCCGTTCCCCGGGGCGGTCGAGGG
>KL569527.1:6860-7842 GCA_000715685.1 Streptomyces lilacinus
TTGTGGAGGGTGGTGTGCGGGAGGGGAAGACGGTGTTTGTCTTCCCTGGTCAGGGTTCGCAGTGGGTTGGTATGGCTCGTGGGCTTCTGGAGTCGTCGCCGGTGTTCGCGGCGGAGGTGGAGGCGTGTGCGCGGGAGTTGGCCGTGCATGTGGATTGGTCGCTGTTGGCGGTGTTGCGTGGCGAGGAGGGTGCTGCGTCGCTGGAGCGGGTTGATGTGGTGCAGCCTGCGTTGTTCGCGGTGATGGTGTCGTTGGCTGCGTTGTGGCGTTCGGTGGGTGTGGAGCCGGATGCTGTGGTGGGTCATTCGCAGGGTGAGATTGCGGCTGCGTATGTGGCGGGGGCGTTGTCGCTGGCGGATGCTGTGAAGGTGGTGGCTCTGCGGAGTCGGGCTATTACGGCGTTGGCTGGGCGTGGGGGCATGGTGTCGGTGGCGTTGCCCGCGGGCGAGGTGGCTGTGCTGCTGGAGCCCTTTGGTGAGCGGATTTCTGTCGCTGCTGTGAATGGGCCGCGTTCTACGGTTGTGGCCGGTGAGTCGGCGGCTTTGGACGAGTTCCTGGCGACGGCCGAGGCGGAGGGTGTGAGGGTTCGGCGGATTCCTGTCGACTATGCCTCGCACTCGCGTCAGGTCGCATCGATCGAGGAAGAGCTTGCCGCTGTCCTCGACGGTCTCGAGCCTCGCGCCGCATCTGTGCCGTTGTTGTCGACGGTGACCGGTGAGTGGTTGGACACCACGGTGATGGACGGTTCCTACTGGTACCGCAACCTCGCCCAGACCGTTCACTTCGAGCCTGCTGTTCGCCGTCTGGTGGAGGACGGTTTCCGCTTCTTCGTCGAAACCAGCGCGCACCCGGTC
The DNA here is from genome assembly GCA_000715685.1 of Streptomyces lilacinus. Lineage (GTDB taxonomy): Bacteria > Actinomycetota > Actinomycetes > Streptomycetales > Streptomycetaceae > Streptomyces > Streptomyces lilacinus. Next base: position 7,715 of record KL569527.1, read on the forward strand.
CTGACCCAGTCCGTCGAGGAGCTGGACGTCCCGGACGTGGTCGCGCTCGGCACCCTGCGTCGCGACGAGGGCGGCCTGGACCGCTTCCTCCTCTCCGCGGCCGAGGGCCACGCCCACGGCCTGCCGCT
>KL569528.1:0-281 GCA_000715685.1 Streptomyces lilacinus
CGACACCGCCACCGGCCGCCGCGCCTCGGCGACCGCCTCCACGACGGTCCGCTTCGGCGAGCCGAGCGACGCGGAGATCGCCGCCTACGTGGCCTCCGGCGAGCCGCTGCACGTCGCGGGCGCCTTCACCCTGGACGGCCGCTCGGCCCCCTTCGTCGAGGGCATCGACGGCGACCCCGGCAACGTCATCGGCCTGTCGCTCCCCCTCCTCCGCCGCCTCCTCGCGGAGCTGGGGGTCGGCATCACCGACCTGTGGGCGTAGGTTTTTCCCCAGCCCTGCT
>KL569528.1:502-785 GCA_000715685.1 Streptomyces lilacinus
TCAGAGATGTGTATAAGAGACAGGCCCCGGGAAACGGTGAAAGGGCGGGACTGGGGAAACCCCCCGGCCGCACCTAGAGCGGCAACGCACTCGTCGCGCTGCCGACCTGCTTCAGCTGGCTCAGCTGGTCGAGCTTGCCGAGACCGTTGACGACGCCGGGGTAGAGGCTCTGGTCCTGCGAAGGCGCCATGTCCTCCGGCGCCGGCACACCCGCCGGCGGCTTCATCATGTTCGGCCCACCCTTGGCGCTGTCTCTTATACACATCTCTGATGGCGCGAGGGA
>KL569528.1:1021-1998 GCA_000715685.1 Streptomyces lilacinus
TCGCAGGGGCGGCCTTCGCAGGGGCGGCCTTCGCGGGCGCCGCCTTGGCCGGCACGGCCGCCTTCCCGGGCGCCGCCTTCGCAGGCGCGCCATGTGCAGGGGCAACCTTCCCGGAGGCGCCCTTCGCCGCCGGGGCGCCCTTCCCAGACGCCGCCTTCCCCGGCGCCGCACCCTTCGCAGGAGCACCCTTCGCAGGAGCGGTGACCGAGACGGAACCGGCGTTGGAGGACGGCGGCGGCGCCACCGGTGTCGGCGCGGCGGACGCGGTGGCCGCGGAGGACAGGGACAGTGCGGCGCCGGCCAGAGCGGCAGCGGCAGCAATGCGCTTGATCATGACTTCATCAACGATGTCCGGGTATTTCGGTCACGATCCACTGCGCCACCGGAGCGCCACCGACGTAATTTCCGCCCCCGCGGCCACAGTTCACCCCCACCGCAACCTCACCCCCGGGAATTCCCGTCCGTAAACAGGGACTTCCCGCAACCACGACTCGACCGCACAAGGAGCCCGCCCACCATGCCGCAGTCCGTGGACCGCGCCCTGGACGTCCTGGACGCCGTCGCCGCCTCCCCCGGGCCCGTCCCCGCCAAGACCCTCGCCCGCCGGCTGGGCTGCGGCCTGTCCACCGTCTACGAGCTGCTGGGCGCCCTCACCGCGCGCGGCCACCTGGTCCGTACGCCCGCCGGCTACGTCCTCGGCTACCGGATGCCGGCCCTGCACCAGGCCTTCCGGCGACAGATGCGGCTCGGCGACGAGCTCCAGGAGCTGCTGGCGAGGGTCCGCCGGGCGGCCGGCGTCGACACGTACTTCAGCGCCTACCGGGACGGCGACATCGCCGTCCTCGCCGGGGCGACCGCGGTCCGCGCCACCGGCGGCTTCGGCACCGGCCGGGATGCCGCCCCGCACGCCACCGCCCACGGCAAGGTCCTGCTCGCCGCGCTGCCCCCGGCCGACCGCCGGCGCCGGCTGACGGCGG
>KL569528.1:2230-4185 GCA_000715685.1 Streptomyces lilacinus
CCCCGCCGGCGCCGGCTGACGGCGGCGGGCCTGCCGGCGATCACCCCGCGCACGGTCACCTCGCCCGAACGGCTGGACGCCCAGCTGCGGCGTGTCCGGCGCGAGGGGGTGGCCGTGGAGATCGAGGAGAGCGTGTCCGGCGTGGCGTGCGTGGCGGTACGGGTGCCCGCGCCCGGCGCGCCGGCCGCCGTGTCTGCGGCGCTGCCGCTGGAGGAGTTCCACCGGCGGGAACGTCAGGTGACCGAGGCGCTCCGTCAGGTCGCGGCGGCGGCCGCCAAGTTCCACGACGCGCCCGACATCAGCCGGCCTACCGGCGGGTAGATCTAGGGTCTGCGGCCTGTACGCCGCGGGACGGTACGCAAACTTTGCGTCACCCGTTCGTAGGGACTCCACAAAGAATCGGCGTCGCGCCTCCCGGCGGCGGGTCGAGAGCTTGACCACACCATCGCGCGATCGGCACTCCGGAAAACCCGGCGTACCGTGGATGATCTGGGGACTTGGGCCCGGACGCGGCTCCCTTTTCACGCTCCGTGTGGGCAAGGTCACCCCGGAAGTCGGGTCGGCACAGAGTGTCGCCAGTACCTAAACTCACCTTGTTTCAAGGAGGGAGCCATCGTGCGCAAGGTGCTCATCGCCAATCGTGGCGAAATCGCTGTCCGCGTCGCTCGTGCGTGCCGGGATGCGGGGATCGCCAGTGTGGCGGTCTACGCGGACCCGGACCGTGACGCGTTGCATGTCCGCGTCGCCGACGAGGCCTACGCGCTGGGTGGTGACACCCCCGCCACCAGCTACCTCGACGTGGGCAAGGTCCTCGCCGCGGCAGCGGAGGCCGGAGCGGACGCGATCCATCCGGGGTACGGCTTCCTGTCCGAGAACGCCGACTTCGCCCAGGCCGTCCTGGATGCCGGCCTGACCTGGATCGGCCCGCCGCCGCAGGCGATCCGGAACCTGGGTGACAAGGTCGCCGCCCGACACATCGCCCAGCGCGCCGGCGCCCCCCTGGTCGCCGGCACCCCCGACCCCGTCTCCGGCGCCGAGGAAGTCGTCGCCTTCGCCGAGCAGCACGGTCTGCCGATCGCGATCAAGGCGGCGTTCGGCGGTGGCGGCCGCGGCCTGAAGGTCGCCCGCACCCTGGAGGAAGTCCCCGAGCTCTACGACTCGGCCGTGCGTGAAGCCGTCGCAGCCTTCGGCCGCGGCGAGTGCTTCGTCGAGCGCTACCTCGACCGGCCCCGCCACGTCGAGACCCAGTGCCTCGCAGACACCCACGGCAACGTCGTGGTGGTCTCCACCCGCGACTGCTCCCTCCAGCGCCGCCACCAGAAACTCGTCGAGGAAGCCCCCGCCCCCTTCCTCTCCCCGGAGCAGAACGCGGAGCTCTACCGCGCCTCCAAGGCCATCCTCAAGGAAGCCGGCTACGTCGGCGCGGGCACCTGCGAATTCCTCGTCGGTCAGGACGGCACGATCTCCTTCCTCGAGGTCAACACCCGCCTGCAGGTCGAGCACCCCGTCACCGAGGAAGTCACCGGCATCGACCTGGTGCGGGAGATGTTCCGTATCGCCGACGGCGAGGAACTCGGCTACGACGACCCGCCGCTGCGCGGGCACTCCTTCGAGTTCCGGATCAACGGTGAGGACCCGGGCCGCAACTTCCTGCCCGCCCCCGGCACCGTCACCCGTTTCGACGCCCCGACCGGTCCGGGCGTGCGTCTGGACGCGGGGGTGGAGAGCGGCAGTGTCATCGGCCCGGCCTGGGACTCCCTCCTGGCCAAGCTGATCGTCACCGGCGCCACCCGCGAGCAGGCCCTGCGGCGCGCGGCACGGGCGCTGGCGGAGTTCAAGGTCGAGGGCATGGCCACCGCCATCCCCTTCCACCAGGCCGTCGTGGCCGACCCCGCCTTCATCAGCGACCCCTTCCACGTCCACACCCGCTGGATCGAAACCGAATTCACCAACAC
>KL569528.1:4474-4822 GCA_000715685.1 Streptomyces lilacinus
CCGAATTCACCAACACGATCGAACCGTTTGTCGCCCCCGGCGCGGAGGAGGAGGACGAGCCCGAGGGCCGCGACACGGTCGTGGTCGAGGTCGGTGGCCGGCGCCTCGAAGTGACGCTGCCGGCGTCCCTGGGGACGTCCTTCACCCGTACGGCCGCGGCAGGGGCCGGAGGCGGGGGCGGCAAGACCAGGCGCCGCGCCGGCAAGAAGTCCGGCGCGGCCGCATCCGGCGACTCGCTCGCGTCGCCGATGCAGGGCACGATCGTCAAGGTGGCCGTCGAGGACGGTCAGGAGGTCCAGGAGGGCGACCTGATCGTCGTCCTGGAAGCCATGAAGATGGAGCAGCCCC
>KL569528.1:5113-5241 GCA_000715685.1 Streptomyces lilacinus
TGGTCCTCGAGGCCATGAAGATGGAGCAGCCCCTCAACGCCCACCGCTCCGGCACGATCAAGGGCATCACCGCCGAGGTCGGCGCCTCGGTCTCCGCCGGCGCCGTCATCTGCGAGATCAAGGACTGA
>KL569528.1:5573-6590 GCA_000715685.1 Streptomyces lilacinus
GACTGAGGTCGACCGAGGCCGACTGAGGCCTTCCGGTCGATGTGGGTGGGGGCGGGCCGCTGCGGCCCGCCCCTGCGGCGTGTGTGGGCTTCCTGTGGGTTCCCTGAGGGTTCCCTGCGGACTTCCTGTGTGTTCGACGCATGCCAGTTCTGTTTGCGCAGATAGGTGCGCTTTTTGGGTGAACTTTCGGCGCATATGTGTGGCACGCCACGCTTTGCGGCATGCACTGGACATAAGCTGGCACGCCATTTTGGCGGCCCTGGGCATCGAGAACCGACGCGACTGGGAGGCCGTCATGGCAACACTGTGCAGACCAGCCATCGCCGTTCCCGAACATGTGATCACAAGGGAACAGACCCTGGAGCTCGCACGCACCCTCCACGCCGACCATCCCCAGCTGGAGCTGGCCCTCCGGCTGATCGGCAACACCGGGGTGCAGAAACGACACCTCGTACAACCGATCGAAGACACCCTCAAGCATCCGGGCTTCACCGTGCGGAACGCCCGCTACGAGCGCGAGGCCAAGGCCCGCGTCCCCGATGTCGTCCGCCGGGCGCTGGACCACGCGGAGCTGACCACACGTGACATCGATTTGATCGTCTATGTCTCCTGTACGGGTTTCATGATGCCGTCGATGACCGCATGGCTCATCAACACGATGGACTTCCGCAACGAGACCCGTCAGCTCCCCATCGCCCAGCTCGGCTGTGCCGCGGGCGGCGCGGCCATCAACCGGGCGCACGACTTCTGCCAGGCGTATCCGAAGGCCAACGTGCTGATCGTGGCCTGCGAGTTCTGCTCGCTGCTCTACCAGCCCACGGACCTGGGAGTGGGGAACCTGCTGTCCAACGGTCTCTTCGGCGACGCGATCGCCGCCGCCGTGATGCGCGGCGAGGGCGGTCGGGGGGTGCGGATCGAGCGGAACGGCTCGCACCTCGTACCCGACACGGAGGAGTGGATCTCGTACGGCGTCCGGGACACCGGCTTCCACTTCCTGCTGGACCTGTCTCTTATACA
>KL569528.1:6797-7260 GCA_000715685.1 Streptomyces lilacinus
CGTCCGGGACACCGGCTTCCACTTCCTGCTGGACAAGCGGGTCCCCGGCACGATGGCGATGCTCGCGCCCGCCATGCGCGACATGGCCGAGCCGTACCAGTGGGACGTCTCCGAGCTCGACTTCTACATCGTGCACGCCGGCGGCCCGCGCATCCTGGACGACCTCGGCCGCTATCTGGGCCTCCAGCCGGAGACCTTCCGCTACAGCCGGGACACGCTCACCGAGCGCGGCAACATCGCCAGCGCGGTCATCTTCGACGCCCTCGAGCGGCTCTTCGCCGACGGCGGCGCGGAGGACGAGGCCCGCGGCGTCATCGCCGGCTTCGGGCCCGGCATCACGGCCGAGATCGCGCTGGGCACGTGGACGGAGAAGGGCAGCCCGCAGGACGAGGCGGAGCCGGTGTCGGTGCCGCTGCCGGCGTGAGGAGCGGGCGCGGGAGGCCCCAAGGCCTGTCTCTTATAC
>KL569528.1:7475-9781 GCA_000715685.1 Streptomyces lilacinus
TGTATAAGAGACAGCCCCAAGGCCGCCCGCGCCCGCTCCATCGCATCAGAGGTCGAACTCGGCAGGGTTGATGCCGAGGGCGAAGCACGCCTCGCGGACGACGGCCTGCTCGGTCTTGTCGAAGTCGCCGTCGGCGCCGCCGATGACAATGCCGATCTGGATGACGGCGCGCGCTTCGGTCGGCTTCTTGTGCACCTTGCCGATGACCTGCATGACGCTGACCTTGCCGAAGTCGAAATCGGCCGACAGCTTCTGGCAGTAGTCGTTGAAGCGGGCCTGCAGGTCGTCGGCGGGGAAGTTCTTCAGAACGTCATTGGTGGCGATCAGAGAGGCGACGCGCTGCCGCTCGGAGGCGTCGATCGAACCGTCAGCGGCCGCCACCAGTGCGCACATTGCCATGCTCGCGTCACGGAATGCGCCGCTCTTGAGGTCGTTCTTCTTCGCCAGCAACTGACCCTGCATCGTCGTTGCCGAATCCTTGAGCCGGTCCCAGAGCGCCATGTGCGTGATTCTCCTTGTGCAATAGGGGTGCACGGGGAGAACCGTTCCGGAGGTTGAAGAAGTTCCCAAACCGACCGAAAGGAATCAGTCAGACGGAATCAGTCAGACGGAAGTGCGGACGTCTCGTCCAGCGAGTCGAGGTGCAGCGGCCGCACCTTGCCCTCGATCATCGCGCCGAGCCCCAGCACCGAGCAGACGTCGGGCTGGTCCGCGATGCGCACCACCATGCCCGTGGCCTGCTCGATCATCATGTCCAGGCCGGGCAGCATCGCACTGCCGCCCGCGAGCATCACCCCGCGCTCGGCGAGGTCGGCCACCAGGTCGGGCGGGCACTGCCGCAGCACGCGGCCGATCGCGTCGATCACGGCCGTGAGCGGGGTCTGGATGGCCTCGCGGACGTGGGCGGTGTTCACCAGCACCGTCCGGGACAGGCCCGTGGCCACGTCCCGGCCGCGCACCTCCGCCTCCGAACCGATGCGGTCCGGGTCGAAGAGCGCCAGGTGCAGCGGGTGCAGCCCCTGGGAGGGCAGCATCAGCTCGTGCGCGCTGCGCAGGTGCTGGACGACGGCGTAGTCGATGGCGTCCCCGCCGACCTGCACCTTCTCGGCCGCCACGATGGACCCCAGCGACAACACCGCGACCTGCGTGGACGCCGCCCCGCACACCAGGATCATCGTCGCCTCCGGCCGCTCGACCGGCAGCCCGCAGCCGACCGCGGCCGCGATGAGGGTGTCCACCAGCTCCACCCGGCGCGCCCCCAGCGCGCTCAGCACCTCCACGGCCGCGCGCTGGGCGATGGGCTCCGCGTCGTGCGGCAGACAGACCGCGGCACGCAGCATCGGCTTGCGCCGCCAGGCCCGGCGGATCTTGTCGTTGACCAGGAAGCGGAGCATGCGCTGCGCCATGTCGATGTCCACGACCGTGCCGCCGGAGATGGGCCGTACGACGCGGATGTGGCCCGGCGTACGACCGGCCATGCCGCCGGCGAGCGAGCCGACCGCGATCAGCGAGCCCGTCCGGCAGTTGACGGCCGCCAGGCTCGGTTCGTCCACGACCAGGCCGGTGTCCTTGAGGTAGACGCGGGTCCTGGCCGCGCCGAGGTCGACGGCCACGGTGCAGCGGGTCAACTGATCGAGACTGAGGGTCATCACGGGCCTGCCCTGGGGTGCGCGACGGATGCACGGGGATGCACGGGGTGTGTTGTCATCGTGCAAGGCGGCGCGCCGCACTGCCCGCTGAAATGGGCCGCACGGGGCAGGCGTGAGCCATGCGTGAGTGGGGGGCGGAGGCGGACACCCCCGTCGCCCGGCTCCGCTCCCCGGCTCACGTGGTGAGTCTGGCAGCAGGGTCTGACAATCACCCTGACCTCGCCTTTCGGCGCGCGAGGGCGCCCGAGCGGGCCTACGCTCGGAGACATGAGCGAGCCGATTGCCTGGCGCGTCGCCGCGGATGTCGAGGGCCGGCCGACGGACCGCGACTGCGGCCATCTGGACCAGGTCCGCGAAGTGACGCCCAGTACGACCGAGGGCTGCGAGGACTGTCTGCGCATCGGGTCGACGTGGGTCCACCTGCGGGAGTGCCTCACGTGCGGCCACATCGGCTGCTGCGACAGCTCCCCGAACCGCCACGCGAGCGCCCACGCGACGACCACCACCGGCCACGACGTGGCCCGCTCCTTCGAGCCGGGCGAACAGTGGGCGTGGTGCTACGCCGACTCCTTGCTGCTCCTGCCACCGGGCTTGGGCCCGGGGTCGGGGGCCTGACCGGGGCCCGGGGCGCAGCCCCGGTTTCGGGAAGGGGCGGGA
>KL569528.1:10048-15196 GCA_000715685.1 Streptomyces lilacinus
GGGCGGGACTGGGGAACCCCACCCCGCCGCAACGGCGCTCAGCCACCGCCCACGTGCCCGGCGGTGCCGAACCGGCCGTCGCCGACCGGCACCGCCGAACGACCGGCACGCCGAAGCGGCCGGCACCGCCGAAGCGGCCGGCACCGGTACCGCTACCAGCTGGACTTCCGCACCCCCGGCAAGAACCCGGCATGCCCCATCCCCCGCACCCGCACCCGCGACACCCCGAACGCCCCCACATACCCCCGAGGCCGCCCGTCCACCGCGCACCGGTTCCGCACCCGCGTGGCGCTCGCGTCCCGCGGCTGCCGCGCGAGCTCGGCCCGCGCCGCAGCGCGTTCCTCCTCCGGCCGCTTCGGATCCCGGATGATCGCCTTGAGCAGCATCCGCCGCGCCGCGTACCGCGCGACCACGACCCTCCGCGCCTCGTTCTTCGCGATCTTGCTCTTCTTCGCCATGGTTGTCAGACCTTCTCTCCGCGGGCCCGGATCCGGGCCACCGCCGCCTCGACGCCGATCGCGTCCACCGTCTTGATCCCCTTCGCGCTGAGCGTGAGCCGCACGTGGCGCCCCTCGCTCGCGAGCCAGTAGCGCTTGCGCTGGATGTTGGGGTCGAAGCGGCGACTGGTGCGCCGGTGGGAGTGGGAGACGGTGTTGCCGAAGCCCGGCTTGCGGCCGGTCAGTTGGCAGTGGGCGGACATGACGCATCCCTCCTAATGAAAATGAGAACCATTTCTGTATAGTAGCCCCCATGGCCCGCACCGACCTACGCCCCGTCGTCAAGCTCCGGTCCACCGCCGGCACCGGCTACACCTACGTCACCCGCAAGAGCCGCCGTAACGACCCCGACCGCCTGGAACTGCGCAAGTACGACCCCGTCGTCGGCCGTCACGTCGTCTTCCGAGAGGAGCGCTGATCCCCCGTCATGAAGCCCGGAATCCACCCGCCCTACGGCCCCGTCGTCTTCCGCGACCGCGCGGCGGACTTCGCCTTCCTCACCCGTTCCACCGCGACCAGCGACAGGACGATCGAGTGGGAGGACGGCAACACCTACCCCGTCGTCGACGTCGAGATCTCCTCGGCGAGCCACCCCTTCTACACGGGCACCGCCCGCGTCCTGGACACCGCCGGCCGCGTGGAACGCTTCGAGCGCCGCTACGGCACGCGCGGCATGCGTGAGGGCGGCCGCTGATGTCGGTCGAAAGCGGCGCCCTGCCCGTCGTCCTGGTCCTGTCTCTTATACGTCCCCGGCAGCGTCGCCCTCCACCACGACCTCTCGACGGCCGGCACCCGCACCGGAGCCGGTACAGGCACCGTCCGCCGGACCGTACGGGACGCCCGCGGCCTCCTCGACGACGGCGAGGCGCCCCTGGTCAACGACTGCGCCTGCTGCGCGCTGCGCGAGGACCTCGTCCCCGAGCTGGAGCGGTTGGCCGCGGCGGGGGACTGCCGCCTGGCCGTCGTCGAACTGTGGGACTCCGTCGAGCCGAAGGCGATGGCCGAGGTCGTGGCCGCGCACGCCGCGCCGGAGGCCCGGCTGACGGGCGTGTTCACGGCCGTCGACCCCGCGCTCGTCCTGCCCGTGCTGGCCGGCGGCGACGACCTCGCCGAGGCCGGTCTCGCGTCCGCGCCGACCGATCAGCGCACGATCGGCGACACCTTCGCCCGTCAGCTGGAGTACGTGTCCGTACTGGCCCTGGCGGGCGGGCCGGAGCCCGCGGAGCCGCGGGACCACGCGCTGCTGGCCCAACTCGCCCCCGCGGCACGACGGATTCCGGTCGATTCCGTGATGTGTATAAGAGACAGCTCGTGTGGCGCGGGCACCGCCCGTTCCACCCGGGCCGGCTCCACGCCGCCCTGGAGGACCTGACCTGCGCCGCGGCCCGCAGCCGGGGCCGCTTCTGGCTCGCCGACCGGCCCGAGAACCTGCTGGCGTGGGACGCGGCCGGCGGCGCCCTGTGCGTGGAGAACGCCGGGCCGTGGCTGGCCTCCCTGCCGGACGCGGCCTGGGACCTCGTCCCCGCCGAGCGCCGCGTGGCCGCGGCCCTGGACTGGCACCCGGAGCACGGCGACCGCGGGCAGTACCTCACCTTCACCTCCCCGGACCTCGACCGGGAGGGGCTGCGCTCGCTGCTGGAGTCCTGCCTGCTCACGGACGCCGAGTACGCGGCGGGCGAGGCGGCGTGGCGCGGCCTGTCGCCCGCGTTCGACGAGCTCCTCGACCCCGTTTCCTGACCACGCCCGCAGCCCGTACCGGGCCCGTAGCACCCCCGAAAGGACTTTCTCTCAAATGTCCCGCCGACCCGATCTCCGCAGGAACCCCCACCTCAAGCCGCGTCGAAATCCCCTGGATGTCGCCGGAATCACGTACATCGACTACAAGGACACCGATCTCCTCCGGAAGTTCATTTCTGATCGCGGGAAGATCCGCAGTCGCCGGGTGACGCGGGTCACCGCACAGCAGCAGCGACAGCTCTCCCGAGCGATCAAGAATGCACGGGAGATGGCCCTGCTGCCCTATTCCGGAGGCGCTTCCGCTGGAAGTTCATCTTCCGCGCGGAAGTCGTGAAGTAGTGGCGGGAACACCCTGAGTGCACGTGCATCGGCTCATGCAGAGGCACATGAACGCGGCTATGATCCGGAGCAGTTGACGTCCTCGAAACCGTGTTCAGGCGGACGAGGATGCCCCCTGCAATGATCCGGGAGAGTCCAGTGGCCCAGGCGTACAACGGCATGGCCGCCTCGGACATCGAAGATGTCGTATGGCGAAAGAGCCGGCACTCCAACTCCCAGGGGTCCTGCGTGGAGTTCGCGAAGTTGCCGGGTGGCGGGGTCGCCGTGCGCAACTCCCGCCACCCGGACGGTCCGGCGCTCGTGTACACACCCGCCGAGATCGAAGCCATGGTGCTCGGCATCAAGGACGGCGAATTCGACTACCTGCTGCGCGACTAACCCCGTGATCTAGTCGCGTTCGCGCGGCAGCCGGAACAGAGCCCAGACGACCTTGCCGTGGGCCGCTCCCGCGAGGGGGTGCCAGCCCCAGGCGTCGCTGAACGACTCCACCAGAAACAGCCCGCGCCCGCATTCGGCGCCGGCGTCGGCCTCTCCCTCGCCGACCACCGGCCCCGTCTCGCTCGGATCGCGGACCGCGCACACCAGCCGGGACGTCCAGCGCATCAGATGCAGCCGTACGAACGGCTCGACGTCGCCCCCCGCCGGCATGCCGGGCCCGCCCGTCCCCTCCAGCCGATCCAGTCGATCCAGCTGGTCCAACCGATCCAGTCGGTCCAGCTGATCCAGATCGCGCAGGCGGTCGCGGCGGTCCGCCGGAAGGGCGTACCGCATCGAGTTCGTCACGAGCTCGGAGACGACGAGCGCCACCTCGTCGAAGAGAGCGCCCAGCTCCCACCGCTCGAGCATCGCTCTGGTGAACTTCCGCGCGTTTCCTACGGCTTCGAAGCGCGGCGGGAGCGTACAGGAGGCGGAAGTGGAGACAACGGATGAGTCGATCGGGGGCAGCTCTCGCCATAAGGGAGAGAGCACAGTCGATCCTTCGGTACCCATCCGAGGCACTCCTGGCAATCGAGGACGTGACGTGCACGTGTGCGAGCTCCATGGTTGCCAATGCGCCGGGCGGATGCAAGGGCAGATGCACGTGCACGCGGTGGATTTGGGGGCGCGCATGGGGGTTGGGGAGCAATTCTCCCTACGCCCCCTGTGGTAGAGCTCCTGCCCGTGGCTTGTCTGGGTAACCGCACCCGCACGCAACGGAGCCCGGAGGTGGCAGACTTCGGCGCCGAGGGCCGCGGGGGTCGCCCTCAGAGAGGCGCGGGTACGACAGACCGGAACAGGACCGGAAGAGGAAGGGTCCCAGAGATGGCCACGAGCGAGTCGAGCGGTTCCGTGGTGCGACGCATACTCCTGGGCTCCCAGCTCAGGCGGCTGCGCGAGTCGCGCGGGATCACGCGCGAGGCGGCGGGGTACTCGATCCGAGCGTCCGAATCGAAGATCAGCCGTATGGAGTTGGGCCGGGTGAGCTTCAAGGCGCGCGACGTGGAGGATCTGCTCACCCTCTACGGCGTCACCGACGGCGCCGAGCGCGAGGCGCTGCTGGGCCTGGCCCGCGAGGCCAACGTCGCGGGCTGGTGGCACAGCTACGGCGACGTCCTGCCCAGCTGGTTCCAGACCTACGTGGGCCTGGAGGGCGCCGCCTCCGACATCTCGATCTACGAAGTGCAGTTCGTGCACGGCCTGCTGCAGACCGAGGGCTACGCCCACGCGGTCGTCGTCCGCGGCCAGCCCAAGGCCTGCGACGCCGAGGTCGAGCGGCGCGTCTCGCTGCGCATGGAGCGCCAGAAGCTGCTCTTCTCGGAGCGGGCGCCCCGCTTCCACGCGGTCCTCGACGAGGCCGCGCTGCACCGGCCGTACGGTGATGAAACGGTCATGCGCAACCAGCTCCAGCACCTCGTCGACATTTCCGAGCAGCCCAACGTGACGCTGCAGGTGATGCCCTTCGCCCACGGCGGCCACGCCGGCGAGAGCGGTGCCTTCACGCTGCTGCGCTTCCCGGAGTCCGACCTGGTCGATCTCGTCTACCTGGAGCAGCTCACCAGCGCCCTCTACCTGGACAAGGCGGAGGACGTGGCCCAGTACGAGCGCGTCATGGAGCGCCTGCACGCCGACAGTCTCTCCCCGGCCAAAACCAGGGACCTCATCGGTCGGCTCCTGCAACTCCTTTGAGACGTCAGTACGATGACGTGAAATCAGGGGTACGCACATCATGACGGGCGTCACGGGCGCCCCGGATTTCGCAGACGGGATGGCGCATGTCCTACGGATCGTACGCAAGCGGATCGTACGCAAGCGGCTTCGACGCGGTGGCCGCCCAGTACATCGACGGCGAGTGGCGGGCCGGCACCGGCTCCTGGGACATCGTCGACTTCAATCCCTACGACGGTGAGAAGCTCGCCTCCATCACCATCGCCGGCGTCGCCGAGATCGACGAGGCCTACCGCGCCGCCGAGCGGGCCCAGCCCGGCTGGGCGGCCACCAACCCGTACACCCGCCGTCTGGTCTTCGAGCGCGCCCTGCGCATCATCGACGACAACGAGGCGGACCTGACGGCCGCCATCACCGCCGAGTGCGGCGG
>KL569528.1:15426-17761 GCA_000715685.1 Streptomyces lilacinus
TGTGTATAAGAGACAGGCCGTGAAGGCCGCCTTCGAGCTCCACCTGGCCCGCGAGTTCCTGCGGGAGGCGATCCAGCTCGCGCTGCGCCCGGAGGGCCGCATCCTGCCGTCCCCGGACGACACGAAGGAGAACCGGCTCTACCGCGTCCCGGTCGGGGTCGTCGGGGTGATCAGCCCCTTCAACTTCCCCTTCCTGCTGTCGATCAAGTCGGTCGCCCCCGCGCTCGCGCTCGGCAACGGCGTCGTCCTCAAGCCCCACCAGAACACCCCGATCTGCGGCGGCGGCCTGGTCGCCAAGCTCTTCGAGGACGCGGGCCTGCCCGGCGGCGTCCTCAACGTCGTGATCACCGACATAGCCGAGATAGGCGACGCGCTCATCGAGCACCCGGTGCCCAAGGTCATCTCCTTCACCGGCTCCGACAAGGTCGGCCGGCACGTGGCCACGGTCGCCGCCTCCCACTTCAAGCGCACGATCCTCGAGCTCGGCGGCAACAGCGCGCTGATCGTCCTCGACGACGCCGACCTCGACTACGCCGTGGACGCCGCTGTTTTCAGCCGTTTCATCCACCAGGGGCAGGTCTGCATGGCCGCCAACCGCGTGCTGGTCGACCGGTCGGTGGAGGCCGAGTTCACGGAGAAGTTCGTCGCCAAGGTGCGCACCCTCAAGGTCGGCGACCCCGGCGACCCGGCTACGCACATCGGCCCCCTCATCAACTCCGGGCAGGCGGAGGCCGTCACCACCCTGGTGGAGCAGACCGTCGCGGACGGCGCCACCGCCCTGCTGCGCGGGGAGGCGGACGGCACGCTGGTCGCCCCGTCCGTGCTCACCGGCCTGTCGGAGGACTCGCCCGTCCTGAAGCAGGAGATCTTCGGCCCGGTCGCGCTGATCATCCCCTTCGACGGCGAGGACGAGGCCGTACGCCTGGCCAACGCCACCCCGTACGGGCTGAGCGGCGCCGTGCACACGGGGGACGTGGAGCGCGGCGTACGGGTGGCCAAGCGCATCGAGTCGGGCATGGTCCACGTCAACGACAGCACGGTCCACGACGAGCCCCTCGTGCCCTTCGGGGGCGAGAAGCACTCGGGGGTGGGCCGGTTGAACGGCGAGTCGATGGTGGAAGCGTTCACGACGACGAAGTGGATATCGATCCAGCACGGCCGCAGCAGATTCCCCTTCTGACACAGCCCAGGAGCCTCGGGATATAGGACGCGATCTGACCTACTCGGGTCGTACCGTTGATCCATCGCGAGCGACACGGCCTCGCGGTGACGGCGGAACGAAAGGCGACACGCGCATGCCCACCTTCGTGATCGAGAAGAACCCGTCCGACGAGCGCGGCACCCTCCTGGCCTTCCTGGAGGCGCAGCGCGGCGGCCTCCGCCGGGCCCTCCTGGGCCTCACGGCGGAGCAGGCCGCGACCAGGCCCAGCGCCAGCGAGCTGTCCCTCTCCGGCCTGCTCAAGCACGTCGTGGAGACCGAGCAGGGCTGGGTCCGCCGCGCCCAGGGCCTGCCGCCGGTCATCGCCCGCGACGAGTCGAACTGGCCGGAGAGCTTCCGCCTCCTCGAGGACGAGACCGTCGAGGGCCAGCTCGCCCACTGGGCGGCCGTCGCGGCCGAGACCGAGCGCTACGTCCAGTCCGTGCAGTCCCTGGAGGAGACCTTCGCGCTGCCGGAGGCCCCCTGGTTCCCGCCGAACACCCGGGTGTCCGTGCGCTGGGTGGTGCTCCACCTCATCGAGGAGGTCGCCCGCCACGCCGGCCACGCCGACATCATCCGCGAGTCCCTGGACGGCAAGACCGCCTTCGAGCTGGTCGCGCAGGAGCAGGCCACGGGCGCCTAGGCTGGACCGCCTCAGCGATGGTCCGTACGCACGAGGAGACTGAGGCGGAAGATGTCGGCGATCCGGCTGCTGGTCCTGGGCTCGGTCCGGCAACACGGCCGCGCCCACGGCTACCAGGTCCGCGGCGACCTGGAGATGTGGGGCGCGCAGGAGTGGTCCAACGCCCAGCCGGGCTCGATCTACCACGCCCTCAAGACCATGGCGAAGCAGGAACTCCTCTTCGCCCACGCCACCGCCCCCAGCGAGGCCGGCGGCCCTCCGCGCACCGAGTACGAACTGACGGAGGCCGGTGAGGCGGAGTACTTCTCCCTCCTCCGCGCGGCTCTCGCCTCCCGCGACCAGAAGGTCGACATCCTCACCGCCTGCGTCGGCTTCATCGTCGACCTCCCCCGCGCCGAGGCCATCACCCTGCTCCGCCGCCGGGTGGCCGCCCTCGAGGAGTGGCAGGTGGACATCCGCCGCCCCTGGACCCCGACGGAGGGCGAGGACTGGGG
>KL569528.1:18001-19025 GCA_000715685.1 Streptomyces lilacinus
CCGCCGCCGCTGGACCCCGGCGGAGGGCGAGGACTGGGGCCACATCGCCGAGATCGGGGGCCTCTGGGAGGACATCGCGGGCAGCGGCGAACGCTGGGCCCGCGGCCTGATCGCCCGCCTCGAGGCGGGGGCGTACGTCATGGCGGGCGAGGGCGACCCGTGGGCGCGGATGCGGCCGTAGGTGCTTCCGTGCGCCGCCGGCTCGGGGGAAAACGGGGGAAGGCTGTCTTCATGGGGCTGTTTTCGTGGGGCAAACGCCGGAAGAAGCGGGGCCATGGGCACGGCGAGGGCGGCGGCGACGCGCCGGACGGCGGCGACGGCGGCGGTGGCGACGGCGGCGGTGACGGCGGGGGCGGTGACGGCGGGGGCGGGCACGACGGTGGCCATCACGGTGGGGACCACGGCGGGTCCGGTGACGGCGGTGGCTCGAGCTGCGGGTCGTGCTGAGGACACCGCGCGCAGCGCGATCCGCGGGCCTGGGGCGGAGCCCCGGGAACCGGTGAAAGGGCGGGGCTGGCGAAGGGCCCCCAGCGCGTCAGAAGAGCGCGTCAGAACAGCGCGTCGGCGAGGCGGTCGACCTGGTCGACGTCCGACGACCAGCAGTAGAGCATGACCTCGTCCGCGCCGATGCCGACGAAGGCGTCGACCGCCTCGCGGATGGCGTGGGGCGTGGTGAGCAGCCCCTCCGCCACGTGGTCGGCGCGGCCGCTGAAGTCGTAGTAGGCGCGGATGGTGCGCCGGGCCTGCTCGACGGTGCTCTCCGGGCCGAGGGCGACGTTCGCCTGGGCGACGAGGCGGGGTCGGCCGGGACGGTCGTACTTCTCCCAGACCGCCTCGGCGTCGCGGAACAGCGGGGCCATGTACCGCGGCGGCAGCGCGGCGCCGAGGAAACCGTCGCCGAAGCGGCTGACCCGCTCGATGGCCGCCGGGGCGAACCCGCCGAACAGCACCTCCGGCCCGCCGGGCGTCGCCGGGCAGCGGGCCGATGGGCCCGACGCCGTGGCCGTCGTCGTACGGCTCCCCC
>KL569528.1:19277-19903 GCA_000715685.1 Streptomyces lilacinus
CCGCCGATACCGATGCCGAGCGTGAAGCGGCCGCCCGACAGACGGTCGAGGGTCGCGGTCTGCTTGGCGAGCATCGCGGTGTTGTGGACGGGTGCGATCAGCACCTCGGTCTGGACGCGGATGCGGGACGTGGCGCCGGCGAGGGCGGCGAGGGTGACGAGGGGCTCGGGGTTGTCGAAGACGAGCCGGTCGAGCAGGCCGAGCGTGCTGAACGGGCCGACGTCGGCGCGCCGGGCCCAGGTCAGGAGCAGGGCGGGGTCGTCGATGGGAAGGCCGAGACCGATCTTCATGGAGGGTCCTCCGGAGGGCATGCCGAATCAGCTGCCGCCCCTCCTGGCTCCGCGCGGCTGTGCGCGGGCCTGCTCCCGTTCTGCGGCCTGGTTTCCAGAGAGCGTGATCTTTAGAGTGCGGCCACCGTAGCGCGGTGGGGCGGGTGTGAACAAAGGCTTTTCAGGGGCGGTGCCCTGACGGGGACTCAGGGTGATCTCGGGGGCCGGACCGGGATCGACCGGATGGCCGGTTGATCTTGGTTGGGGAGAGTCGAGGGAGTTCGTTCGCCCTTCGATTGGAATGCTCATGCGCCGCTCCCCGACCGCCCTGACCCTGGCCTGTCTCTTATACACATC
>KL569528.1:20214-20383 GCA_000715685.1 Streptomyces lilacinus
GCCCCGCGCAGGCCGCGAACGCCGCGCACGCCGCCGCGGAGGCACCCGTGAAGCCGGACGTGAAGCCGGGCGCGAAGCTGGACCGCGCGGCGTTGCGCGAGGCGGTCGCGGTGCATCCCGGCGACGGCATGGCGGGTGCCGTGGCCCAGGTGCACAAGGCGGGGGAGAC
>KL569528.1:20648-21538 GCA_000715685.1 Streptomyces lilacinus
GCCTCCCTCGCGCCATCAGAGATGTGTATAAGAGACAGCGCCAAGCCCATGGAGGCGGTCGTCCTGCTGCAGCTCTCCGCCGAGGGCCGGGTGAACCTCGACGAGACAGTGCAGCACTACATGCCGGGGCTGCTGCCGGAGACCTTTCAGCCCATCACCGTACGGCAGTTGCTCAACCACACCAGCGGCCTGCCGCAGGACTTCGACGGCGCCACGTCCGTGCCGTCCCCGGACGAGGTCGTCGAGGGCCGCTTCCACTTCTTCACCTTCGACGAGATCGTCCAGCAGACGCTCCGGCCAGCGGGCCGCGCGTGGCCCGGTCCGCGGTTCGCGCCCGGGACCAAGCAGGAGTACAACTCCCTCGGTTACCGCGTGGCCGGCAAGCTCATCGAGGACATCACCGGCCACTCCTTCCCGGAGGAGGTCAGCCGGCGCGTCCTGGTGCCGCTGAAGATGAAGGGCACCTCCGCGCCGGGCCGCACGGTGCGGATCCCACGCCCGTACGTGCCCGGGTACGTGCCCACCGGCGCGGGCCGACCGGTCGACGTCAACGAGCAGGGCGGCCTGCCGGCCAGCATGATCTCCACGACGGCCGATCTGGACCGCTTCCTCAAGGGCCTCCTCGAGGGCCGTCTCCTGCGCCCGGCGCAGCAGGCGGAGCTGTACGCCGTGCCGCGCGGCAAGGACGGCAAGCCGGTCCCGTACGCGGACGGCACGCACTGCAACACCGGCCCGGAGAAGGGTTCCGCCTGCTTCAGCACGGTGCTGATGTCCGTCCCGCTGCCGGACGGCTCGCTGATGTGGGGCAAGACGGGCGGCGACCTCGGCTACCGCAGCGCGGCGTTCGCGTCGACCGACCTGAACCGCCGTGTCGTCTACGGCTACGGCAC
>KL569528.1:21779-23936 GCA_000715685.1 Streptomyces lilacinus
ATGTGTATAAGAGACAGGTCTACGGCTACGGCACGGCGGCCCTGGACGGGGGCGGCGCGCCGGGGATCGCGCAGCGCTTGCTGGGGGCGGTGGCCGCCCGTTGAGGACGCGGTGGCCGGGTGCGGGCTACGGCTGTTCGCGGCTATACCCACAATGAGTGGTTTTAAGCGAAGAGCCCATTGTATCGGTATGGATTCACTACATTCTCCTTGTTGTCCCGAATCAGGGGGTGGGGATGAGTTTCCGGGGAACACGCGATGCGACGCCGCGGTCTCGGCGGTGGGTACTGACCTCGTTGGCGTCGGCGCTGGGAGCGGGTGGGGCGGTGGTGCTCGGCCTGGTCGGCGCCGGTCCGGCTTGGGCGACGTGCGCGAACAAGGCGGTGTTCGACGCATGCATGTCCACTGAGAGCGCGCGGCTCGCGGTCTGCCTGCCGGACGACGACAGGTGCCGCTGCGACGCGTTGAGTTATCGGCAGAGCTGCTACTTGCAGTGCACGGACGACATCGACTTGGTTAACGCCGGCAAGGAGGAGATGGTCTTGCTGAAAGAGGCGTGTGCCCGCGCGCGGGCAGCCGGGCGTTGATGAGCGGCCCGTCCGTCGTCGGCGTGCTGGCCGTGCGACTGGCCCTCGCCGCTGTGCTGCTGCCGAGGGGGATGGTGAAGCTTCGGCGCCGGGCGTCCTTCGCTGCCGCTGTGGCTCGCTACCACATGCTTCCCGCCTGGGCGGTCCCCGCTGCGGCGGGCGCCATTCCCGTGGTCGAAGTCCTCTGCGGTGTCCTGCTCCTGACCGACGCGCTACCGCGATGCGCCGGGGTACTGGCGGCGGGGCTGCTCACGGCGTTCACCGTCGGCATGTCGGTCAATCTGATGCGCGGGCGGCTCATTGACTGTGGTTGCGGTGGGCCTGCCGGTGACCGGCCCGTGAGCTGGACCCTGGTGGCGCGGAACCTCCTGCTCGCGGTGGGAGGGGCCGTGGTCGCCCTGTGGCCCGACACCGGCTTCGGGGTGGCGGCGCCGCTCGGGCCCGGCGGGACCCGGGTTGTTTCGGCTGCCGCCGGCACGGCGGTGGTCATCGTTCTGGGCTCGGTCGCGGCACTGACCGCTCTGGTCACGGGCGCTTGGAGGCTGCACAACGCCATGAACCGTATTGTCGATCGCTTCCCAGGGGGACCGCTTTGAGCTGGCCGTGGATCACGGTCCTCGCGGCCTTGGCGGCTGTGACCCTTGCCCAGACACTGGTCATCATCGGGCTGGTGACACGCACGAGCACGGTCCTGGCACGCCTGGAAGCGTTTCTGCACGCCGCGCAACCAGACATCGGGCCACCTGTCGGTACGCCACTGCCGGACGTCACCCTTCTGGACGCGGACCAGCAGCCGGTGCCGACAGCCGAGTTGCGCGGCCGGCCGTTTGTCATGCTGGCCCTCAGCCCGGCCTGCGGCCCCTGCGATCGACTGCTGGAGCGGCTCGGCCATGCGCCCCAACCCGACCGCTCGGTGAGGATCCTGGCGATCAGCGACGCACGGGACGCGGCCGCTCTCGCGTCGAGGCCGTTGCCCGCATGGATCACCATCCTCCACGAACGCGGCGGCGAGGCCGCACGCGCTCTCCACCTCGACCGCACGCCGCTGGCCGTCGCCTTCGGCAGCAGCGGGACGGTCGTCGGATCCACGATCCCGGCGGACGCCGACGATCTCCAGAGGCTCGCGCACCTCGCCCAGACGAATGACAGCCGACAAGAGACCAGGAGGCCATCATGAGCAAGCTTCGTCGTCGGCACGTCCTTGCCGTCATGACGCTCACCGCGGCTGTGCTGGTGGGAGCGACAGCATCGGCCTCGGCCGATCCCGGGGACGTCGTCCGCGGGCTCACCCATCAGGCCGGACTCGCCGTGGCCAAGGCGGGCGGTTCGGCCACCGGCCTGGCAACATCCGCGACGACCGATGCGGTCCGCACGTCCGACAAGACGATCTCGGGAGGAACGGGCGCCGTAGGGACGGGCGTTGCCGGTACGGCCGGTTCTGCCGCGGGCACAGCCGACGGCGTCGCCCTGGCCGGTGCCGAGCTGGTGGCCAACGCCGGAGACGTCCTCACCGGCACCCCACCGTCGAACTGATCGCTCGCGGAACACCTCTCCGCCTGTCTCTTATACAC
>KL569528.1:24181-26208 GCA_000715685.1 Streptomyces lilacinus
CCGCGGTGCCGCCCCGTCCGGCGCGGCGGCGTGCTCAGCCGGCCGCGGCGCCGAACCACGTGGGCAGGTGGGTCAGCAGATCCGCCTGGTCCTCGCCGACCCACGCCACGTGGCCGTCCGGCCGCAGCAGCACCGCCGGTACGTCCAGTTCCTCGCTGACGTCGACGACGTGGTCGACCCGGTCCGCCCAGCCCTCCACCGAGAGTCGGCCGGTCTGGTCGAGCAGCAGGCCGCGGCCGCCGTGCGTCAGCTCGTAGAGGCGCCCCTGCTTCAGCTTCCCGCAGGCGCCGGCCGAGCAGTTCGTGGCCCTCGCCGAAGTCGTAGCGGATGCTGATCGCGGTGAGCTTCTCGATCAGGTACCGGTTCACCTCCTCGAAGTCCATCAGTTCCGTCACCAGCCGGCGCACCGCCTGGGCGCCCGGCTCGGTGGACATCAGCTGCATCTGCGCGCGGGTGTGGTCCAGCACGGCGGCGGCCACCGGGTGCCGTTCGGCGTGGTAGCTGTCCAGCAGGCCCTCCGGCGCCCAGCCGTTCACCTCGGCGGCCAGTTTCCAGCCGAGGTTGAACGCGTCCTGGATGCCGAGGTTCAGGCCCTGCCCGCCGGTCGGCGGGTGGACGTGCGCCGCGTCGCCGGCCAGCAGCACCCGGCCGGCCCGGTAGCGCTCGGCCAGGCGGGTGGCGTCGCCGAAGCGGGACAGCCAGCGCGGCGAGTGCACGCCGAAGTCGGTGCCCGCGACGGCCCGCAGTTGCTGCTTGAACTCCTCGAGGGTCGGCGGGACCGTGCGGTCCTCGGCCACCCCCTCGGCGGGCACGACGACGCGGTACGCCCCCTCCCCGAGGGGCATGAAACCGAACCGCTTCTGGGTCTTGCGGACTTCGGCCATCACGGTGGTCAGCGTCTCCTGTGACACGGCCACCTCCATCTCGCCCAGCAGCGTCTCGACCCTGCTGGGCTCGCCGGGGAAGCCGACGCCGAGCAGCTTGCGCACCGTGCTGCGGCCGCCGTCGCAGCCGACGAGGTAGCGCGAGCGCAGCCGCGTGCCGTCGGCCAGCTCGGCGGTCACCCCGTCCTCGTCCTGGCTCAGCCCGACCAGTTCGCAGCCGCGCCGGATCTCGGCGCCGAGCTCGGCCGTGTGCTCGGCCAGCAGGCGGTCGGTGGTGGTCTGCGGGATGCCGAGGACGTAGCCGTGCGCGGTGTCCATCCGGTCGGGCCAGGGCGTCTCGATGCCGGCGATGAAACCACCGACCCTGTACTGCTGGCCGTGCTCGAGGAACCTCTCCAGCAGACCGCGCTGATCCATCACCTCGATGCTGCGCACGTGCAGGCCGAGCGCGCGGACGTACGCGGCCGGCTCCGGCTCCTTCTCCAGCACGACCGCGTGCACGCCGTGCAGCCGCAGCTCGCCGGCCAGCATCAGGCCGGTCGGTCCGCCGCCGGCGATGATGACGTCAATCATGAAAGTCCCCCATGTGCTTCGCGAATCCCCGATTTCCGCAGGTTGCGGCCTCGGCCGGTGATTCTGCAGCACGACCGGGGCCTTGTGGCAAGGCCCCCGGTGCGCTATATGTTGAGAGTGGCGAGGAGTGGGTAACCAAACTCCTTGCCTTTTGTCTTTTGTCGTCCGCTGCGGACGGCCAAGCTCCTACGCTGGACCCCACCGTTGTGGGGTGGCGGAGGGGCGGGGCGCGTGGGGCGGCAGGGTGAGACGTGGAACTCGGTGGGGGCGTCCACGGTGGGCACGCTCTACCAGGCGCAGACGATCAACATCAACCACTCGTCGCCGCCTCCGATGTCGTCCGCTCTCCTCGACCCCTGGGTCGAGTCGGCCCTCGACTCCACCGTCTGGCAGCACGTTCCCGCCGGGCGTGACGTCGACTTCTTCCGGCAGCGAACCGCCGAGGCCGTCGCCGCCCTCGCGCGCTTACGGGACGCGGCGCGGCCGGAGCCGGCGACCGGCGACCCCTGGCAGGACGACGGGGGCGTCCTCCGGTTCGCCGAGGCCACGGAGCTGTCTCTTATACACATC
>KL569528.1:26425-30770 GCA_000715685.1 Streptomyces lilacinus
GACGAGAGCGGCCGCCACCTCGACCTCTACCCCGCCGAGGCCGCGCTGCTGGTCCTCATGCCGTTCCTCCACCGCGTGCGGTACCTGCGCCTGACGGCCGCGCTGCTGCCCGTGGCCGAGCCGACGACGCTCCGCCGGCTGCCGAACGCCGCCCCGGCCCGCACCTCCTTCGAGGTCTTCGCCGAGGGCTACGACCTCCTGGTCAACCGCGCCCTGCAGCGCCCCGAGGCAGCGGAAGCCATCGGCTGGTGGCTCTTCCACCGCTGGCTCGCGCAGCACGAGGAATTCTCGCACCCGGCCACGGTCCGCGAGCTCCTCCAGCGGATGGGGGAGCCGGCCGAGGCCCTGGGCGAGATCCTCGGCCTCAAGCGCGTCTGCCGCCTCCTGCACGGCCTCCGCCGCGGCCCCGACGTCTGCAACCGCGAATACCTCGACACCCTTCCGGCGGACGACTCGGTACGAGTCCGCCGCGGCGGGCAGCAACGCATCCGCGACCAGCGGCTCGCCCTCCTCCTCGCGCTGGCCCACGGCGTGAGCCGCGAGATCACCGCACTGCCGCAGATCGTCGTCGAGCACGTCGGCATCCCTGTATAAGAGACAGGGCGGAGTGCCACCACGAGGCGGTGATCGAGGGCCTCCGCGCGTACGTGGCACGCGCGGACGACCTCCTCACCACCGTCCGCCGCACCGCCCACGACCGCGTCACCCACCCCATGCCGCCCCTGCCGGCCCGCCTCTCCGCCGACGAGGCGACCCCGGCCGAGGGCGTCTTCACCGGCTGGGCCGCCTTCCGCCTCGACGAGCGCCGCGTGCGCGACCTCCTCATGGGCATCCAGCTCTACAAGGACCGCGACCTCGCCATTCGCGAGCTCTACCAGAACGCGCTGGACGCCTGCCGCTACCGCCGCGCCCGTACGCAGTACCTGGACCGCACCCGGGACGACGCCTCGTACGCCTACGAGGGGGAGATCGAGTTCGAGCAGGACGCGGAGGACGGGGGCGAGGGCCGCGCGTACGTCGAGTGCCGGGACAACGGCGTCGGCATGGGCGAATCCGAATTGCGCGGCGTCTTCTGCCGGGCCGGCTCGCGATTCGTCGATCAGGTCGACTTCAAGCTCGAGCGGGAGGAGTGGGCGCAGGCCCGGCCGCCGGTGGAACTGCACCCGAACAGCCGCTTCGGAATCGGCGTGTTGAGCTATTTCATGCTCGCCGACGAAATGCGGGTGACGACCTGCCGCATGGGCGTGAACGGAGAGCTGGGGCCGCTTCTCGAAGTCACCGTCTTCGGCCCCGGCCATCTCTTCCGGATCGTGCGGCTCAAGGAGCGCGGCGAGGAGGCCGGCACCCGGGTCCGGCTGTATCTGCGCGGCGGGGAGGAGCACGACCCGGGCTGGTCGTGTCTGAACGCTCTGGAGCGCGTGCTCGGTATCGCGGAATTCCCCACTTCCGTGACGCACGGGCCACGCCGAACGCGCTGGAAGGCCGGCCAGCTCAGGAGCAGGAAGGCACCGGGAAATGAGCCCTTCGGCCTTGACGCCAGCGGAAGGACGGTGCCGTGGCAGGAATCGCCCGAGGGCACGCAGGTGATCTGGTGCGAGTACGGGGGCGGGTTGTTGGTGGACGGGCTGGTCGTCCACCCCGAGGCCCGGCCGGGAGTTCTGTCGTCCAGCCGTTCCGGCCTGACGGGAGCCGTGGTCAACCTCTTCGGCGCATCGACGCCCCAGCGGCTCTCGGCGGACCGACGCACGGTTCTCGACGACGTGTCGGGCCAGGTCAAGGATCTGATCGAACGGGCGGCGGTTCCGTTGGTCGCCGGCGCTTCCAGCACAGCGGTGCTGCCCAGCTACGAATGGATCTGCCGGGTGGCCGAAGAGAGCATGGTGCTGGGAGACCTGTTGACGGCGGCAGCCGTCGAGTCGGGGCGGATGCTGCGGTTCGGGGGACGACAACTCGTCGTTTCACGTACGGGTTGCTTCCTTGCCGACGCCAGGATTCTCGGAGTCCAGGCACGGCCGCGCGATCCGTGGTCGTCACCACGGGGCCATCCCCCCGACTCCGTCTATTTGTGGCGGCTCATGGCCCATGGCGGGAGCCAGATCCTGGCGGAACTGGTGGAAGCGTGCCCTGAGATCGCCGAAGCCCGGCACGTGCTTCCGGCGATGCCGTCCGATCGGGATCTCCTGGCCGCGCCGGGAGACGACTCCACCGAGCTGTTCTGGGACTGGTCCAGGGACGCGCGCTACACAGCGGATCACTTGCTGGGTCTTGCGCGGCGTTGGGGGACGCCGGTGGAGTCGCTGGTGGACCGCGCCAAGCGCATCGGTGGAATGCCACGCGACGCGTCGGCGAAGTTCGACGAATTCATGGAGATGGTGGGGTGGACGGACGGCGATGCCGACAGTGTTGCCGCGGAGTGGCGTCGCTGTGGCATGGACGTGCCCGAGAGCTACGTCAGGCTATCCGCTGCGGCGAGAGAGGACCGCTTGCTGCAGCGGGAACTCGGCCGCCGCAAGGGGCGGCTGGGCTGGGTCGATCCGGACAAGGAGGTTCCCGCGGGCCATATCGTAGGGGCCGGATGGATCCTCGGGCTTCCGGTGGCGGAGGTCTGCGCACGCCTGTCCGCGTACGGACTGAGAACCGACGCCGAAGGGCTGCCGGATCTCCCCGATTTCCGGGTGGTGAGGCTGCTCAGTGAGAAGTTGGACGGGCGGTGGCCTTGGCTGAGCCGCTCGGAGGAAGTGCCGCCGGGACATGTGCTGGCCGCTGCCCGCGGGCTCGGTGAACGGCCGCGCGATGTCCTGGGCATGTTGGCAGACCTGGGGTTCGCCCCGCCGTCGACGTTTCCCGACGACGCGGATCCCGATGACCTCGCCTATCTCCGCACCAAGACGTGGCGGTCGTTCCGCCGGCACGAGCCGATCCCCTACACGCACTTCTTCGACGTGGCGCGTCGCCAGGGATGCACGCTGAGAGAAGCCATCGATCGCATGCGGGCTTACGGATTCGACGTACCGTTCCGCCCGCGTCGGCTCCTCGTGCCGGGAAGCGAGTTCCTCTACAGGGACGACGGCCCGCTCGAGTGGGCCGGGGTGACGACGGCCGACGCCATGCCTTTCGCGCATTTCATCGCAGCGGCACGCTCGCTCTTCACCAGCCCCAGCGCCCTGGCGGACCGTCTTCGCGTCTACGGCCTCGAGTCCTCCTGCCGGGACATCCCGGAGGGCCTGACCTTCGCCTCGGCCCTAGAGCTGCTGAGGATCAACGAGGACGAGGACCTCTTCCTGACCATCGACTGCGAGGTCGACCTCTACGACCTGATCCAGAAGTCCCGGCAGATGAACGCGCCGATTGCGCAAGTGGTTGGCTGGCTACAGGAATTGGGCATCCCCGTCCCCGACCTGTCCCAGACCCTCCGAGAGGCCCTCAGCCGCGTCCCGATGGCCGACCGTCCCTAGCGGGCTGGACAAAACCAGCCCGCCCGGCGTCCTACGCGGCGCCGGAACCGTCGAGGAACCGAAGCAGCACCGCGGCCTCCGCTCGGAGTCGCGCGGCTCGGTCGGCGTGCGCGGGCGCCGTCAACTGTGCTGCGGTCTCGAGGCGTTCGGCGACCTCGGCGCGTACGACCTCCACCGCCCTGTGCTCACTCAGCTCACGCCGTGCCGCTTCGGTGACGCCGACACCGACGGGCGAGTGCTCGAGGGCCACGCCGCGCAGCGCGGCTTCGTCCACGGGCACTGCCTCGGCGTTGTCCAACGCGGCAAGTGTCGCGCGCAGGGCGCTCACCGCTGCCTTGTCGCGGGCGCGCATCGCTTCCGGCAGTGCTTGACGCATACGGAGACGTAAGGACATGCCGGTGACCGTAGGGCCGCACACCTGGAGGCGCAACGCGATATCCCTGCGTCGGCGGTTGCAGGGTGCGTCCGATGAGCGAGGTCAAAGGTTCACGTAGATGGCCTACAGCCTGTCGCGAGAGTCCCGCCGAAGTTGTTGTGCGCGCAGACGACGGGAAGGGCGTGACAGTTCTGAGCACCGTTCACGGGACTCACAGGCCTACATTCAAGGCCGACTTCTCCCACCGTGCGGGAAAGGTCAATGCCCAGCAGACCCGCAAGGTTCTGTGCGACCGGAGTGTTGGCATTGACGACCTGGTCACAGCACAGCAGGGTGTCGGCGGCGTACGCCGGAGGGCTGGTAGCGATGGTGGTGATGGTCGCGGACGCTGCGAGGGCCAAGGCGCTCACAGCAGTGAAGGCGCGGGCGCAGATGATCCGGATCATGTCTGTCCCCTTTTCCGGCGGAATCCGGGCAGCCTGGCGGCGGACACGTGAAGTCCCGGTAGCGGCAG
>KL569528.1:31028-31462 GCA_000715685.1 Streptomyces lilacinus
GGCAGCAGCCTTCCCCCGCCGTCAGCAGCCACGCACCGCCTCACTCCAACGAGGGGCACCCTGATGACTTGTGCGACCGCAGCCGGCGGAAGCGGGGCGAGGCCGCTCCAGGGATTCTGCCGGGCTTGGTGGTGGGGTCAGATGCCGCGTTCGATCATGTCGATGACGTGCTGGCCGGCGTCGTGGGCCTGGGTGGGGTGGAGGCCGCGGAGGGGCCCGTCGATGAGGAGGACGGCGAGACCGTGGACGGCGGACCAGGCGAGGAACTCGGCGCCGGGGCGGCGGTCCTCGGGCAGCAGGCCGTTCTCCACGAGGCCGTCGAGGGCGGTGCCGAGCAGTTCGAAGGGGGTCTTGCCGCCGGGACCCGCGGCGGTGTCGGCGGCGGCGTGGGCCATGTCGCCGGGAACGTGGAAGGCGGTCCGGAACAGGCTCGG
>KL569529.1:0-1847 GCA_000715685.1 Streptomyces lilacinus
GGTGGGCACAACCTCCCACCAGCGGTCAGTCGGAGAGCAACCGCTCCCGCAACTGCTCCCGGATGGCGGGCTCCAAGCCCAACCCGTCGGAGAGGTACCGCTCCGTAGAGCCCCACGTCTCCGCGACAGCGGAAAACGCCGCGGCCAGATATTCGGCCCGAGCCTCGAACAGAGGCGACAGCAGCTCCATCACCTCCGGCGAGGCGACCCCGTCGCCCCGCCGGACCACATACCGCCGATGCGGCGCATTGGACTCGAGATAGTCCGCCTCAATAACCTCCGGCGCCACCCCCAGCGCAAGCAGCGTCACGGCGATCGACAGCCCCGCCCGATCCTTGCCCGCGGCACAGTGCATCAGCGCCGGCACACTGTCCTCCGCAAGGGCGCGCAGCACCCGCCCGTGCTCGGCGGTGCGGGTGGTGATCATCGTGCGGTACGCGTCGGTCATCCGACCCGCCGCCCGGCCCTCGCCCAGCACGGACCGCAGCGTGTCGAGGTCGCCGTCGCGCACCATCCGCCAGAACTCGCCGCCGTCCGCGGGGTCCGACAGCGGGATGTTGACGTTCCGCACGCCGGTCAGCGCCACGTCCGGGCCCTCGAGCGCGATGTCCGCGGCGTTGCGGAAGTCGAAGACGGTGTGCAGTCCCAGCGAGTCGAGGAAGGCGGCGTCCTCCTCGGTGGCGTGGGCGAGGTGCCCGCTGCGGAAGAGGACGCCGGGCCGTACGCGCCGCCCGTCGGCGGCCGGCAGGCCGCCCAGATCGCGGAAGTTGCGCACTCCCGTGAGCTCGGGTTCGGTCGACGGGACGTGCGGCGTCTGCGTCACGGGCGCTCCTCGGACAGGGTGTGGTGGTGACAACGGGCGACACCGCATCGTATTCCCGCGTGTCGCCAGATTTCCGGGGTGGGATACATCACGGCACGTCAACCCCTGGTTACGGTGGCGTAGGTCACTTGTGAAGGTGAAAGATGTACTGACGTGGCAGACGATTCGCATTCATTCAGCAAGAGCGCGATCGGGTCGTACGCGGCCGTCGGGGACAGCTTCACCGAGGGCGTCGGCGATCCGGGACCCGACGGCGCCTTCATCGGCTGGGCCGACCGACTGGCCGTACTCCTCTCCGACCAGCGGGAAGAACACACCTTCCGGTACGCCAACCTGGCCGTCCGGGGTCGCCTCCTGGACCAGATCGTCGAGGAGCAGGTGCCGCGGGCCAAGGAGCTCGGGCCGGATCTCGTGACGTTCTGCGCCGGCGGCAACGACATTCTTCGGCCGGGCAGCGACCCCGACGACGTGGCGCAGCGCTACGAGGCTGCTGTGGCCGACCTGCGCGCCACCGTCGGCACCGTCCTGCTGTGCACCGGCTTCGACACCCGCGGTGTGCCGGTCCTGCGGCACCTGAGGGGCAAGATCGCCACCTACACCGCCCACGTCCGGGCCATCGCCGACCGCCACGACTGCCCGGTCCTCGACCTGTGGTCGCTGCGCTCGGTGCAGGACCGTCGGGCGTGGAGCGAGGACCGGCTGCACCTGTCGGCGGACGGCCACACGCGCGTCGCGCTGCGGGCCGCCCAGGTCCTGGGCCTCGAGGTGCCGGCCGACCCCGACCAGGCGTGGCCGGGGGAGGAGCAGCGCTCGGCCGCCGAGGTGCGCCGGGACAACATCCACTGGGCGCGCGAGCACCTGGTGCCGTGGATCGGTCGCCGCCTGCGCGGCGAGTCCTCGGGGGACAACGTCGAGCCGAAGCGGCCGGATCTGCTCCCCCTGTAACCGACCGCTGTAGCCGACCGCTGCAAACCGACCGTGTAATCGATCGTCCATTCCGCGCGGCGGGTCCGCGCGCGCTCAG
>KL569529.1:2173-7295 GCA_000715685.1 Streptomyces lilacinus
GCCCAGACGACACGGCCGCGGCCGCTGTCGTCGGGCCGTACCCCCCAGGCCTGGGACAGCGCGCCGACCAGCAGCAGTCCGCGCCCGCTCTCCTCGTCCGCGCCGCTGCACCGTGCCCTGGGCTCCGTCGGGGCGTGGCCCTGGTCGGCGACCTCTATGCGCAGCGCCGCCCCGCTCACCCGCAGCTGACAGCTGACCTTGTCGCTGTCCGTGTGTCGGACCGCGTTGGTGAAGAGCTCCGAGATCACCAACTGCGCGTCGTCGCAGGCGACTTCGTCTATGCCCCACTCCCGCAGCCGTGCGAGAACTCGTTTTCGCGCCTCCGCCACCGAGGTGTTGAGGGCCGGGAAGTGGAAGGCGTCCTGCAGATGGCCGAGGAGATAGCTGCCGCAGAGCCCGAGCGAGGGTGCGTCATGGGAGAGGACCACTCCGCAACTATGTGCGATGTGTGTCAGTCGTGGCAAGGTTCAATCTGTAAATTACAGAATCGTCAGGACAGTCTGTCAGGTCGACAGACTGCGTGGCACACTGCAGACATATGACGGCAGTTGGAGGGGGTGGACAGTGGTGGACTCGCGGCCGGCGGGCGCCCCGACGGTCCTGAGAGTCGTGCTCGGCAAGCGGCTGCAGGACCTCCGGGAGAAGGCCGGGCTCTCCTACGAGGAGGCGGGCCGCGCGCTGGACGTCACCCACGCCACCGTCCGCAGAATGGAGAAGGCCGAGGTCGGGCTGAAGATCCCGTACGTGGAGAAGCTGCTCCGCGTCTACGGGGTGACCGACCCCGCCGAGGTCGACGGCTTCGTCGCCCTCGCCCGCGAGGCCAACCGCCCGGGCTGGTGGCACCGCTTCCGCGACGTCCTGCCCGAGTGGTTCAGCGCGTTCGTGAGTCTGGAGGGAGAGGCCAACCTCATCCGCGCCTACGAACCGCACTACGTCCCCGGCCTGTTGCAGACCGAGGACTACGCACGCGCCGTGCTGCGCGCCGGAATGCCGCACGCCCGCGAGGCCGACATCGAGCGCGCCGTCACCGTCCGCCGCGAGCGCCAGTCCCTGCTCACCCGGGACCGGGCGCCCCTGCTGTGGGTGGTGATGGACGAGACCGTGCTGCGCCGGCCCATCGGCGGGCCGGACGTCGTGCGCGCCCAGGTCGACCGGCTGATCGAGGCCACCGACATGCCCAACGTCCGGCTGCAGTTCATGCCGTTCGCCGCCGGGCCGCACCCGGCGATGTACGGCCCCTTCCACATCTTCCGGTTCCCCATCCAGGAGCTGCCGGACATCGCGTACGCCGAGAACCTCGTCGGAGCCTCGTACTTCGACCAGCGCGACGACGTCTCGTCCTTCCTGGAAGCACTGGACCGGATGTGCGCGCAGGCCGCGCCGGCACACACCACCAAGGCAATCCTGGGTGGCATTCGTAAGGAGATCTGAACCATGGATCTTGACCACACCATGGATCTTGACCACGTCTACAACGGCATGCCCGCGACCGACCTCGGCACCGAGGGCTGGAGCAAGCCGTGGAGCGGGGGGAACGGCGGCAGCTGCGTCGAGGTGATGCGGCTGGTCGACGGGCGGGTGGCGCTGCGCCAGTCCACGGACCCCGAGGGCCCCGCCCTGATCTACACCCACCACGAGATGGAGAGCTTCATCCGGGGCGCCAAGGCCGGCGAGGCCGACTTCCTGCTGGCGGGTACCGAAGGGAACAGGACGTGACCGAGCACGGCGGCATCGCGGAAGAGGGCATCGGCATAGGGGAGGCCGGTGTCGGCATCGAGGAGGTGGGTTTCCCGGCCGAGGAGATCGACACCAGCAGACCGCACCCGGCCCGGATGTACGACTACTACCTCGACGGCTGGGACAACTACGAGGTCGACCGCGCCGCCGCCGAGCAGGTCATCGCCGTCCACCCCCAGGTCCGCCTCTCCGCCCGCGCCAACCGCGCCTTCATGCGCCGCGCGGTGCGGGAGGCCGTGCGCGGCGGGATCCGGCAGATCATCGACATCGGCACCGGCATCCCCACCTCGCCCAACACCCACGAGGTGGCGCGCGAGAGCAGCCCCGACGTCCGCGTGGCCTACGTCGACAACGACCCCATCGTGGCCACCCACGCCGGGGCGAAGCTGACGAACGCGGGCGGCGCCGGCTTCGCGCTCGCGGACGTCCGGGAGCCGGAAACGATCCTGCGGGACCCGGTCGTGCGCGGGCTCATCGACTTCTCCGAGCCGGTGGCCCTGCTGCTCGTCGCCGTCATGCACTTCGTCAAGGACGAGGAGGACCCCGCGGGCATCATCGCCACCCTCGGCGACGCGCTGCCCGCCGGCAGCCTGCTCGTCCTCTCCCACGCCACCGAGGAGCCCTACGAGGGATACGCGCAGGGCCGCACGGACACCGAGGCCCGCGACGGCGTCCTGGACGTCTACAAGAACGCCACCGCCGCCCTCAACCTGCGCGGCCGCGCCGCCGTCGAGCCGCTCTTCGGCGACTTCGCCCTCCTCGAGCCGGGCCTGGTCCGGGTGCCGCTGTGGCGGCCGGACGGTCCCGTGCCCGGACCCGAGGAGCTCAGCAACACGATCTTCTACGGCGGGGTGGGCCGCAAGGGCTGAGCAGCTCTTCAGGGAGTGGTGCGGGCCGGGATCTCGCAGTGGTCCTTGAAGCCCTGACTGGTCAGCCCGAGCGCCGAGTTGACGCGCGAGCGGAAGTTCTCCACCGCCACCATCGCGGTCAGCTCGACGAACGCCTCGTTGCCCAGCCGGCCGCGCAGCCGCTCCGCCAGGTCGTCCTCGACGGCCGGCGGGGTGGCGCTCATCGCCTCGGCGTACTCCATCACGTCCCGCTCCAGTGCGGAGTAGGCGTCGCTGTCCCGCCACCGCGGCACGTCGCGCAGCTTGTCCTGCGACATGCCGTGGCCGTGGCTGAGCCAGTAGCCGAAGTCCATGCACCACGAGCAGCCGATGGCCGCGGCCGACGCCATCTCGGCGAGGCTCTTCAGCTGGGGGTCGAGCTTGTTCCAGCGCTGCACCGACTTCTCGAAGACGGCGTCGGTCACGAGCACCTTGGGGTGGTGCGCCAGCGCCATGAGCGGATCGATGACCTTGCCGTAGGTGCGCTTGCTGTACCAGGCGAAGATCCGGTTCAGCAGGGTGCGGGGCGGGTCGAGGGGAACGCGGGCCATGATCGGTGCCTCCAATGAGTCCTGCGGAGCGATTGCACCCGTACGACGGGCCGACCCCGCCGGAACGTGACATCACCCGGAAAAAATCTTTTGTCAGTGCCCCGGCCTAGGCTGGCCGCATGGAGGATGAGCTCTTCCCGAGGCCCCCGGCCGAGATCGCGCCGGGTGCCGTGCACGTCCCCGGCTGGCTGGACCCGCCCGCCCAGCGCCGGCTGCTCGACGCCTGCCGCCAGTGGGCCAGACCCCCGGCGGGCCTGCGGACGGTGCGCATGCCGAGCGGGGGCGAGATGTCCGTCCGTACGGTCTGTCTCGGGTGGCACTGGTTTCCCTACGGCTACGCCCGCACCGTCGTCGACGGCGACGGCGCGCCCGTCAAGCCGTTCCCGCCCTGGCTGGACGAGCTGGCGCGAGCGGGGGTGGAACGGGCCTACGGGGCCGCCGTCCCTGACTCGGAGCCGTACGACATCGCCCTCGTCAACTTCTACGACTCCGCCGCGAAGATGGGCCTGCACCGCGACAGCGACGAGAAGTCCGGCGCGCCCGTCGTCTCGCTCAGCCTCGGCGACACCTGCGTCTTCCGGTTCGGCAACACCCACGGCCGCACGCGGCCCTGGACGGACGTCGAGCTGCGCAGCGGCGACCTCTTCGTCTTCGGCGGCCCCTCGCGGCCGGCCTACCACGGCGTGCCGCGTACGTTCCCGGGCACGGCGCCGCCGGAACTGGGGCTGAAGGGCCGGGTGAACGTGACGTTGCGGGTCAGCGGGCTGTGACGCCGGGGTGCCCCGGCGGCGGAGGCGTCGGTGGCATGGGCAGATAATGTGGCGAACCGCCTTTCCAAGACGCCTTCCTGGAGGTGCCGTGACCGGCTCCCGCCCGTACCGCTCACCACTCGACTCGCTGCGCCCGGCGGCCTTCGGCGCGGACCCGGCGGGGGAGCGGATGGCGCGCATCAGGCGGTCCCCGCACTTCGCGAACGGGACGTTCGTCAACCCCGAGGGCACGCGGCGCACCCCTTCGGGGTCGATGCTCGCCTTCCTGCCCACGT
This sequence comes from Streptomyces lilacinus, assembly GCA_000715685.1. Classification (GTDB taxonomy): domain Bacteria; phylum Actinomycetota; class Actinomycetes; order Streptomycetales; family Streptomycetaceae; genus Streptomyces; species Streptomyces lilacinus. The sequence goes on from KL569529.1 coordinate 6,394, forward strand.
ACTTCCGCAAGGAGGAGCGGGTCCGCCGGGCCCCCGCCCAGGCCGTGCCCGTCCACCCCACCACCGTCGCCGACCTGGCCGTGCCCGCGGCCTCGGGGCTCCGGCTGACCTGGATGGGGCACTCCAGCGTGCTGGCCGAGATCGACGGCCACCGGGTGCTCTTCGACCCGGTGTGGTCCGAGCGCTGCTCGCCGTTCCCCTTCGCGGGCCCCCGCCGGCTGCACCCGGTGCCGGTGCCGCTGGCCGAGACCGGCCCGCTGGACGCCGTGGTCATCTCCCACGACCACTACGACCACCTGGACATGCCGACCGTCCGCGCCCTGGCCCGCACGGGCGTGGCCTTCGTCGTCCCGCTCGGCGTCGGCGCCCACCTCGAGCACTGGGGCGTGCCGGCGGACCGCGTCACCGAGCTCGACTGGCACGAGTCCACGAGCGTCGGCGCGCTCACCCTCACCGCCACCCCGGCCCGCCACTTCTGCGGCCGGGCCCTGCGCAACACCCAGCACACCCTGTGGGCCTCCTGGGTCGTCGCCGGCCCCGACCACCGGATCTTCCACAGCGGCGACACCGGCTACTTCCCCGGCTTCGCCGCGATCGGCGCGCAGTACGGTCCGTTCGACGCCACGATGGTGCAGATCGGCGCCTACAGCGAGTTCTGGCCCGACATCCACATGACCCCGGAGGAGGGCCTGCGGGCGCACACCGATCTGCAGGGCGGCGACGCCGGGCGGGGCGTCATGCTGCCGATCCACTGGGGCACGTTCAACCTGGCCCCGCACCCGTGGGACGAGCCGGCCGAAGGTAGCCTCGCCGCCGCTCGCGCCACCGGCGCCCACCTCGCGATCCCCTGCCCGGGCCGGCCGTTCGAGCCGACCGCCGCCGAGTTGCCGCTCGACCCGTGG
>KL569529.1:7555-8595 GCA_000715685.1 Streptomyces lilacinus
GTCCGGGGGTCTGGGGCGAAGCCCCAGGAAACGGAGAAGGGGCGGGATCGGGGACTCCCCCCACGCCGTTTCCGCCACGCACCGCGCAAATTGGCGAGATCCCGCACAACCGTGCGCGTACTCCTTGTCAGACAAGCGGACGGGACGCTTCAATGCCACCCGGGTGTTAGGAAACCTTCCTAACACCCGGTCAAGCCGCCCACCGGAAACGGAGTTCCGCATGTCCGCGCGTGCCTCGACAAAGAAGACCACCCGCCTCGCCCTCCTGGGCCTGGCCGTCGCCCTGCCCGCCTCCCTGGCCCTGGCCGCCTCCGGCCAGGCCGCCCAGCCGGCCCCCGTCATGGCGACTGCCCGCGCCCAGGCGACGGCGGCCGGCCTCGACGACCCGCACAAGAAAGACATCGCGATGCAGCTGGTGTCGAGCGCGGAGAACTCCTCGCTCAACTGGCGCGCCCAGTTCACCTACATCGAGGACATAGGCGACGGCCGCGGCTACACCGCCGGCATCATCGGCTTCTGCTCCGGCACCGGCGACATGCTCGAGCTCGTCGAGCGCTACACCAAGCAGAAGCCCGGCAACCCGCTCGCCAAGTACCTCCCCGCCCTGCGCAAGGTCAACGGCAGCGACTCGCACGCGGGCCTCGGCAAGCCCTTCGAGGACGCCTGGCACAAGGCCGCCCAGGACAAGGCGTTCCAGGACGCCCAGGAGGCCGAGCGCGACCGCGTCTACTTCGACCCCGCCGTTCAGCAGGCCAAGAAGGACGGGCTGCGCGCCCTCGGCCAGTTCGCCTACTACGACGCGATCGTCATGCACGGCCCCGGCACCGACAAGGACAGCTTCAGCAGCATCCGCAAGAACGCCCTGGCCAAGGCCAAGCCCCCGGCCCAGGGCGGCGACGAGAAGACCTACCTCAACGCCTTCCTCGACGCCCGCAAGGTCGCCATGAAGCACGAGGAGGCGCACAGCGACACCAGCCGCGTCGACACCGCGCAGCGCGTCTTCCTCAACAACGGCAACTTCGACCTCGAGCCGCCGCTGC
>KL569529.1:8789-10418 GCA_000715685.1 Streptomyces lilacinus
CCGCTCAGAGATGTGTATAAGAGACAGCTGCAGTGGAAGGTCTACGGCGACTCCTACCGCATCGACAAGTAGCCCGGCCGAGCAGCCATGTGGGCCCGCAGCCGACAGGCCGCGGGCCCACCGCCGTCCGCGTCAGTGGCCCGCGTGGTCCATGTCGCAGCAGGAGTCGCGCCGCAGCGCCCGCCCGACCTCCAGCCAGTCCGGGTGCGCGGCCCCGTGGCGCGGCGCCGGGATCCCCACGCCCGCGCCCGCGTGCTCGTACGCGCCGACGATCTCGCGCTGGTCGTAGCGGATCCCGCCGCGCAGCACCGACGTCGTCCTGACGAGCGAGTCGAAGTCGGTGAAGGGGTCGCCGTCGACCACGGTGGCGTCCGCCAGCTTGCCGACCTCCAGCGTGCCCAGGTCCCGGTCCGCGCCGAACGCCCGCGCCGGCAGCAGCGTCGCCGTGCGCAGCGCCTGCGCCGCCGACAGCCCGTACCGGTGCAGGGCCCGCAGCCCCAGGTGCAGCGACAGCCCCACCGGCACCAGCGGCGCGTCCGTGCCCAGGGCCACGATCCCGCCGCCGGCCAGCACGCGGCGGTAGACCTCGACCTCGCGCTCCAGCGTGGCCAGCTGCTCGGGCGTGGGCCGCTTGGCCGCCGTCTGCCGGACGACCGCGATGTCCCAGGGCGGCGTCAGCACCGTTATGCGGGGGTCCTCGGCCAGGCCCGGGTCCTCGCCCAGCAGCGGGACGGACGTGAACATCGTCGCGACCAGGTGGAAGTCGGTGGCGGTGTAGATCTCCGCCAGGTCCTGGTACGCCCGCCCCGTCGCCGTCGTGGCGTGGCCGAACTCCAGCCGCTGCGTGGCCTGCAGATGCGTCGTCAGGTCCTGGCCCAGCTGCACGCCCGGCGAGCACAGGTGGCTGCCGGCGCGCACGCCGAGCCGCTCGTGCGCGAAACGGGCCGCCTCCTCCATCACCCAGCCCGGCGCGCGCACGTACGTCTTGACGAAGTCCCAGTCCAGGGCCGCCGCCCTGGTCAGCGACCGGCGCAGCCCCTCCCGGGTGCGGTGCGCGCGGCCCATGCTGTACGCGACGCGCGCGCCGTCCAGCAGCTCGCCGCTGGTCAGCAGCCGCGGGCCGGCCAGCGCCCCGGCCGCCACGGCCTCGCGGAGGCGGGCCTGCTCGTAGGCGAAGCCGCCGAAGGAGACCGCGGTCGTGATCCCGTACGCCAGCTGCAGGGCCGTCTGCCGGCCGCCGTAGACGTACTGCCAGGGGTGGGTGTGGGCGTCCCACAGGCCCGGGATCACCGTCTGGCGCGAGGCGTCGAGCGTCCGCCCGGCCGTGCGCCGCGGCCGGTGCGGCTCGACGGCGGCGATCCGGCCGTCCCGTACGACGAGGTCGACGTCCTCGCGCACGTCCGTGCCCGTGCCGTCCCAGAACCGGCCGGCGTGCACGACGGTGTCGGCCGGGGTGGGGCGGCGGTAGTCGAGCGCGACGGGGACCGTGCGGGCGGAGCCGTCCGCGGTGTCCAGCAGCCGCAGCCGTCCGGCGGAGAGGTAGAGGATCCGGCGGCCGTCGGCGGACCACGAGGGGTGGTCGGCGGCCTCGTCGGTGAGCCGACGCGGCTCGCCGTCGGGCGTGCCGTC
>KL569529.1:10667-12829 GCA_000715685.1 Streptomyces lilacinus
GTCGGGCGTGCCGTCGGCCCGTACGGGCAGCAGCCACAGCGCGGACTCGCAGATCACCGCCATCGAGCGGCCGTCGGGGGACCAGACGGGCCCGGAGTCGTAGCGGTCCGAGAGCGAGGCGTGCGGGGCGACGGCGTGCAGCCGGGCCGTGCCGGTGGCCACCTCCACGACCCGGATGAGGTTGTAGCCCTCGCGGAAGCGCTGGTTGAGGCGGTTGCGGTCGCAGAAGGCGACGAAGCGCCCGTCGGGCGACCAGCTCGGTCTGCCCGGCAGCCCGCCCGCGCCCAGCGGCGCCGCCAGCACCTTCTCGCTGCCGGCGGCCAGATCGCGGACGACGAGGTTCCCCGACATGTCCAGGCACGCCAGCCGGCCGCCGTCCGGCGAGAGCGCGGGCAGCGAGCGGCCGCCGTAGAGCACGGTCTCCTCGCCGGAGGCGAGGTCGCGGCGGCGCACGGCGAGCAGCCCGTCGCGGTCGTCGGTGTAGATCAGCGCCCGGCCGTCGGGGGACCAGGAGGGCGCGGAGAGGTAGTGCCCGGGCTGCGCCTTCACCAGCTGCCGGGGCGCCCGACCGCCGGAGACGTCGGCGAGCCAGAGGGAGTTGAGCGCGGCGAACGCCACCCGGCGGGCGTCGGGGGAGAGCACGGGCAGGTGCAGGGCCCGTACGCGGCGCACCGCGCCCGTGTCGGCGAAGTCGTACCGCTTGACGTCGTAGCGCGGGCGGTCGAGGGGCAGCTTCGCGGCGAAGGGGATCGTGACCGCCGGCACGGGCGAGCCCGCGGACGGCCGACCGGTCGTCGGCGGGGTGGGCGCGGGGGCGGCGGAGGGGTGGGGAAGATCGTCCCCGGCCGCGGCCGGACGGATGATCGTGAACTGTCCGCTCACGGTCACCAGCAGCTCGTCGCGCGAGATCCACCGCGGCGGCACCGGCTCGAGATCACCCTCGACGGGCACGGCCGCGCCGTCCACGACGAGGGTGCAGGAGGCGGTGGGCGCGGCCGTCGTCCGCAGGTAGGCCAGCCGGCCGCCGGGCGAGACCGCCGGCGTCATGACCTGCGCGGCGGCCGTCTCGGTGTGCTCGACGCGCACCGGACCGCTCCCGTCGGCCGCCACCGAGGCGACCGTACGGGACTCCAGCGCGCTCCCGGCCACCCGGCCGCGCACGAACAGCAGCCGGCGTCCGTCCGGAGACCAGACGGGGTCGAAGTCCTCCCACGCCCCGTCCTGCGCCGGCCCCTCCTGCCCCGGCAGTCCGGTGATCCGCTTCAGCGCGCCCGTCCGCACGTCCACCACCCACACGCGGTACGGGCTCCCGGCCACCGGGTCGCCGCCGCGCTCGGACGCGAAGGCGATCCGCGTGCCGTCCGGCGACCACGCCGGTGTATAAGAGACAGGCCCCCGGTCGTCCCACGGCCCGTCCGTCAGCTGCCGCAGGCCGGAGCCGTCGGGCCGCAGCGTCCAGATGTGGAAGCCGCCGCCCCGGTACGCGCAGACCGCGATCGACCGGCCGTCGGGCGCGTGCACGGGCCGGGTCGGCTCGAGATCGGCCGGAGTGATCGCCACGGCCTCCCCGCCCTTGCGGGGAATCGACCACAGCACGCTCTGCACCTCGGCGACCAACCGGTCCCCGCCCGGCGCCAGCGACCCGGCCCCGTTCGTCGCCCCCGTGAACCCCAGCACATCCCGCCCCACCCGCGGGGCCGCCACCGCCTCCGCCGCCCCCACGGGCACCCCGACGGCCACACCGGCCAGCGCGGCGGTCCCGGCCGCCGCCTGCAGAAAACCACGCCGGGAGAGGGCGGAATGGGTGGAGAAGGTGGTGTCGTCCGTGTCCAACTTTCCTCCTGCGTCGGGGGAGTTGTGCGGTGCGGAAGCGCATGCGTGAAGCCGATGGTTGCATGCGTCATGCGGCACGGGTCAACACCTGGCCCCGACTGCGAGGGCCGCGCGCTTGTGTGGCGCCTCGGACGGGGTGCCGCGGGGCGGGGCGGCTCGCTTCACCCGAAGGGGTGGGCGATGACGCTGCGTGTCCGCCCGCTGACGGAGGCGGGGTGGAGGGGCCGCGGGGCCCGGGCCGGAAAGCGGTGCGCGACCACCGCGCGAAGTGCGGTATTGTTCTCATGCGCGGTCGGCGAGGGCAAAAGCCCAGGTCGGACGCACCGGGA
>KL569529.1:13125-17200 GCA_000715685.1 Streptomyces lilacinus
AGCGATTTTCGCAGGTCAGAGGCCGTTCTCGCAGGGATGCGAGGGCGGCCTTTCTGATGTTGTGTCGGCTTGTGGTCGCTTGGTGGTCGCAGGCTCTCGTGGCTGGTGGGGCGGTTCTGCAGTAAGTCCTGGTCCTGGTGAGCTGTCTAGCTGCGGACCCGCTCATGAGCCATGGCCTTGGCCTGCAGCCAAGCGGCTAGGTAGTCCACGACCGTCTGGTTCGGATCGGCCAGAAGTCCCGCGTCCGCGGTCTCGCTCAGCCGTCGCAGGGCTTGTGCAACTGGGTCCCGGTCGGGGAAGCCGCCGCGCCGGACGGTGTGGCGCCCGGGAGCGCCCTGAGGGATGTCGACGGCGAACGTCCAGGCACCGTGATCAGGGTCGGCGAGGAGTCGTGGACAGCGTGATCCGAGCTGTCTATGCAGGTGGTCCCGGCAGCCGCAGCGCCGGTGGACGCGCCCCCGACAGGTGGCGGAGCGCATGGTGATCGTTCCAAAGGTTGCGTATTGAACTGCTACACCCAGTATCGATCCGGGCGTGGCGGTTCCCGCGACCGCATGTGACCACATCGACGTCAGCGCGGCTCTGACCTGCTGCGATCCCTTGGCATGGCGATAAGTGCAGCCTCCGCTCGAGAGCGGCTGTGGCGACGTGGGTGAGGGCGGAGGCGAGGGTCCCGGAGCGGACCGGCGGCGGGATCAGGATGGCCGTGTACAGGAGCATGCTGAGGGATCACAGGTCGGAGGCGATGAGACGGGCCTCGCTCCTGGGGGCTGCCGCCCGTCAGCCGTCCTGGGGGGTTAGGGAGTCGCGCAGGTCGGAGAGCGTCCGGGTCGTGCCGTCCACCGTCAACGACCAGAAGGTCCGCCCGTCCACCCGGTCGTCGCCGGTCGCCATCCGCGCCGCGGACGCGGGCGTGTTCCAGGGCCGTCGGAAGCAGATGATCCTGCCGTCTGCCAGCAGGGTCGCCTTGGCCGGGCCTCGCTTCCCCCGGCCCGTCAACGCGATCCCGCCTGCGGAGAACGCCTCGGGTGGCAGGGCGGCCACCAGGGTGCTCAGGTCGACGCGGTGGCTCGCCACCGCGGCCGCCGGGGGCTCGGATCCGCCGCTCGTGCCTTCGGCGAGGTCGCCGCTCGCCCCTCTCTCGGAGGGCGAGTCGTCTCCTGAGCGGTCGTGGGCGAGGAGCGCCAGGCGTTCGGTCGCTGCGGCCGCCGCGCTCCATTCGGCAGCCGTCCGTGTGAGGTCATCGATCTCGGTGCGGGCGTACAGTGCCACACCGGTGTGACCGTCCGTCCGGACTCTGGAGGGTGAAAGTACTTATCTCGCATGACGCCGGATGAATATCTTCCACAGCGGTATGCAAGCGGAAATTCATTCAGGTGATGTGAAGCGATGTATCGATTCGCCCCTGCCCGATCCCTGTAAGCGTCTGACCGGCCACTGGGTCGCGCGCCATGATGCCCACGAAGCACAGGACCCGCTAGTGACTGTCAGCCCGGCCCGATCGCGCACTGGCCTCCTCATTTCTCCCACAGTAAACGAAGATGCGGTGTCCGGCGCATGTGGAGCCGAACACCGCACGCTGTCAAGGGAATGCGCGCTCAGATAAGACCGCGGCCCATGAAGTCATGAGCTTCTTCCCAAGAGATGAAATCGCACTCTCCCGTATTAAGGTCGACACGGATCGGCATATTGCCCCCGAGCCGATTGTATTCGTCTCCGTGGTCGAGGAATTCAACCGTGTCGTAGGGTGCGATGAATCGGTCACCCTCGATGAAGCAGTACTCTAGATCCAGCCGAACGTTGGTGGATCCCCATGTCTGGCTCCGCTCAGCCAGGAACCTCTCGGCTAGTTCCTGGGCTTCCTTTCGATCAAGCATCTCAGTTGGTCCTCATGAGGTAGTAGTTTCTGTACCGTGGGTCGGCGGGGTTTGCCCGCCCTGTCTGGAAGTCGAAGAAGACCACCTTGCCATCGGCGTTCACTACATTGAAGTAGTGGCCCATACCTCTGGTCGGCCATGCGCCGACGATCCCCCGGGCGCCAGGCCCCCAGCTGAGCACGTCCCTTACGAGGGGGTCGAGTCCTCCCTTCCGCGCGAACGGACGTCCGGTCAGCGCCGAAACCTCGTCTGGACGCATGGGGCGATCAGCTCCAGGCACAGCGTTAGGGTTCTTGCCTGCCATGAGGTCATCGCCGGCCGTCGCACAGAGCCCGCAGTTCATTCGCCCGCCCTCTGGGTTGATACGTTCCATTGAGGGCAGGTGTTCCGGCGTGTAGTACGGCAATCCGTAGCGGGTCTCGCTCCTACCTCCGTAGTACCGTCCGCCTGCCGGCGGAGTGACTGCGTCCTTCTTCCAGCCCCGCAGCCCACCGAGACCCGTGGCCGCGATTTGCATCGCCAAGTCATCGGCGGCTCGACTGTAAGTGTCGTGGAGCTCGTCGCAGCCTTGGTCGCGGAACATCTCTGCCGCGTGGTAGAGCCGGTAGGCAGGGCGGACAGGAAGGTACTCGTCGACGAAGCCACCCGTACCGCCGTTCTTCCCTCTCAAAGCGTTGAAGAGGTCTCCGACGAACTTGAACGGGAGCTTGAGGCCCTCCGCGAAGCCGCTGCCGAAGACCCTGGCTCCTTCACTGAACGACTTGATGTGGTCGTCGTTGGGGTCGTCAGGGCTCCAGCCTGTGGGGTCGGTGTACCTGGTCGGCGCGTTGGCGGCGTACGGGTAAGCCGAGGCGTAGGGCTCGCCGACAGGCGCCGGGGCGGGGTCGGTGCCGGTGAGGCGTCCCGTAGCCGGGTCGTAATTGCGGGCTCGGAGGTAGTAACCAGCGGCGCTGGTCGTCGGCTCCCGGTATGCACCCGCGAAAGCGAAGGGGTTGGCCGGTGGCTTCCCGCCGGCGTTTGTCTGGGTGCCTTCGCCGAACGCGGTGTAGGTATAGCTGGTCTGGAGGTTGCCGTTGGAGTCCGTCAGATCACTGACGGAGCCGAGCAGGTCTCGGTGGTGGTAGTAGGTGTTGCCACCCGTGGCCTCGGCCTGGATCTGGCCGCGCGGAGTGTACCGGTATTCGGCCTGTAAGGTGCCGTTCCCGTCATAGTCCGCTGCTGCCAGGGGCAGGGCGTTGTTGATGTCCCAGGCCGTGGTGCGTTGCAGTCCACTGCCATCTTTGGATGCCGTCGTGCGATTACCGTCGGCGTCGTAACCGTAGGAGTAGGCCGCCCCACCTGCCACTGCCTTGATCAGGCGGTTGTTGGCGTCATAAGCGAAGGTGTCGCCACCCGCGCCGGTCTGGTTGCCGTCGGCGTCGTAGGTGAAGTCACGGCTTGCTGAACCGCTGACCGACTGGATGAGTTGGTCGGCGTCGTCGTACTTGTAGGTGGTGCTGACGCCTGCTCGGTTCTGTAACTGCCGGTTGCCTACCTGGTCGTACCTATAGGTCGTGGCCGCGGAGAGATCCGGGCACTTGTCTGCCTTTGCGACGGATGAACACTCGGTGGTCAGCCGGCCGGCGGGGTCATAGTCGTAGTACTGGTAGCTGGCTGCCTTCCCTGCACGGGTGACCTCGATCTGGACCGGCTGTCCCGCGTCGTCGAGGGTCTGCGCCCATGTCGAGAGCGCAGAGGTCCCCTTGACGTTGCTGACAGATGTGAGATGACCAGCGTTGTCGTAGGCTCGCTTCTCCATGTAGCCATTGGCTGCAGGGAGCTTACTCGTCGTGAGGTGACCATCCTGGTCGTAGCTGTAGGCAATGGCTCCCGCGGCTGTCGTCTCCGAAGTTCGCAGGCCATCCCCGTCGTACGCGTATCGGATGGTGTTGCTCGCGATCCCGGACCTGGGCAAAGTCCAGTGGTGCCAAGCGACATCCAGGCAGTCCCAGGTGGTGATGGGCGTGCCCAGCTTATTGGTGCCGTCGGAAATCTCCATGCACTTGCCACCCGCGGCATTCACGAGCGTGCCGTCGTCGCGGAAGGTCCAGCGCTGCAGAGCATCGTTGGAGCACGTGGCGAGCTTGACTTGTGCGCCCTTGTTCGAGCTGGTCGCAGTGGCGCATTTACCCAGGACCTTCAGGTGAGCGCCGTCGTAC
>KL569530.1:0-5080 GCA_000715685.1 Streptomyces lilacinus
TCAAGGACTGACCGGGATCGAGGACTGACCCCGGTCAAGGACCGACACCGCCCACGGGCCCCCGCCGCAGCCGGCCGGGGCCCGTGGGCATTGGGGCATCCGGCGTCCCGGCCCCCGGCAGCCTGGCATCCTTGACTGACGGGGACTGTGGGACCGAGGCCGCGCGGATGCGGCCACCGAAGCGGGAGGACGGACGTACATGGCGACCGACGCGGCGCAGACGTCACCACGACCCATGCGCGCGGACGCGCGGCGCAACTACGAGCGGCTGCTCGTGGAGGCCCGTACGGCGTTCACCGAGCACGGCACGGACGCCTCCCTGGAGGACATCGCCAAGCGGGCCGGCGTCGGCATCGGCACGCTCTACCGGCACTTCCCCAACCGCACGGCGCTGATGAGCGCGGTCTTCCAGGGCGAGGTGGACGGGCTGCTCGCCCGCTCCCGGGAGCTGCTGGCCTCCCCCGAGCCCTGCCGGGCGCTCGTGGCCTGGCTGCGGGCCATCGTGGCCCACGCCAGCACCTACCGCGGCCTCTCCCGGGCCCTGATGGCCGCCCAGACCGACGAGGCGTCGGCGATGTCCCGCTGCAGCCTGCCGATGCGCGAGGCGGGCAGCGCGCTGCTCGCCCGGGCCCAGCGGGCGGGCGCCATCAGCGCCGAGGTGGACATCGTGGACCTGATGCAGCTGACCAACGCGATCTCGCTGGCGGTCGAACAGTCCCCGGACGACCCGGAGTTGGCCGACCGCCTGCTCACGCTGACGCTGACGGGCATAAAAGCCCGCTCGTAGAACGCCCGCTCGGAGAACGCCCGCTCGTGGAATCCCGCTCCCGCACGCTCACCACGGCCTACCGCCGCCGGGGAGCGAGGTCCGCGACCCGGGCCGTGGCCTGGTCGCCGAGGGACACCGCGCTGCGCAGCCGGTCGCCCGGCGGCCCGCCCGGGCCCGGCCCGTCGGGCCGGCCGTGGCCCAGCGGCAGGTTCCTGCGCTGGCCGGGCAGCGGCGGCACGTCGCGGCGGCGGGCCGGGGCGACCGCGTCGCCGTGGACGGTGCCGGCGGCCGAGCCCGTGCCGGTGCCGGGCCCGGCGACGGAGATGTGCACCCCCTGATCGGCGAGGGCCTGGAGCTCGGTGGCGGCCCGGTCGTCGTGGGCGGGCGGCTCGTCGGTCACCAGCCGGGTGATCACGTCCGTGGGCACCGTCTGGAACATGGTGTCGGTGCCCAGCTTCGTGTGGTCCGCGAGGACGACCACCTCCGCCGCCGCCTGCACCAGCGCCCGGTCGACGCTCGCGGAGAGCATGTTGGACGTGGACAGCCCGCGCTCGGCGGTCAGCCCGCTCCCGGACAGGAAGGCCCGCGAGACCCGCAGCCCCTGCAGGGACTGCTCGGCCCCGCTGCCGACCAGCGCGTAGTTCGACCCTCTCAGCGTGCCCCCGGTCATGACGACCTCGACGCGGTTGGCGTGGGCCAGGGCCTGGGCGACGAGCAGGGAGTTGGTGACCACGGTCAGACCCGGTACGCGGGCGAGCCGGCGGGCCAGCTCCTGGGTGGTCGTACCGGCGCCGACGACGACGGCCTCGCCTTCCTCGACGAAGCTCGCCGCGAGATCGGCGATGGCCGTCTTCTCGGCGGTCGCTAGATGGGATTTCTGCGGGAAGCCGGACTCCCTGGTGAAACCGCCCGGCAGCACCGCACCGCCGTGCCGGCGGTCGAGCAGTCCTTCGGCCTCCAGCGCCCGCACGTCCCGCCGTACGGTCACTTCTGAGGTCTGGACGACGCGGGCGAGCTCGCGGAGCGAAACCGCTCCGTTGGCCCGCACCATTTCGAGGATCAATTGGCGACGTTCTGCAGCGAACACGAAACCGACAGTAACGCCAACGTCCATCTGTTTTCAGCAGGTTGCAGCAATTAACGGAAGTTGTCCGTAGCGCAACCCACCGAGTGGTATAGGGAGGGGAACCCCAGGGCTCCCCCCTATGCCTCCCGCTGCGTCTTCCTCGTGTGCAACTGCCGCGCCACCTCGGCGATCGAACCGGACAGCGAGGGGTAGACGGTGAACGCGTTCGCGATCTGTTCGACTGTCAGATTGTTGTCGACCGCGATCGAGATCGGATGAATGAGCTCGCTCGCCCGCGGCGAGACGACCACACCACCCACGACGATGCCCGTACCAGGGCGACAGAACATCTTCACGAAACCGTCGCGGATGCCCTGCATCTTCGCTCGCGGATTACGCAACAACGGAAGCTTGACGACACGTGCGTCAATCAGACCGTTGTCGACATCGGCCTGGGTATACCCGACCGTAGCAATCTCGGGATCCGTAAATACGTTCGCGGATACCGTCTTGAGATTGAGCGGGGCCACCGCGTCGCCCAGGAAGTGGTACATCGCGATGCGGCCCTGCATCGCCGCCACCGAGGCCAGCGCGAAGACTCCGGTGCAGTCACCGGCGGCGTACACGCCCGGCGCGGTGGTGCGCGAGACCTTGTCGGTCCAGATGTGCCCGGACTCCTTCAGTCGGACGCCGGACTCCTCGAGCCCGATGCCGGCCGTGTTCGGAATGGAGCCCACCGCCATGAGGCAGTGCGTGCCGGTGATCACCCGGCCGTCGGCCAGCGTCACCTCCACCCGGTCGCCCACCCGCTTCGCGGACTGCGCCCGCGACCGCGCCATGACGTTCATGCCGCGCCGCCGGAAGACGTCCTCCAGCACGGCGGCCGCGTCGGGGTCCTCGCCGGGCAGCACCCGGTCGCGCGACGACACCAGCGTCACCCGGGACCCCAGGGCCTGGTAGGCGCCGGCGAACTCGGCGCCGGTCACGCCGGAGCCCACGACGATGAGCTCCTCGGGGAGCTCGTCGAGGTCGTAGACCTGGGTCCAGTTCAGGATCCGCTCGCCGTCGGGCAGCGCGTCGGGGATCTCCCGGGGGTGCGCGCCCGTGGCGATCAGCACGGCGTCCGCGACCAGCGTCTCCTCGGTCCCGTCGGCGGCCCGCACGACCACCCGCCGCGACCCGTCCGCCGCCTGCTGCGGCTCCAGCCGCCCGCGGCCGCGCATGACGCGCCCGCCGGCGCGGGTCACCGACGCCGTGATGTCGTGGGACTGCGCCAGCGCGAGGCGCTTCACCCGTCGATTGACCTTGCCCAGGTCCACGCCCACCACGCCCGCGGCGCGCTCCAGCGGCGGCGTGTCGTCGGCGACCATGATCCCCAGCTCCTCGTACGAGGAGTCGAAGTTCGTCATCACCTCAGCCGTCGCGATGAGTGTCTTCGAGGGCACGCAGTCGGTCAGCACCGACGCCCCGCCCAGACCGTCGCAGTCGACGACGGTCACCTCCGCGCCGAGCTGGGCAGCGACCAGCGCTGCCTCGTAGCCGCCGGGTCCGCCACCGATGATCACGATCCGAGTCACGTACTCCATTGTTCCGCACCCATCAAAACGACTCCTCCCGGGGCCTCCCTAAGCGATCCTTACGCCCATCCGTGCGATCTCCGTGCGAAATCCGGCAGAAAGTTCCACACGAACCTCCCTTCGAGGTTGCCACCCCAAATGCCGTCCCGCCTCACTCCCGTACCCTCGGAACCATGTCGCTCTACGCCGCCTACGCCGGCAACCTCGACGCGCGGCTGATGACCCGCCGCGCACCGCACTCGCCGCTGCGCGGCACCGGCTGGCTCAACGGCTGGCGGCTGACCTTCGGCGGGGAGCAGATGGGCTGGGAGGGGGCGCTCGCCACCATCGTCGAGGCACCCCGCTCGCAGGTCTTCGTGGCCCTCTACGACATCGCTCCGATGGACGAGGACTCGATGGACCGTTGGGAGGGTGTCGGCATGGACGTCTACCGCCGCATGCGCGTCCGGGTGCACACCCTCGACGGCGAGGAGCCCGCCTGGTGCTACGTCCTCAACGGCTACGAGGGCGGCCTGCCCTCCGCCCGCTATCTGGGCGAGATCGCCGACGCGGCCGAATCCGCCGGCGCGCCGCACGATTACGTGATGGAGTTGCGCAAGCGTCCGTGCTGATGACGATTGCATCTCGTCGCAAAGCACAAAGCAACAATCGGAACACCGTAACCAGAGACATCTACGCGCGTAGGCCATTAGCGGTTACCCTCGTCCGCGTGAACGCATCTGTTACCCCCGACATCCAGGTCGACCCGTACGCCGCGGCCGACGCCGCCGCCGCCCGCCTGCGCGAGCTCACGGGCGCCGAGACCCACGACGTCGCCCTGGTCATGGGCTCCGGCTGGGTCCCCGCCACCGAGGCGCTCGGCACCCCCGAGGTCGAGTTCTCGGTCACCGAGCTCCCCGGCTTCTCCGCCGCCGCCGTCGCGGGCCACGCGGGTACGGTTCGCTCGTACAAGATCAACGACAAGCGCGCCCTGGTCTTCCTCGGCCGCACCCACTACTACGAGGGCCGCGGCGTCGCCGCCGTCGTCCACGGCGTCCGCACGTCCGTCGCCGCCGGCTGCAAGACCGTCGTCCTCACCAACGGCTGCGGCGGCCTCCGCGACGGCATGCGCCCCGGCCAGCCGGTGCTGATCAGCGACCACATCAACATGACGGCGACCTCGCCGATCGTCGGCGCGAACTTCGTCGACCTCACCGACCTCTACTCGCCGCGCCTGCGCGCCCTCTGCAAGGAGGTCGACGCCACCCTCGAGGAGGGCGTCTACGTCCAGCTCCCCGGCCCGCACTACGAGACGCCGGCCGAGATCAAGATGGTCCGCACGCTCGGTGGCGACCTGGTCGGCATGTCGACCACGCTCGAGGCGATCGCGGCCCGTGAGGCCGGTGCCGAGGTCCTGGGCATCTCCCTGGTCACGAACCTCGCCGCGGGCATGACGGGCGAGCCGCTGAACCACGAGGAGGTCCTCGAGGCCGGCCGCGACGCCGCTTCGCGGATGGGCTCGCTCCTGGCGCAGGTCCTGCCGAAGCTCTGACCTTCCCGGTCACCCTTCCCGTGCCGGGGGCCTTGTGCCTCCGGCACAGCCATTTCCGCTGCGACGCCGTTCGTGGTGCACGCGCCTGGCGGCGCGTGGTGGGTGGTGCGGCCCCGGTGGGCCGGTTTGTGCCCACC
>KL569530.1:5325-5851 GCA_000715685.1 Streptomyces lilacinus
GCTGGGAGGTGCCCCCATCGCCCCGCGAAACGACTGCCCACAAACAGGTCGCAGCCGCCTGACCGGCCGGAGGGGCCGGGGCGGGATGGGCCCCGGCAGGGGGGCGTAAGGGTTATTTGCGGCGACGTTCCGGGCAACCTGAACGGCTGACCGCTGCCGTAAATAATCCAGCCCCCAGAGGGGCCCGTCCCGCCCCGGCCCCGACCCACCCGGCACCGCAGGCGAACCACCCCGAAACCTCCGGAGGAAAGACGTGGAGCGAGACGACCTCATCGCCCAGGCCCAGACCTGGCTCGCCGAGGACCCCGACCCCGAGACCCGCGACGAGCTCGCCCGGCTCATCGACGCCGGCGACCTCACCGAACTGGCCGCCCGCTTCGCCGGCACCCTCCAGTTCGGCACCGCCGGCCTCCGCGGCGAGCTCGGCGCCGGCCCCATGCGCATGAACCGCACCGTCGTCATCCGCGCCGCCGCCGGCCTCGCCGCGTACCTCAAGAAGCAGGGCCTGTCTCTTATACACATCTCT
>KL569530.1:6097-7556 GCA_000715685.1 Streptomyces lilacinus
CGGCTACGACGCCCGCCACAAGTCCGCGGACTTCGCCCTCGACACCGCCGCGGTCATGGTCGGCGCCGGCCTGAAGGCCGCGCTGCTGCCCAAGCCGCTGCCCACCCCCGTCCTCGCCTTCGCGATCCGCCACATCGGCGCCGTCGCCGGCATCGAGGTCACCGCGAGCCACAACCCGCCGCGCGACAACGGCTACAAGGTCTACCTGGGCGACGGCTCCCAGATCGTGCCGCCCGCCGACGCGGAGATCGCCGCCGAGATCGCCGCGATCGCGTCCCTGAACGACGTGCCGCGCCCCTCCGCCGGCTGGGAGACCCTCCGCGAGGACGCCGTCGTCGGCGCCTACCTCGAGCGCACCGACGCGGTCCTGACCGCCGGCTCCGCCCGCGACGTCCGCGTCGTCTACACGCCGATGCACGGCGTCGGCCGCGACGTGCTGACCGCCGCGTTCACCCGCGCCGGCTTCCCGGCGCCGACGGTCGTGGCCGCCCAGGCCGACCCGGACCCGGACTTCCCGACCGTCGCGTTCCCGAACCCGGAGGAGCCGGGCGCGATGGACCTGTCCTTCGCGACGGCCCGCGACGCGGTGGCCCGGGGCGAGAGCGTCGACATCATCATCGCCAACGACCCCGACGCGGACCGCTGCGCGGTGGCCGTGCCGGCGCCCGACACGATCGAGGGCTGGCGCATGCTGCGCGGCGACGAGGTGGGGGCGCTGCTCGCCACGCACCTCGTGCACAAGAGCGCGCGCGGCACGTTCGCGACGACGATCGTCTCGTCGCAGCTGCTGTCGCGCATCGCGGCGGCCGCGGCGGGTGCGGCGTACGAGGAGACGCTGACCGGCTTCAAGTGGCTCTCCCGCGTGGACGGCCTGCGCTACGCCTACGAGGAGGCGCTGGGCTACTGCGTCGACCCCGAAGGCGTGCGGGACAAGGACGGCATCACGGCGGCGCTGCTCGTCGCGGAGCTGACGGCGGAGCTGAAGGAGTCCGGTCGGACGCTCGCCGACCTGCTGGACGACCTGGCGGTCGAGCACGGACTGCACGCGACGGACCAGCTGTCGGTGCGGGTCGAGGACCTGTCGCTGATCGCGTCCGCCATGCGGCGTCTGCGCGAGCAGCCGCCGACCGTGCTGGCGGGGCTGCACGTGGTCTCGGCGGAGGACCTGACGAAGGGCACCGAGTCCCTGCCGCCGACGGACGGCCTGCGGTACGCCCTGGCGGGCGACGAGGCGGGATCGGTGAGCGGGGCACGCGTGATCGTGCGCCCGAGCGGCACCGAGCCGAAGCTGAAGTGCTACCTGGAGGTCGTGGTGCCGGTGGCATCCGCGGCGGGCCTCGTGGACGCACGCCGCCACGCGGACGAGGTCCTGGCCGCGATCAAGACGGACGTGGCGCGAGCCGCGGGCATCTGACGGCTGTCTGACCGCCGGTGGGTGACGGTTCCGAGTGATCGGGCG
>KL569531.1:0-3861 GCA_000715685.1 Streptomyces lilacinus
AGAGATGTGTATAAGAGACAGTTGCGCGCGGCCGTGGGGTCGTTGGGGGCTCCCGGGGCGAGCGTCCTGCAGGTCGGGACGGCCCCGGTGTTCTCGACGTACTTCGCCGACACCCAGGTGTTGCGGTCCCGCAGCAGGTACCAGACGGAGTTGCCGGAGACGTCCTGGGCGTGGGCCTTGCAGCGCAGGCCGACCTGGGAGTGGTACTTCAGCACGCCTTTGGCGGCGGAGTCGGTGGTGGGGTACACCCGCTCGTTGATGCCGCCGGTGGCGACCACCGCGCCGTAGGGCCGGTCCGGCGGGGCGGGGGCGGAGTGCGCGGCGGGGGCTGCGGCCAGCAGGGATCCGCCGAGGGCGGCGGCCGCGATCAGTCCGGCCGAGACCTGCCTGCTGCGGATGGCGAATGTACTGAACATGGGAACTCCCTCGATGCGAAGTGGATCACGCATTGCCCAGGTTCCACATGAAATGTCGCCATAAACACAAATCAAGATGACGACGGCCCGGATGGCCGTCGCGCGTTCGGACGGTGCGTCAAGGGGGAGCTCACGACCCTCGGTCGTCGGTCTTCTTCGCCCGGCTGGGCTGGACGCGCTTGGGCTCGCCCTTCATCTTCGGGTGTTCCGGCGGGTAGGGCAGGTCCCCCAGCCCGTGTTCGCGCTCGTCGCGGGCGGCCAGGTCGAGGGCCGCCGCCAGGTCGCAGGGGTGGTCGTCCATGCCGGCGTGGACGTCGCCGACGTCGGCGTAGCGGGCCGGCATGGTCACCAGGTCGAAGTCCTCCGGGACCGCGTCGGCCACCTCGTCCCAGCGCAGCGGCGCGGAGACGGGGGCGTGCGGGCGGGGCCGTACGGAGTAGGCGCTGGCGATGGTGCGGTCACGGGCGGTCTGGTTGTAGTCGACAAAGATCTTTGACCCCCTTTCCTCCTTCCACCACGCCGTCGTGATCCGCTCCGGAGCGCGCCGCTCGAGCTCGCGGGCGACGGCGATGGCGGCCCGCCGCACCTGGACGAAGGTCCAGCGGGGCGCGATGGGCACGAAGACGTGCAGGCCGCGCCCGCCGGAGGTCTTGGGCCAGCCGGTCAGGCCCAGCCCGGCCAGGACGTCCCGCAGCTCGAGCGCGGCGCGCACGGCGTCGGCGTAGTCGGTGCCGGGCTGCGGGTCGAGGTCGATGCGCAGCTCGTCGGGGTGGTCGGTGTCCGCGCGCCGCACGGGCCAGGGGTGGAAGGTCAGGACGCCCAGGTTGGCCGCCCACAGCACGGCCGCCGGCTCGGTGGGGCAGATCTCGTCGGCGTACCGGCCGCTGGGGAAGGCGATCCGCCCGGTGGGGATCCAGTCCGGGAGGTTCTTGGGCGCCCGCTTCTGGAAGAAGGACTCCCCCGTCACGCCGTCGGGGTAGCGCTCCAGCGTCGTGGGCCGGTCCCGCAGCGCCCGGACGATGCCGTCGGCGACGCTCAGGTAGTACTGGGCGAGGTCGTACTTGGTGAACCCGCGCCCGGGGAAGTAGACCTTGTCCGGGTTGGACAGCCGTACGGTGCGCTCGCCGACGGTGAGCTCCAGCGACTGCGACTCTGCCATGCGTTCACGCTAGGCCGAACGGGCGCCCCGCGCTTGTCGGGACCGCTCGCGCCGGTCCGGGCACGCGCCCACAATCGGAGGGTGGACCTTCCGGTGATGCCCCCGGTGCAGCCGATGCTGGCCAAGCCCGCGGCCGCCATCCCACCCGGGATGCAGTACGAGGCCAAGTGGGACGGCTTCCGGGCCCTCGTCTTCCGCGACGGCGCCGAGATCGAGCTGGGCAGCCGCACGGGCAAGCCGCTGACCCGCTACTTCCCCGAGCTCGTCGCCGCCCTGCTGGAGCAGCTGCCGAAGCGCTGCGTCCTCGACGGGGAGATCGTCGTCGTCCGCGGCGACCGGCTGGACTTCGACGCCCTGCTGGAACGCATCCATCCCGCGGACTCGCGGGTACGCCATCTGGCGGAGGTCACCCCCGCCGCACTGATCGCCTTCGACCTGCTCGCCCTGGGCGACGACTCGCTGCTGGCCACGCCCCAGCGCGAGCGCCGGGAGGCGCTGACGCGGGCGCTGCACGGCGTCCGCGACCCGGTCTTCGTCGCCCCCGTCACCGACGACGTGGAGGTGGCCCGGGGGTGGTTCGAGCAGTTCGAGGGGGCCGGCCTGGACGGGGTGATCGCCAAGCCGCCCGACCTGCCCTACCGGCCGGGCGAGCGGGTGATGGTCAAGGTCAAGCACGAGCGGACCGCCGACTGCGTGGTGGCGGGCCTGCGCCCGCACAAGAGCGGTCCGGTCGTCGGCTCGCTGCTGCTGGGCCTGTACGACGACGCCGGCCGGCTGCAGCACGTGGGCGTCTGCGCCTCCTTCCCGATGCGCCGCCGCCGGGAGCTCATGGACGAGCTCGAGCCCCTGCGCATGCCGGACGTCGCCGGGCACCCCTGGCAGGAGTGGGCGAGCGCGGAGGCCCAGGCCGCCGGCCGGCTGCCGGGCGGGCCCAGCCGCTGGACGGGCAAGAAGGACCTGTCGTGGACCCCGCTGCGCCCGGAGCGGGTGGTCGAGGTCGCCTACGACCACATGCAGGGCGACCGCTTCCGGCACACCGCGCAGTTCCGCCGCTGGCGCCCGGACCGGGAGCCGGAGAGCTGCACCTACGCCCAGCTGGAGGAGCCGGTCCGCTACGACCTGGCGCGGGTGCTCGGCGGCGGATGACCGGCGGATGACCCCCGCGGGCGCCGTCCGGAGCAACGACGCCCCGTACGGAGGAGGAAATCCCGGCCTGACGAAGCGACATATTTCACGCTGGTATGACCATCCGGATCCAGCGGGAAGAGGTGACGCTCATGACCGGGGTCCGCACGACCCGCTTCGCCGGGCGCGGCGCCGTCGTCCTGATGTGCGCGGGAGCCGTGTGCCTGCCGGCCGGCGCGGGCCCGGCGGTCGCCGGCGATCCCGGCACCGGCTCGGACTCCCCGTTCTGGGTCGAGCCGGGCGGCCGGGCCGCCCGGCAGGCACGAACCTGGCAGGAGCGGGGCCGCGACGGCGACGCCGAGGCGGTGCGGCGCGTCGCCGAGCAGCCGACCGCGGTGTGGATGACGGGCGACGACCCGAAGGAGCAGGTCGCCCACGTCGCCGAGGAGGCCGAGCGCGCCTCCCGCATCCCCGTGCTCGTGGCCTACAACGTCCCGCACCGCGACTGCGGCCAGTACTCCTCCGGCGGCGCGGCGAACGCCGACGCCTACCGGTCCTGGGTCGCCCGCGCCGCGGAGGGCATCGGCGAGCACCGGGCCTGGGTGGTGCTGGAGCCCGACGCCGTCGCCCAGTGGGCCTCGGGCTGCCTGCCCCGCGAGGCCGCGCAGGAGCGCCTGGGGCTGCTGGCCGAGGCGGTACGGGCGTTCAAGGCCCGGCGCGGCACGTCGGTGTACGTCGACGCGGGCAACGCCGGCTGGATCTCCGACCAGTTGCTGCTGGCGGACGCGTTGAAGAAGGCGGGCGTCGAGGAGGCGGACGGCTTCGCGCTGAACGTCTCCAACTTCCACACCACGCCCGTCACCCGGGAGTACGGCGACCGACTCTCCGCCCGGCTGGGCGGTGCGCACTACATCATCGACACCAGCCGCAACGGCAACGGACCGCTGCCGCGCGACGGCGAGTCGGACGCGGGCTCCGGCGACGAGGCCTGGTGCAATCCGCCGGGCCGGGCGCTCGGGGCGTCACCGACGACGGCCACCGGCGACCCCCTCGTCGACGCGTTCGTCTGGATCAAGCGGCCCGGCGAGTCCGACGGCACGTGCCGGGGCGCGCCGGCGGCCGGGCACTGGTGGGCGGAGTACGCGCTGGGGCTGGTCACGG
>KL569531.1:4096-6134 GCA_000715685.1 Streptomyces lilacinus
AGCCGCTGCTCACGCCGTAGCGGGGCGCGGGGCCTCACCGCACGTGCACCCACGCGGCCTTCGACGGCGTGCCCGCCCGGTCCGTCAGGAAGAGCATGTACCAGCCGCCGGGCACCAGCGAGGGGTCCTCGGGAATCCTCACGGCCACAGCGCCGCCCTGCGCCCGGGGGGTGAGCGCGACGGACCGCTGTTCCACGTCCGTCGCGTGGGTGACAGCGCTGGGCCGCATCAGCCGGGCCGTGGCCGCCTGGCGGGCGTCGGTGCCGGGCAGGACGAGGGTCGTGCCGCGGGCGGCCTCGAGGGGGCCGGTGCGCAGGGCGGGGCGGCGGGCGCGGAAGAGGTAGGGCGGGGTGTAGACCTCGATGCGCTTCTCGAACTCGCCCATGCGGGTGTCGTCCTCGTCGGCGAAGAGCGGGTTGGAGCCGAGGACCGCGATCCGTCCGTCGGGCAGCAGCAGGGCCTCCGCGTGGTAGTCCCGGCCGACGGTGGGGGCCGCGGCGGTGGTGAAGGCGCGGGTGCGCGGGTCGTAGAACTGGGCGCGCAGGATGTCCGAGCCGTGCTTGCCCCGGTAGTCGCGGGAGCCGCCGGTGGTGAAGACCCGGTCGTCGGGGGTGAGGACGGCGTTGAGGTAGCGGGTGGCCTCGGGCAGGTCGGGGCCGGGTGCCCAGCGGGGGGCGGGGGCGCCCAGGTCGGCGACGGCCGTGCGCCGGGTGGACTGGTGGGACTCCCCCACCCCGCCGCCGCCGAGGATCATCACCTTCCGGTCCTGGGCCGGGGGAAGCAGGACGGAGGCGGAGGTCTCCGTCATGTCGGGGTCCTCGAGGCCGGGGACAGGGACGAAGGTGTTGGTGTCCACGTTCCACAGGCCGGGGGTACGGCCCTTGTCGGCGGGTCCGTAGCCGGCGTTGGAGCCGGAGTAGAAGAGGCGGCCGCCGGCGGTGAGGAAGAGCGCGGGATAGGTGGGGAAGTAGCGCTCGGGCCCGGGTGACCAGGTGCGGGTGCGGGGGTCGTAGATCTCGTTCTTTCCCGGGATGATCTCGCCCATGTCGTCCAGGCCGGAGACGGTCAGGACCCGCCCGTCCTCCAGGGTCACCAGGGTGGGGTACCAGCGGGCCTCGGCCATCGGGTCGACGGGGACGTAGCGCTCGGCGAGGGGGTCGAACTCGTAGGCGTCCCTGAGCCCCTGGAAGTCCTTCTTGTCCAGGCCCAGTTTGGCCGCCAGCCCGTAGAGGTCCTGCGCGTCGCCGCCCGTGAGCCCCTTGATGCGGTACTGGTCGGCGGTGTTGGTGATGCCCTTCTCCCCCTCGGTGACCGCCTCGACGTAGACGCGGGCCTGGGCGGCGGTGACCGTGACCTTGCCGGGCTCGTCGTCGGAGGCGTCGGTCACGCTCTTTTGCGCGCGGGGCACGAGGACGGGCAGCTGGGAGCGGTACGCCTTGCCGGTGGAGCCGACGAAGACGGTGCCGGCGGGGAGGGTGCGGGGGGCGTCGGGGTTCTCGTTCTTCACCAGCATCGCGCCGCCGGCCCGCCGGACGTCGCCGGTGAGCTTCTCGTAGCGGGCGGTGCCGCCGGCCACGAGGAGCCGGCCGTCGGGGAGTTGGGCGTGGCCCGCGCAGAACATGTCCTTGGGGGTGGGGATCTCCTTGAAGGTGTTGCGCACCGGGTCCCACAGCACGCTCTGGAAGGTGCCGGCGCGGAAGTTCTTCTCGTCGTTGCCGGACCCGGCGATCAGCAGCACCTTGCCGGTGCGCAGCAGGGCGGCGTGGATGGCGTTGATCCGGAATCTGCCGGGGACGTCCACGACGTCCCAGTGGCCGTAGCGCGCTTTGTAAGACTCCTGGTTGATGGTGTACGCGTGCCAGGCGCGCTCGGCGAATCCGGTGGCGGCCGGGCCGTTCGCCGCGACCAGCGCGAGCACGGCGCCCACGCCCAGCACGGCCTTGCGCGTCCTCCTGTTCGGTGGGAACCTCACGCGTCCTCACATCCCCTCACCGGTTCATGTCTCTCCCACCACGCCGGCTCTGTCTCTTATACACAT
>KL569531.1:6386-11444 GCA_000715685.1 Streptomyces lilacinus
AGATGTGTATAAGAGACAGAGCCGAGCGCGGTGACCAGGGCGAGGAGCGCCCAGACGCGCATCGCGGTGTGCGCGTGGCCGACCAGGCAGGAGACGACGAGGGACAGCGCGAAGAGCCCGGCCCACGTCAGGTGGGTGCGGAAGGTGGCCGCGCCGTCGGGGCTGGCGGAGTCGCCCTTGGGCGTCACGACGAACCGGGAGCGGCGCCGCAGCAGGGCCTGGCCCAGCGAGCGGGCGTACAGCGGTGCCGCGAGCGCGGACATCACCATGCCGGCGGCCCCGGAGGAGCCGGCGGGTTCGTGGGGGCTGACGTTGTGGCGCCGGTTCCAGACGTAGAGCCCGACCTGGAGGGCCGCCGCGTCGCAGTAGAGCATCAGCCACAGCGAGGACTCGACGGCGATGCCCGACGCCCCGAGCCCGAGGAAGAGCGCGCAGGTCAGGGCGCCCAGCAGCCAGTTGAGCGCGGCCATGGGGTAGTAGGCCACCATGAAGCCGTAGTTGAGGAGCCGGCCGGGCGGGAGGGACCACATCGCGCGCCAGAACTGGCGCAGCAGCGTCTCGTAGGTCCCGCGCGACCAGCGCAGCTGCTGGCTGAAGAAGTCCGTCCAGGTCGAGGGGCCCTCGCCGACGGCGAGGACGTCGGGGGTGTAGACGGACTTCCAGCGCCGGCCGGTGGCGGGGTTGCGGCGGCGGTGGATCTCCAGGCCGGTCGCCATGTCCTCGGTGATCGAGTCGTAGAGGCCGCCGATCTGCCGCAGGACGTCGATCCGTACGCAGTTGCTGGTGCCGACGAACATGGGCGAGCCGTAGGCGTTGCCGGCGCGCTGGATGAGGGCGTGGAAGAGGAACTGCTGGCTCTCGGCGGCCTTGGTGACGGCCGTGGTGTAGTTGCCGTAGACCTGGGGGCCGACGACGAACGCGACGTCGGGGTCGCGGAAGTAGCCCATCATGCGCTCGAGGAAGTTGGGCAGCGGGACGTGGTCGGTGTCCACGCAGGCCATGAACGCGTAGGCGTCGCCGTGGGCGTCGAGCCAGGAGTTGTAGTTGCCGTGCTTGGTGCGGGCGCGGTAGATGCCGGAGGGCTGGTTCCAGCGGTCGACGCCCTTGCGGGTGAAGTGGCGTACGCCCAGCCGTTCGCAGAGCCGCTTGGCCTCGGGGTCGTCGCCCTCGTCCAGCAGCCAGACGTCCAGCGGCCCGTCGTGCTGGACGCGGACGGCCCCCTCGAGCGTGGCCCGCACCATGGACAGCGGTTCCTTGCCGGGCACGAAGGTGGTCAGGAACGCGACGCGGGTGCCGGGCTGGGCGCGGACGGGCACCGGGTCCCGGGCCACCCAGGTGGCGTGGGCGTTGGAGGCGACGTTGACCACGCGGAACAGCTCGATCAGCCCGATGGAGACCAGCATGACGGTGTCGGCGCAGCGCTCCCAGTCGCTGACGTAGGGCCGGTGGAGCCAGTGCTCGGGCGACATGAGCCACAGCAGGAGGGTCAGGGAGACCAGGGGGGCCGCCGCCACGAGCAGCATCACCCCGACGCCGCCGCCGGGGCGCCGGTCGAGCAGGCGGCGGTAGCGCACGCGGTACGTGCCGACGGGGGGTTCGGTCAGCTCCCCGGCGAGTCTGCTGAAGCGGGCGTAGTCGTAGCCCTGCGGGCCGCCCGCCGTGCTGGCCGCCGCCGGGGCGGGACCGCTCGGGGCCGGTGCGCCCCGTCGCCCGCGGCCCGGTGCGCCCGGGCCGGGTACCGGCCGCGCCGGCCGGGCCGGCCGGGCCGAACGCGCCGAGCTCGCCGGAACAGCCATCACACACCCCCAGCCGCGTAGGGACGGGACAATGGCGAAAACGTAACAAAGCGGGCCTGCGATCATCCGATGAACGCACCGAAGGTGCCATCACATCACCTGCACAGCCGAGGCCTGGGGCCCGTCGCCCGCGTGGCCTAGAATTGCAGAATTCTTCAATTCACCAGTTGTGCGGGCACAGCACGATCCACCGAGGGGGCCGCCGTGAGTGCGTTCGCCGAAGCGATGCGGGAACGGGTGCGGACCGCGCGCGCCGCCCTGGCGGAGGCCCGGGCGGCCGGGGACGTCTACGCCGCGGCCGTCGCCGAGGAGGAGCTCGAGGACGCCCTGTGGCTGGCCCGCGCGCACGGCGTCACCACGGACCCGGACAGCGCGCCGGAGCCGGATGCCGGGGACGACGGACGGGGCGGGAGTTGATCGGGGTGCGGGTGCCGCTGTACCAGGCGAAGGCGGAGTTCTTCCGGATGCTGGGGCACCCGGTGCGCATCCGGGTGCTGGAGCTCCTGCAGGACGGGCCGATGCCGGTGCGCGACCTCCTCGCCGAGATCGGGGTCGAGCCGTCCAGCCTCTCCCAGCAGCTGGCGGTCCTGCGCAGGTCCGGCATCGTGACCGCCACCCGCGAGGGCTCCACCGTCGTCTACGCCCTGGCCGGCGGCGACGTGGCGGAGCTGCTCGGCGCCGCCCGGCGCATCCTCACCCAGGTGCTCACCGGCCAGGAGGAGCTCCTCACCGAACTGCGCGCCACGACCACGGGAGAACGACAGCCATGACCCACGACTCCGAGAAGTACGCCGAGAAGGCGGTGGGCTGGCGCGTGCTGATCTACATCGTCTTCGGCCACGTCCTGGCCGGCTTCATCTGGCTGCTCTTCTACCTCGGCGCCCACGCCAAGTAGGGGTTACGGGCCCGCGTCCACGGGGAACGCGCCGCCGTTCACGAGGACAGGTGATAACGGAATGGCCAAGGGTTGCGCGGCCGCGCCCCCGGGGCAAGCGATGCGCGGGTAGGCCCGCGTCCTATGCCAGGCGCGGCACAGGGCCCCGGAGCTGCGCATCGTATGACAAGCGGACGATCAAGGCCGTGGGCGGCCGACCGATTCGTCCGGTCGCGCCGCAGGTCAGCACCGTGGGCCATTGCCTCGAACCCGGCTCACGGGCTGTCGGCCGCTGCTACTGTCCCGCGCCATGGAGACGCTCTTCACCTCTGAGGAACTCGTCCGGATCGAGGCCGCAGCCCAGGAATGCGGCGTGTCGCTGCGCGACTGGGTGCGCGATGTCGTCCTCCAGCGCCTCAAGGGCGAGTGGCGGCACGATCTCGAGGACGCGGTCTGGCCGGTCACGGTGCATCGCCGGCCGGGTGGCTCCCTCCACGAACTGCACCACGCGGGCTGCTGGGTGCCGCGCGGCGGCGAGGAGACCCTGACCACCGCCGAGGCCCGCGCCCGGGCCGCCGACTACGAGGTCCGCTTCTGCGACGCCTGCGAACCGGAGAGGTTCCTGGTGCCCTTCGACTGAGCGGCCGGTCGACCGGACGCCTCGCGCGCGGAGCGGGTCCGGACCCCATTACTCTGTCCACTTCAAGATCATTGAGGTGGGTGGGGGAAGTACGGCATGAGGATATGGACGCGCCTCACGGGGTGGGCCACGCTGCTCACCGGGTACGCGACCGTCCTGCTCGGTGTGGTCCCGTTCCGGGAACTGCCGCCCAAGCGGCACCAGTTGGGGCTGCTCGCCGCGACCGCGGCGTGCGCCTGCTGCTGGGTCCTCGCGTCGCTGCTCGTACGGGCGCGCAGGCGGGCCACGTTGCGCAGGAAGGCCTGGCGCAGGCGGTACGAGCCGTGGCCCGAGCCCAGGCCCTCGCGCCTGATGTGCTGGGTGCTGGGCTTCGGCATCGCGCTCACCAGCGCCGCGGCCCTGTGCCAGGGGGTCGGCCCCGACGGGGCGGAGGGCGAGTGGCTCGCCCGGGCCGAGCGCGCGGGCGGTGGGACGCACGAGGTCGACGTGGTGCGGGTGGTCGGTGAACCGCGGGCCACCGACACGGAGATCAACGACACCGACCAGTACACCTCGACGCTCGTGGTCACCGTGCCCTTCGTCGATCGCACCCGGCAGGTCACGGTCCACGACGTGCACACCAGCGGCAAGCCGGAGGAGGGTCGCTCGGTCGAGCTCGTGTACGCGCCGGACCGGCCCGATCTGGGGGTCCGTCAGGGGCAGGGCAACGACATCGGCTCCTTCGCCGGGCGCATGATCGTGCTGCCGGCCGTGTGGACGCTCGCGCTGGCCGCCGGGTTCGTGACGAGCGTGGCGCTCTTCCGTCGGGAGGCGAGCGTGCGCTACGCGCGTCGATTCGAGCCGTTGGTGCATCTGCCCGCCGCGCTGATCCTGATCTGCGGGGCCGGGCTCGTCACCCCGCTGCTCGTCGGCTTCCCGTCCACGGAGACCGGCTGGGGTCTGGCCGTCGGCTCCGCGGCGACCCCGTGGCTGGCCCTGACCTGGGTGGCGAAGACGAGCTGAGCCGCGCCGGACGGCGCACCGGCCGAAAAGCACCGAGGCCGAAAAAGCACCGAGCTCCTCGCCCGTGACGGGCAAGGAGCTCGGCTGCTTTCTCAGGCTTTCTAAGGCGCTCATGCGCGACGGCGCTTGAAGGCCCGGCGGATGAGGAAGACGGCCAGCACGATCAGGGCCACCACGAAGAGGGTGCCGAGGATCATGACGACGAGAAGGGCCGTGCCCAGCTTCTTGAAGAAGCCCTTCTTTTTCTTCTTCTTGTCCTTCTTGTCCTTCTTCTTGTCCTTGGCAAGCGTCTTGGACTTGCCCTCGGCCACCGTGTGGATGCCGTCGGCGGCCTGCTCCCGGGCGGGGGCGGCCGCGCCGTGCCGCACCGCCTCCTGGAAGCTCGCGCCGTCGGTCTTCACGACGGCCGAGCCGGCCGGTGCCGGGTCCGCCGGCGCGCCCGCGGCCGTGGCGGGCGTGGCCAGGAGGACGGCGCCCAGGAGCAGGGCCACGAGGGCCGAGGCCCGTCGGGCCAACCGTCCTCGGTACCGTCCGTCGTGCTTCCGCTCGTGCTTCATCCGCGCCCCCTGTGTCTGGTGCTGTGGCTTTCGGTGCTCCGCAGGCCGCGGGGCGCCCCTATTATCGGCACACCGCTACCCGGCCCAGCAGGGGGCATGCCCTCGGGGGCTCACTGCGCGGGCGCGTCCGGCCCGAAGCGGCTGCGGACCGCCGTCTGCACCTCGGCCTCCTCGGCCGGATCGGCGGGC
>KL569531.1:11741-14174 GCA_000715685.1 Streptomyces lilacinus
TGTGTATAAGAGACAGAGCGTCGGCCGTGGTCGCGTGGTGCGCGGCGAGCTCGCGGGTGGTCTCCTCGCAGTCCCACAGGCACTCGACGGCGAAGCCGGTGGCGAAGGAGGGGTCCGTGGCCGCGAGGGCCCGGGCGGCCCGCCCGCGCAGGTGCGAGGAGGACGTCTCGCGGTAGACGTGGCGCAGGACGGGGGCGGCGCAGACGATGGTCAGCCGGCCGGCGCCGTCGACGAGGTCCCACAGCACGGGGGTGTCGCAGCCCTCGGTCCGCACCGTGCGGCGCAGGGCGGCGAGCACGAGCGTCGCGTCGTAGTGCGCGCCCCGGCAGGCGAGCATCCCGGCCGCCGCCGTGCCGAGCGCGTCGCCGCGGTGGACCCAGGCGCGGGCCCGCTCGAGGGCGGCCGTGCTCCGCATGCGCTCGAAGGCGGTGACGGCGGCCTCCGCGACCAGGGCGACGGGGTCCGCCGCCGCGGTCTCGATGAGGTCGAGGGCCTGCGGGTCGTCGTGCTCGGCGAGGTAGCGCAGAGCGGTGGCGCGGGCGGCCTCGGCGCCGAAGGCGGCGGCCTCGATGATCTCCCCGCGGTCCTCGGGCCCGGCGACGGCGGTCAGGCAGCGGGTGGCGGGGACGTGCCGGTGCTGGGTGGGGTGCTGGTCGAGGCCCTGCTGGGCCCAGTCCAGGACCTCGCGCACGCTCCAGCCGGGCCGGGGCCCGGACGGGCGCAGCTGGCGCTGCCAGCGGTCGAAGGAGCCCTGCTCCCGCGCCGCGCGCACGCGGGCGGCGAGGGCGGGGGCGCGCTCGTCGTCGGCCCACAGCCGCCAGGGCCGGGGCTCGAAGGCGTCGCGCACCGCCGCGGCGAGCGCGGCCTCGCCCTCGGGGGTGTGCGGGAACCTGGCGAGGATCGGGGCGCCGAGGGCCGTGAGGCCGGCGTCGTCGTCGCGCAGGGCCAGCTCGTCGAGGGCCCAGGTCCAGTTGGCGCCGATGGCGGCGTAGCGGCGCAGGAGCCCGAGGGCGTCGGCGCGGCCGTAGGAGGCGAGGTGGCCGAGGACGGCCAGGGCCAGACCGGTGCGCTCCTCGGCGGTGTCGAGCGCGTCGTCCGGGTGGAAGAGGTGCCGGGCGATCTCGTCGAGGCCGCCGTCGAGGTCCAGATAAAGGCGCGCGTAGTAAAGGGAGCGGTTCTCCACCTGCCAGTCGCGGCGGGGGTCGCGGAGCACGCACTGGTTCAGCGCCGCGAGCGCCTCGGCGCGCGGCGCCGCGAGGGCGTGCAGGGTCCCGTCGCCGCGGCCTCGCTGCAGGAGGCCGAGCAGGGTGCCACTGGGCGCTATGTCTGGATCGAACATGGGGTCAGCATCCGGTGCGGGGAGTCGACTGGCAACGGGATTTCCGTCGTCCGGCATTCTTGCCGGTGTCCACCACGGGTATGCCGCGTGAACTGTGGAAACTCTGGTTCTCCCGAGCGCCGCAGCCTACCCGGAGCTGAGCATTCCGCAGAGCGGTGTCGGAAATGTCGCACTGATGCCCCGGGCATATGCCACACGCACCACCGTATCGGGTATTGCCAAAGCGCTTACAGGCCCTCGCTCACTGTGCAACAGTCGTGACAGCAAGCCTGCCGGCCGCACCGCCCACGTCCCCGCCGGCCGCCCGCCCGTATCGGAGTACGTGATGCCGTCCCCACTGTCCGCGGATCGTCCCGCCACCGAGTCGCCCGAGCGCGGCGCGGTCGACGCGCTCATCTCGCAGACCCGGCGGCTCAGAGGCGGCATCGACGCCGTGCTGCGCGAGGCGGCGGCCGACGCGGAGCGCTCGGGCGACCCGGAGCTGCGCTGGCAGCGCGCCCTGTGCGAGCTGGCCGCGCACCACGTGCACGGCCTCGACGAACACCTGGGCCAGCTGCGCGCCGGCCTGCCCCCCGCCCCCGACCGCCCGGAGGCCGCTTCCGGCGGCGAGGCGGCCGCGGCGGAGCCCGGCGGCGTCCCGGCCGGCCGGGCGGGCAGCGCCGAGTGGAACCTGCTCACCGACGAGGTGGCCTGGTCCGAGGAGCTCTTCGCGCTCTTCGGCCGGCGCCCGGAGGACGGCGCGCTCACCCTCGACGAGCTGCCCTCCTGGCTCGTCGAGGAGGACACCCCGGTGCTGACGGCGCTGCTCACCGACTGTCTGGTGGACGGCAAGCCCATCGACGGCGAGTTCCGCATCGTGCGCGGCGACGGCGAGCTCCGCACCGTGCACATGATGGGCGAGCCGGTGCTCGACGCCGACGGCTGCGCGGCCTCCATGTGGGCCGTCCTGCGGGACGTCAGCGAGCTGCGGCGGTGCGGGCAGGAGGTGCACGAGACCCGTGACTCGGCGCACCGCCTGCGGCGGATCGTCGACACGGAGCACCGGCTCGCGGTCGAGCTGCAGGAAGCCGTGCTGCCGCCGTGGCGCGGTTCCC
>KL569531.1:14404-18046 GCA_000715685.1 Streptomyces lilacinus
CCCTGCGGCTCCCGCAGCGTGCGCCGGAGCCCGGCGAGCCGGGCTCCGGCGGCACGCTCGACGTGGCGGGGCACTACGTCCCCTCGGCGGCCCGCGACCTCGTCGGCGGCGACTGGTTCGACGCCATGGAGCTGCCGGGCGGCCGCACCCTGCTGACCGTGGGCGGCCTCGCCGGCCGCGGGGTGGCCGCCACCTCGAGCATGGCGATGCTGCTGGGCGCGGTGCGCGGCATGGCGCTCTCGGGGGCGGAGCCGGCCCCCCTGATGGGCTGGCTCAACCAGCTCCTCGACGCCGCCGCCCAGCCGGCCCTCGGCAGCGCGCTCTGCTGCCGCTACGACCCGGCCTCCGGCGCCCTCCTGTGGGCCCGGGCCGGCCACCCCGCCCCCCTGCTCTTCCGCGAGGGGACGGGGCGCGCACTGCGGGCGCCGGACGGCGTGCTGCTGGGAGCGATGGCCGACGCGGCGTACGCGCAGGGCGAGGAGCGGCTGCTGCCCGGCGATGTGCTGGTGCTGCACACCGAGGGGCTGGTGGACCGACGGGCCGTCGGGCGACTGCTGGAGCTGGCGCCGCGCTTCGCCGCGGCGGACAGCGCCCAGGAGTGCCTGCGGGCCGTTCTGGAGGAGTGCGGGGACAGGGAGCGCGAGGACGACGCATGCGTGCTGATCGCGCGCGTCGGCTCGTAGCGCCCTCGACCCTTCGCACTGCT
Source organism: Streptomyces lilacinus (assembly GCA_000715685.1). Taxonomy (GTDB): domain Bacteria; phylum Actinomycetota; class Actinomycetes; order Streptomycetales; family Streptomycetaceae; genus Streptomyces; species Streptomyces lilacinus. The sequence continues at coordinate 15,111 of KL569531.1, forward strand.
CGACCTTTCACACGGCCGCGCTCCTGCTCGACCCTTTCACGCGGCTCGGCCCTTCACACAGGCGCGCTCCTGCTCTTGCCCGGCGCCTTGGGCAGGGCCCGCTTGAGGTCCTCCCGCAGGTGGGCGATCCGTGGGTAGTCGGCGTACTTCCCGGTGAGCCGGTACATCTCGCGCAGCCGGTCCCACGTGCGGTGCGAGGAGGTCTCCCCGATCGTGCTGAGCGCCATGCGGGCGAAGGTGTCGGCCTGGTCGGGGTCGCCGCCGATGAAGCAGGCGGACGCCATGGAGATGTAGTCGAAGATCATCGACCGCTGCTGCCGGGCGCTCCGCAGCTCCAGCGCGCGCTTGGCGTGCTGCTGGGCGATCGGGGCGACCGAGGGGTCGTGCTCGGCGAGCGTGCGGTAGGCCAGCGCCTGCATGCCGTGCAGATCCGCCTCGTCGAACAGCTGCATCCAATCCGGCCGGGGGACGTCGCCCTTGTCCGCGACGAAGAGCTCCTCCGCCTCGCCCAGGGTGCGCCGCATGGCCTGGCCGCGGCCCATCGAGGCCTGCGCCCAGGCCTCGACGGTGCACAGCATGGCCCTGGTGCGCGGCAGGGCCTCCTCGCCGGAGCCCGACTGGGCGAGCTTCATCAGGTCCAGCGCCTCCTCGGGCTTGCCGAGGTGGACCTTCTGCCGGGCCGCGCGGGAGAGCGCCTCCCCCGCGCGGGGCCGGTCGCCGCCCTCACGGGCCGCGTGCGCGGCGATGATGAAGTACTTCTGGGCGGTGGGCTCCAGGCCCACGTCGTGGGACATCCACCCCGCGAGCACCGCCAGGTTGGCGGCGACCCCCCACAGCCGGCGCTGGAGGTGGTCGGGGTGGCGGTAGGCCAGCATGCCGCCCACCTCGTTGAGCTGGCCGACGACCGCCTTGCGCTGCAGCCCGCCGCCGCGCGAGGCGTCCCAGAGCCGGAACACCTCCACCGAGCGCTCCAGGGCGTCGATCTCCAGGGAGCCGACGGGGGCCGCGTCGTAGCGGTCGTAGCCGGCCGGCTCGGCCTGCGCGGCGCCGCGCAGCGGGTCGTCGATGTGAGGGGCGTCGGAGGCGAGGACCGGATCGGAGTGCAGCCAGTCGTGCATCGCGCCAGTGATTGCTGAGCCTGCGGCGAGCGCGGCGCCCGCGCCCACCAAGCCGCGTCGGTTGAGCATGAGGTCCATTCCCGTGAATTCGGTGAGGACCGCGGCGGTCCGCTCGGGTGGCCACGGGAGCCCGTCCGGGGACTGACCCCTGCTCGCCCGCCCGCGCCGACCGAACCCGAGATCCTCGATGGTCACGACACGGCCGAGTCGCTCGGTGAAGAGGGCGGCCAGCACCTTGGGCACGGGATCGCGGGGGCACTCCCCCGTGTCGATCCAGCGCCGCACCCGCGAGGTGTCGGTCGCCAGCTGCGGGTGTCCCATGACCGCCGCCTGCCGGTTCACAAGTCTCGCGAGCTCGCCCTTGGACCAGCCGGCCAGGCCGAACAGGTCCGCGAGGCGGGTGTTGGGTTCCCTCGTCACGTCAAGCCCCCAGGTTCCTCGGCTGACTTGAAGGTACTCGGGCCGTCATGGGCCAAGCGAGTATTCGCCAGGGTTCGCCAGGGTGCGCCAGATGGTGTGCCACCCGCGGTCGGGTGTGATGTAGAAATGCGCAACCCCGACCACCCCGCGCCCGACCGCATTCCCCAGGGTGCACGACGGCGCGGGACCGGGAAGCGCCGCAATTCGCCGACACGAAGGGATCCGTACCGCCCATGTATGCAGCATCGGCCTCCGTGTCCGCTCCGCCCCGGCCGCTCCGCCCCCAGCCGAGCGGCACCGGACCGTACCTCGACCCCTCCCATGCCGTGGGGGCCGCGTTCGGGGGCGGACGGGCGCGGAGGGCCCCGGGGCTCGGCGCCCAACCGCTCAGCGGGAGAATCGACTTGTCCGGCCCCCAGGGCGCGCAGCTGCGCACGGTGATCTCATCGGTCCATCGCATCTGCCCGGAGTTCAACCCCGTCCAGGTGCTGCGGCGCGGCGGACGCTCGGTGCTGCTGGTCGGGACGACCGGGCGCAGCACGGCCGTGGCCAAGTGTTTACTGGACCAGTCGTCGGCCTGGGCCGAGCGCTTCCGCCACGAAATAGCCACATACCGGGCGTTCGTGCGGCATCGTCCCCCGGTCCGGGTCCCGCGGCTCATCGCCGCGGATCCGGAGCACTGCACGCTGGTCATCGAGCGGATGCCCGGGCGCCCGGCAGCCGTCCAGCGGCATCCGGTGGACACGCTGCCGCGCGCGGACGTCCGGGCCGCGCTCGGCGCGATCTGCCGGGTGAACCTCTGGCGTCCGCCGGCCGGGATGTTCGACATGCCGCTGGACTACGGCAAGCGCATCGCCCGCTATCACGAGCTCGGTCTCCTCACCGACCGGGACCTGGGCGATCTGCAGAAGCTGCTGCACGGCCTGGCGCACGTCCAGGGGCAGTTCTGTCATGGCGACGCCCAGCTGTCGAACGTCCTGCTGTCGCCGGCCGGTCCGGTCCTGGTCGACTGGGACCACGCCGGCTGGTACCTGCCGGGGTACGACCTGGCGACGCTCTGGACCGTCCTGGGCGACGCCCCGGTGGCGCGGCGTCAGATCAGCCAGCACGCGCAGCAGGCGGGGACCACGTCCCGCGATGCCTTCCTGGTGAATCTGATGCTGGTACTCACCCGTGAGATCAGGACGTACGAGACCGCCGTGCAGCGCACCATGCAGGACCCGACCCCGCCCGGCACCACCCCCGAGTCCGGCGAGGAGCAGCGGCTCCTGCTCCGCCGGCTGCACGACGACTGCGCGATGGCCCGCCGGGCCGTTCGGGCCGCCGTCGGTACGCGCTGAGCCGATCGGCGGCATACCCCGACACGCCGTTCCGCCGACTCTGTCTCTTATACACATC
>KL569531.1:18287-18928 GCA_000715685.1 Streptomyces lilacinus
GATGTGTATAAGAGACAGGGCGTTGACGTGCCCGAGGCCAGCACACCAGTCTGATGACCGCCACTCCAGTCGGATTGACGGATCGTCTGCTCGGTCGAGGGCTCTTGGTAAGTTTCGGTCCGCAGGCTGATCGCCCACCCCGAACACACCCGCGCACAGCACGGCCCGTCCTGAGGAGGCCGCATTGCGAGGATCCGCCCCGGAAGCACCCCGGAACGCCTCGGCCGCACCGGCCGCGAGCGCCGCGCTCCGAAGAGGCCGGCGAAGAAGCCGCCGAACGTCGCGATGGGCCGGCGCGGTCGCGTCGGCCGCCCTGCTCCTGCCCCTGGTCGCGGCCGGCCCGGCCACGCCGGCCGAGCCGCCGGGCCCGGGGGCGCTGCAGCGGGAGTTCGCCGAGGCCGCGGCCAAGTACCACGTGCCGGGCAGCGTGCTGCTCGGCGTCTCCTATCTCGAGTCCCGGTGGGACGCCCACGGCGGCGCCCCCAGTGTCACCGCCGGCTACGGCCCGATGCACCTGACCGACGCCGGCACCGCCCTGGCCTCCGCCCCGCACCACAGCGAGGCCGGCGAGGACCCCCGCGGCGACGTCGCCCGGCCCCGGGCGGCGGGCCGGTCCGCCGCGTCCGCCGTCGGGCCCGCCG
>KL569531.1:19264-19376 GCA_000715685.1 Streptomyces lilacinus
TGTGTATAAGAGACAGCGCTGGAGCGGGCGGCCGAGCTGACCGGGCTCCCCCCGCGGGCGCTGCGCGAGACCACCGCCGGAAACCTCGAGGGCCTGTCTCTTATACACATCT
>KL569532.1:0-4680 GCA_000715685.1 Streptomyces lilacinus
CACCTCCTGGGCGAGCTCGTCGGACTCGGCCGTGACGGTCACCTCCGCCGAGCCGCGCAGCCAGTGGGAGGCCAGCAGCGTCCAGCCCTCGCCGCGGGCGAGGACCACGCGGCGGTCGTCGTCGCGGGTGGCCCGCACGACCGTGGCGCCGGGCGGCAGGAGCGTCGCCCCGGAGCGGACGCGCTCCACGGAGTGGCCGCGCGACCAGGGCTGTTCGCCGCTGCCGAAGGGGCCGAGGAAGAGGGAGTCGACGACGTCCGACGGGGAGTCGCAGTCCACGTTGAGCCGGACGGGCGGGGACGGGGAGCGGTCGGTCCAGCTGTCGGCACACATGCCGCCATGATCCGGCACGGAACGCCCCGGCGCACCCGGGTTTTCCCCGGTTCCGCCCCCGTTGGGCGCGAAGCCGCCGCGCACCGTTTCCACCCCGGTTACCCTTTCCGTGATGGGACGTCATGGGGGAGGTCCGACGTTGCTGAGGGCGAGGGGGCGGCGGTCACCGCGGCGGTCGCCGCGGTGGCGCCTCGTGGCGCTGCTCGCGGCCGCGGCCCTCGCCCTCGCGGTGCTGGTCGCCGCGTCGATCGCGGCCTGGCGCTCGGGCGACGGGGGCGACCGGGGCCGCCTCGGCGGCGCCGCGGCCGACGTGGGGTGGGGCTTCACCCACACCCAGTACAGCGCCGACCTCGGCCAGGACGCCGCCCGCCGCACCGCCGCGAGAACGCTCTCCGCCGACCCCATGCCGCAGAACCAGCACATCATGGGCTGGGGCGTCGACAACCCCGAGCCCAGACGGGGGACTTACAACTTCACCGACCTCGACCGCCGCGTCGCCCTGATGCGGAAGACCGGCACCACGCCCGTCCTCACCCTCTGCTGCGCGCCCGACTGGATGAAGGGCGGCGGCGAGCGCACCGACTGGTCGCAGAAGGCCCTGGAGAAGGCCCCCGACCGCGCGCACTACAAGGACTTCGCCAAGCTCGCCGGCAAGATCGCCCAACGCTACCCCGACATACGCCACTTCATCGTCTGGAACGAGTTCAAGGGCTTCTACGACGAATCCAGGAACCGCTGGGACTACGAGGGGTACACCGAGCTGTACAACCTCGTCTACCGCGAGGTGAAGAAGCGCAACAGGTCCGCGCTGGTCGGCGGTCCGTACGTGGTCATGGACAGCGAGGCCCCCGGCACCGGCTCCTACGCGTCGCGGGTGAGCGGCGACTGGGGCGCGGTGGACCAGCGGGCGGTCGACGCCCTGGAGTACTGGGACGAGCACAAGGAGGGAGCCGACTTCGTCGTCGTCGACGGCGCCAGCTACACCCGTACGGGCAACAGGCCCGTCCCCGACGAGTTCACGTCCACCAGAAAGTTCGCCGACGTCACCACCTGGCTGAACAGGACGACCGGCCTGCCGGTGTGGTGGGCCGAGTGGTACGTCGAGCCGGCCGACGAGCACGACAGCCGCAGGACGTGGTCCGAGCCCCACCGGGTCGCCGTGCAGGCGACCGCCATGATCCACCTGGCCGAGGCGGGCGTGGCCGGCGCGTTCTACTGGAACCCCGAGGAGCGGGGCGCCGACTGCCCCGGCTGTCTGTGGCGCAGCACCGAACTGGGCGACGGCGGCGGCCCGCTGCCGATGCTCGAGCTGCTGGCGCGCTTCGCCAAGGACTTCCCGCCCGGTACGACCTTCCGGCGCGTCGACGTGTCCGACGAGGACCGCTCCCGCGTCCAGGTCCTCGCCGCCGGCGGCACGGTGCTGCTGGTCAACACCCAGGACAGCAAGGTCACGGCCCGGGTCGACGGCCGCTCGGTCGACCTCGGGGCGTACGAGGTCCGCTGGCTCTGAACGGGTTGCCGGCGCCCGTCGGCAGCGGCCACACCGCCGGCGGCGTCACCCGAGTGAAGGACAGTGCCGCCCCGGCGGACCGGTGAAAGAAGGGCCCTCATGCCGGAGAACACGAGTCAGGCGTTGGTCATCGTCGACGCGGAAGACAACTACTACGTCCTGCCCCGCGAGGTCGTCGAGACGGCGAAGGCCGCGCCCGAGGCGAGGGCGGCCATCGAGGCGCACCTGCGCGACACCGCGCACGTCCCGCTCGCCGGCGGGTACTCCTTCGCCGGCGTGCTGCGGCTGACGCCCGAGAGCGAGATGGCCCACTACACCCCCGAGGCCCTCTGGCCGGCCCCCACGACCTCCTGACGACGCGTCGGAAGCCCCGCCGCCATGACCGCCGGCGCACCCCTGCCGCACCGCACCACCGTCACCACCGCAGAACGCCGCGCCTTCGCCGCCCACGGCCACGCCGCCCTGCCGGGGCTGTGGGACCGCGCGCTGGCCGAGGGGCTCGCGGCCGAAGGCCGGGCGCGCCGGGCGCACGCCGAGGTCCCCCGGCGCGGCCCGCGCACCCCCGTCACCGCCCGCCGCACCGCGCCGCGGGCCACTCCCGCCGCGACCGGCCCGCTGCTGGCGCGGGTCCACCTGTCCCTCACCGGCCTCGCCCGCGCGCTCACCGGGCGGCTGCTCGTGCCCACGTTCGCCGCCTACGGCTACTACGAGGACGACGACGAGGTCCTTCTCCACGTCGACACCGAGCACTGCGACCTGACCCTGCTCACCACCGCCTTCGGCGAGGTCGGCCCGCTCCACGTCCACCCCGGCCTGATCGGCAGCACGACGGAGCGGATCGGCGAGCTGGCGGGCGACCCCTCCTGGGACCGGGCGGGCGGCGTCCGCGTCACCTACCCGGCGCTGGGCGTCACGGCCCTGAGCGGCCACGTCCTTCCGCACCACCGGCCGGGCCGCGCGACGCCGGTCCCGAGCGCGGTGGCCGCGCTCTGCTACCGGTCCCTCTTCTGATCCAGTCCCTGCCTCTACGACAGTGTCACCAGCCGCCACACCAGCGCCCCCACCAGCACCGCCAGCAGCGGCAGCGCGAACCAGAAGGAGCTCTGCAGCCGGCGCAGCTGCCGCACCCCCGGCCCCGCCCCCACCCGCAGCAACTCCCGTGCCGTCAGCAGCACCAGCAGCGCCAGCGCCGAGAGGGCGCCGACGACGGACACCGGCGTCCACGTCACCCGCGGCCCGGCCGGACCCGGCCGCGGGTCCGGCGCGGGACCGGCGGGCCCGTCCTTCAGCTCGTACAGCACCGCGTCGTCGTTGGTGAGCACCCGGCGCAGCTCCGGCCGGCCGTCGAGACCGCTCCGCAGGCGCTGCTCCCAGTCGGGGGCGTAGCCGGCGCTGAGCTCCAGGTAGACGGACTGCCCGCGGCTGATCATCAGATAGGCCCGGGGTCCGGCCGCGCGCAGCGCGGTCACCAGGTCGTCGGCGGCCGCCGGGTCGCGCGGGGCGAGGACGGGCTGGTAGAGGACGCGTTCCATGTCGCGCGCGCCCCACGGTATGGCGGGGGTGACGTCGTCGGTGGCGTTGCTGCTGGGCCACAGCAGCCGTACGGTCGGCTCGTCGTGCTCGTACACGTAGTCCATGGCGGCGACCTCGCCGGGGCGCACGCGCTCGAACGGCTCGTTCCCCCAGCGGGCCACGAGGAAGCCGAGGACGAGCACCAGGCCGGCCAGCAGCGCGGCCAGCGGCGCCCGGTGGGCCCGGACGGGACCGGCGCCCGTGCGGGGGAAGAGCGCGAGCGCGCCGAGGGCGCACGCGCCGGGGAGGGCGAAGAGGAAGACGCGCAGGGCCACTTCGCCGCCGTAGGACTGCATCCCGAAGGCGAGGAAGGGCACGCAGGTCAGGATCGCCAGCGACAGGTCGCCGAGGCCGGCCCGGCGCCGTCGCCCCCAGCCGAGGGCGGCGAGCGCCAGCATGCCGGCGGCGAGCGCGACCCGGACGTAGAGCACCATCTTGTGGGTGGCGCTGCCGCCCTGGATGCGGCCCGACACCGACGAGGAGACGTTGCCGCCCAGCGAGCCCAGCCCGCCGAAGAGCTCGTCGAAGTGGCCCGACCAGTACGGCTCCGCCAGGAACCCCACCCAGACGACGAGGATCACCCCGCACAGCAGCGGCAGCCCGGTCGGCGCCAGCCGCCGGGCCAGCACCAGCGCGGTGAGGACGCCGAGCATGACGAACGGGGTCAGCTGGTGACTGGCCACCGAGGCGGCGAACAGGGCGATCACCAGCGCCAGCAGGGCCACGGCCGTGCCCCGGCCGACCGGCGCGACCTCCCGCTCGCCCGGCAGCAGCCGGCCGCGCAGCTGCCCGGGCCAGCGGAACCACACCAGCAGCACGGCCACGAACAGCAGGTAGAAGAAGTAGTTGAGCGACTGCGGGGAGAAGTAGTCCTGGCCGACCCAGCCGCACAGCGCGAACAGCCACAGCGTCGTCCACTTCGCCCGCCAGCTCGCCCGCACCGCCCGCAGGAGCAGGAACAGCGGGGCCAGGCAGAGCAGTTGGACGCCCAGGGGCCACCAGCGCAGCACCTCGGTGAGGTCGGTCACGCCACAGGCGCGCGCGGCGAACGCGGCGAGCGCGAAGAAGCCCGGCCAGCTCCAGCGGGCGTCCAGGTCGGGCGCCGCCATGCCGGTGCGGTCGATGAAGTCCAGGAAACCCAGGTGCTGCCAGGCGGTCGCGAAGCGCGGCCGGACCTCGAGCACGGCGGGCACGGCGTGCAGGGACACCACCGTCACTACGAGCACCGCGAGCAGCAGCCACCTGTCTCTTATACACATCTCTGA
>KL569532.1:4915-7106 GCA_000715685.1 Streptomyces lilacinus
GGGAGCCACAGGGCCGACGCGAAGCAGACCACCAGCAGCCCGGCGCCCAGCAGCGTCGCCACCGGCAGCACGGACACCAGCCCGAACCCGCCCATCTCGTCCAGGTCCACCCCGCCGACCGCCGTCAGCGGCAGCCAGTACAGCGCCAGCGCGGCCGCGAGCAGCACCCAGATCGCCGCCTCGGGCGAGCGCCACCGCACCGCACGGCGCTTCGGGCCGGGGGCCTCGGGCGCGGCGGGCGGCTGCGCGGGGTGCTCGGCGACCGGCCGCACGTCGGGGCGGCGCTCCAGGTGGTCTATGTCGAGCCGGACGCCGAGCGGCACGGTGTCCGGGTCGAGGGCCGAGCGCAGGGCCCACCGGGTGCCGAAGACCCGCTTGTCGTGCCCGGCGGCGGTGCCGTCGTCGGGACGGTCGCCGTGGACCGCGAGGTCGGCCAGGTCGCCGTCGGGCGACGCCTCCGGGCCCTGCTGCTGCGGCGGGGCGGCCGAGCCGGCCTCCTTGGCCTCCTTGGCCTCCTTGAGGACGCCGCGCAACCGGACCGCCGCGATGGTGACGATCACCGTCAGGCTGGAGATCTCCGCGACCCCGGCCCCGGTGAGCCCCATGCGGGGGAGCAGCAGCACGGTCAGCCCCAGCACCAGCAGGCACAACAGCCCCTGCAGATAGGCCAGTCCCGCGGTACGGCTCTGGGCCCGCAGCACCGCGAAGTAGACCTCCATCACCACGCGCAGCGCCGCGCCCACCGCGAACCAGCGCAGCAGGGGCGTGGCCGCGTCCGCGTACCCCTGCCCGAAGACCCGCAGGACGTACGGCGCGAGGAAGAACATCAGCGCGCACACCGGCACCATGATCTTCGCCATCCGGCGCAGCGCCGCCCGGCAGTTCTCCGCGAGCCGCGCCGGGTCGTGCGAGCCCTCGACGGTCAGGGAGGCGCCCATGTTGATGGCGAGCAGATTGACGGTGCCGGCGATGGTGGAGGTGATGTAGAAGTACGCGTTGTCGGCGGAGTCGACCTGCGCGGCGACGATCACCGGCACCAGATAGACCACCGCCAGCGAGAACAGCGAGCCGGTGTAGTCACCCGCCAGGAAGCGGCCGATCTCCCGGGCGGAGACGGGCCGCGCCCGCTCCTCGGTCGCCTTGACGTGCGCGGGCACCAGCCGGCGGAAGACCAGCCAGCCCAGCGGCACCACCGACACCGCGATCGAGACCACCCAGGAGACGAACACCCCGGACACCGGCAGCGCCGCCGCCAGCCCCACCAGCAGCGCCAGCTTCACCGCGGAGAAGACGGTGTTGCCCACCGGCACCCAGAACGCGCTGCGCAGTCCGGTCAGCACCCCGTCCTGCAGGGTCAGCAGCGACCAGGCGACGACCGCGACGACGAACCCGACGCCGGCCACCGGGCCGTGCAGGAAGCGGTAGGACGGCCCCCACAGGCCGAGGGTGAGCAGGAAGACGCCGGCCGCGAGCGCGACGAGCACCGAGCTCCCGGCGTACGTCCCCAGGACGAGCCGTCCCGTCCTGCGCCCCGCGACGGGGATGAAGCGGGCCAGGGCCCCGGTCAGCGTGACGGCCGTCAGCCCCGCGAGGAGCTTCATCGCCGCGATCGCCGCCGAGCCCTGGCCCACCGACTCCTCGCTGTAGCAATGGGCGGCGACCAGCCAGAAGCCGAGGCCCAGGACGGCGCTGATGCCGGTGTTGAGCATCAGCGCGAAGGCATTGCGGAACAGCGGACTGCCGACGCCCCGCCCGGGCAGCCGCAGCCGCCGGGGCGTCGGCTCCACGGCTCTTTCCTCGGTCCGGTCCTCGGTCTGGGCGGTCGTGTCAGACACGGGCCTCGATCGCTTTCCTCACGAGATCGCTCTCTTCACGAGATCGCTTTCCTCATGACGCCGCGGCTTCTTCGGACGACGGCGTACCCCTTGGTCAGCACCCGGTCCCGGGCGAACAGCCGGCCCACCCCGCGCCCCTCGACGAGCCGTTCGAACTCGTCGATGCCCGTGGACCGCCGCACGGTCACCCGCTCCAGGGCGTACGGCCCCTGGCGGCGCGCGGCCAGCGCGTTGCCCACGGCCAGCGAGATCCCGAAGCCGGCCGCGCGCACCGTATCGCGCACCCGGCGGCTGGAATAGCCGTAGGGGTAGGCGAAGGACACGGGTGGGTGACCCAGTTCCTGTCTCTTATACAC
>KL569532.1:7386-8191 GCA_000715685.1 Streptomyces lilacinus
ATCTCCACCCCGGCCGCGGCCAGCTCGCGCAGCTGCTCCCAACTCAGCATCAGGTCCAGGGCGCCCCCGGTCTCGTGGGCGCCCCGCAGCCAGCCGGTGGAGGCGAACAGCGTCGCGGGGAAGCCGTGTTCGACGAGGACGGGGAGGGCGTGCCGGTGCACGCCCTCGTAGCCGTCGTCGAAGGTGATCAGCACGGGTCTGGGCGGCAGCCGCCCGCACCCGCGCCACGCGGCGGCCAACCGCTCGGTGGTCACGGGGGTGAAGCCCTGACCGGCCAGCAGCCGCATCTGCTCGGCGAACGCCTCGGGCGCAACCGACAGCCCGTACGCCGCGCGGGCGGGCGCGTGGGCCACGGCGTGGTACATCAGGATCGGCACCGGACCGCCGCTCATGGGGACACCTCCGACGGGTTCTCGGAGGCCGCCACCGCGAACCGCACGCCGCTGCCGCGCGCCCGCAGGCTGCCCAGGGCGTAGCCGCCCGCCGCCGCGACGACCCCGGCCACGATCGCCCCGGCCCGGCCCGCCCCGCCGGGCCGGCCGAGCAGCGCGTCGCGCACTCCGCGCGCCACGCCGGCCGGCAGTACGCGGGTGGTGTACCGGCGCTCGCTCTCGAGCCCTGCCCGCGCCCCCACGCTGCGCGCCACCAGGGCCTTCGACAGGCCCTCGGCGTACGCCCGGGTGCGGAAGTAGCGGAAGCGCTCCCGGGCGGGCGGCACCCGGTGGTGGATGACCGCCCGGTCGTCGATGAGCAGCACGGCGTCGGGGACGGCCCGGGCGAGGCGGATGCACAGCTCCGTCTCCTC
>KL569532.1:8468-13503 GCA_000715685.1 Streptomyces lilacinus
ACCCGTCCCGTCCGATGCCGCTGGCGAAGCCGCCCACCGCCGCCAGCCCCGAGCGGCGGAAGGAGGCGTTCCCCCCGAGGACGTTGCGCACCGGCACCTTGCCGGGCGGCAGCCCCCGGTACGTACAGCCCACGATCCAGTCGAACTCCTCGGGGAACCACGCGGGCCGGCGCCGCGAGGCCCACACGGGCTGGGTCCGGCCGCCGACCGCCATCACGCGGGGGTCGGCGTAGCCCGAGGCGAAGTGCAGCAGCCAGTCCCGCTCGGCCACCGCGTCGTCGTCGAGGAAGGCGACGACCTCGCCGGAGGAGGCCGCGATGCCGGTGTTGCGGCCCGCCGACAGGCCGCGCGGGCCGGTGTTGGCGAGCACGCGCACCGGGTGGGCCCCCGCCCCGGCGCCGTCGTCGCCGTAGGCCTTGGCGAGACGGCGCAGCAGGGCGGGGTTGTGGTCGACCACCAGCAGCGTCTCGAGGGCGGGGTACGACTGCTCCCGCACCGAGGCCACCGCGGCGAGGATGTCGTCCCAGCGGTCCTCGGTGTAGACGCAGACGACCACCGACACGCGAGGCGTCCCGGTCCGTCCGTCGGGCACCCGGTTCAAGACACTTCCCCGCGGTTGGCCGCCGGGGCGATGGCCAGGGGAGTACGCCGACGGGCGCGACGACCGGTGCCGCGCTCGTGCAGGATGACCTTCAGGACGCGCAGCCCGTCGCGGACGGCGCGCAGATTGCTCGTGCCGTGTATGCGCACGAACTCATGGCTGGGAATCTCCTGGACCCGCAGACCGGCCTTCACCACTCTGATGTTCATCAGGGTCTCGACCTCGAAGCCGGCGCAGTCCAGGGCGATCTCGTCCAGGCAGTGCTTCCAGAACGCGTTGTAGCCGTAGCAGAGATCGGTGTAACGGGCTCCGAACTTGTGGTTGACCATGGAGGTCAGAACGCGGTTGCCCAGCTTGCGGATCAGGGTCATGTCATCGGTGCCGCCGCCGTTGGCGAAGCGGGACCCCTTGGCGAAGTCGGCGCCGCCGACCAGCGCGGAGACATAGCTGACGATCTCCCCGCCGTCGGCCGAGCCGTCGGCGTCGACCATGACGATGATTTCACCGGTGCAGGCGGCGAAGCCGGTGATCAGGGCGTCGCCCTTGCCCTTGCCGCGCTGCTCGACGACCTTGACCTCCGGGTACAGGTCGCGGGCGACCCGGACCGTGTCGTCGGTGGAGTTGCCGTCGACGAGGACCACCTCGTGGATCCAGTCGGGAAGTGTCTTGAAGACGTACGGGAGGTTCTCCGCCTCGTTCATGGCGGGAATGACGACGCTCACCGGTGGCGCTATCGCGAAGTGCGAGGTCACCGGGCGGTACCGCCCGGCTGTCTCGGGATCCTCTTCACTGGCCGCCGGGCGCAGGAATGCACTCATGGCTCTTCGTTCCCTCTCGTCCGGTGGACCGCCTGCCCCAGCGGTCCGATCGTCTGTCCGGTTCGAAAAGGGGGTACTCGCCTTGCCCCAAACGGCAGGGAACACCGCGTGGGAAGGGCGAGTTGGCAAATGACACCGTGCTGCTGCCGCGCGGCACGCGACTCGGCACGGCTGAAACGGCCGAGCGCGGCACCCCCTGCCGCGCCCCGCGCCGGACACCATCGCGACGCTTGAAGCCCTCCCCGAGCCGCTAAGAATGATGGGCCGATGCGGGTAGATGTACGACGGTATTGAAGCTTGAGACTGTATGGCAAGAGGTGGGTCGGAGACTCCTCCTTTGGTGTTTTTTGCGCCTATGCAACCATCCGCGTCGACTTAGCTATTGACGCCGCGTTCCGCCCCGGCCCGCATCCGCCCCACCCGCTTGAGCAGCCGGTCGGCCGGCTCGAACAGCTCCGGCCGGGCCAGCACGGTGTTGCGCAGCGCGCGCACCGGCGCGCGCCGCGCGCGGTACCCCAGCGCCACCGGATGCCGCCGGGTGACCCAGCCCTCCGAGACGCTGAGCTCGCGGGTCTTGAGCGAGTCCTTGTAGGCCTTGCCGCCCCGGCCCAGGTCCAGATAGGCCAGCCCGTCGGCGGCCGCTCCCTCGGCCATCCGCATGTGCAGCACCAGGCCGGGGGAGTACTTGGCGAAGTCCGGGTCGTAGGCCGGGAACCAGCACGCCAGCACCGTCGTCGACCGCAGTCCGAAGTGCGCCGCCACCGGCCGGCCGCCGGCGTAGAGCACCGACAGCAGCCCGGCGAAGGACTCGGTGCGCGTGTGGAACAGCTGCTCGACCAGATGCGCTATCCAGGGTCGCGCGAAGCGGTCGGCGCGCCCCGTTCTTCGGTACTGCGCCGACTTCCACGCGGTCAGCACGCGCAGGACGGACGGGTCGCGCTCGTCGTGCACGTAGCGCACCTCCCCGGCGTCGCGGCCGAGCCGACGCTCCTTGGCGAGGGTGGTGCGGGTGAACTTGGGCGACTGCTTGCGCAGCGCGGCCAGGTAGCGGTCGAAGCCCTGGTCGACGTCGATGACGGGCGAGGCGTACGAGCCCGACGCCGCCATCTCGAACGGCTTCTGCCCCTCGACCAGGTGGTCGAACTCCCACAGGGAGAGCCCGCAGGCCTGCAGCAGCTCCCGGGTGTCCCACTGGAAGCCCGGCCGGTGGACCAGCCCCTGCGCGTCCGAGACGCCCAGGCCGATCGCCCGCCCCACCCCCAGGGAGGAGCGCTGGAACGGGAAGAAGGCCACCGGCTCGCCGTCCTCCCGCACGACCGCGATGCGCGCCCCCCGGCGGCAGCGGCCCACGGCGAGGGCGAACTCCGGGGCGAGGAAAGGATTCGCGAGCTGCGGCGAGCCGTCGGCCACGGCCCGGGCCTGCATCGCCGACCACGCCGCCCGGTCGGCCGCGGTGAGCTCACCGGGTCGGTACACGCTGATGTCCACGTCACGAAGCCCGACTTCTCGCGGCACGGCCCCGATGGCGCCGCGCATGTGCCAGCAGGGAGGGGAGGACGAGCAGCAGGACGCTCAGGGCCGCGACCGCGGCCACGCCGCCGCGCACCGACCAGGCGTGCAGCGCGAGCATCGCCTGGGCCACGAGGAGGTCCACCGCGAGCGCCCCGCCCGTGGCCACCACGGCCCGGCTGAGCGGATCCAGGCCCGTCAGCACGGCGGCCACGGCGCACCCGGGGGCCACGATCAGGAAGAAGAGCGTGAAGGGCGCGCGCAGGGGCGAGCCGATGTCCGCGAGCGCCAGGGCCCCGCCCACCGCCGCCACGGCCGCCGCGGCGCATGTGTATAAGAGACAGCGCCTCGCCCGTGTCGCCCGGTGTCGTCGAATCGTCCAGCCCGGTGAGATCAGTGAAGCTCTGCATTGGCGACTTTGCCCCCCGAAGCGCCGGATGCCGGGCTTCAATGTCGCGCAGCGGACAAAGGCCCGTCAAGATGTGAAGGCCGTGCGAATGACCCCCGGTGAGTGTGACCGCCACAACCGGAGGGTGTCCGTCGAATGAACGGTCGGGGACGCGTCGTCCCTCCGCCTGATCTGACGTCAGTAGATCACTCGCCCTCGCGTGTTGACACCGCGAGGAGTCCCGTCAAGCGGCGTTTGACGCACCGTCATGATCGCAATACCGGACGGTAATTCGGTTGACGGATCAACCCGGGATTTGACATGAACACTTCCGACAACCTCGGGTCGTTGCTACCACGGTGGTGGCAGCGACCCCTGCTAGGGAGGTTCCATGAAACTGTCCCGGTTCGCGGGTGCCCTATCCGCGCTGACCCTCACCGCCGCCCTCGCCTTCGGCGGGGCCGGCGCCGCGCACTCTGCCGAGCGACTCCCAACCACCGGCTACGTGGCCCTCGGTGACTCCTACTCGGCCGGTGTCGGCGCGGGTGGCTACGACTCCGCCAGCGGCGACTGCAAGCGCAGCAGAAAGGCGTACCCCGCACTGTGGGCCGCCGCGCACGCTCCCGCCTCCTTCTCCTTCACCGCCTGTTCCGGCGCCCGTACGGGTGATGTCGTGAGCGGTCAGCTCGCGCCGCTGAACTCCGCCACCGGCCTCGTCAGCATCAGCATCGGCGGCAACGACGCGGGCTTCGCCGACACCATGTCCAGCTGCGTGACGGGCAGCGACAGCGCCTGCCTCGACCGCATCGCCAAGGCGCGCACCTTCATCCAGAACGAGCTGCCCGCCAAGCTCGACACCGTCTACACGGCCATCAGATCCAGAGCACCCCACGCCCAGGTCGTCGTCCTCGGCTACCCGCGCTTCTACAAGCTCGGCGGCGTGTGTGTGGGCCTCAGTGACACCAAGAGGAAGGCCATCAACGCAGCCGCCGATCACATCAATACGGTCATCGCCAAGCGCGTCGCCGACCACGGCTTCCGCTTCGGTGACGTCAACACGACCTTCGCCGGTCACGAGCTGTGCTCGGGCAGCGCGTGGCTGAACAGCGTGACGCTGCCGATCGACGAGTCCTACCACCCGACCGCCACCGGACAGTCCCGCGGCTACCTCCCGGTCTTCGCCTCCGCGGCGTAGTACCGCGCTCCACCCCTCACGTCGGCCCTCAACCGCCGGGCGGGCAGCTTTTCCGCCCGCTCGGCGCTTGGGGTCGCCACCCATATCACGATCTTGATCCACCGCCGACGCCTCGCCGCTGCCCCGCGCGTGCCCGTCGGGGCCCGCCCGCGTCGGAAACCTCCTCCGTGTTCTGCGCCACCTTCCGGGAGCAAATCGGAGTGATTGCGGCGCAACGGAGTGTGATCGCCCTATCTTGGGCGCGGTTTCGGTACCGTATTGTCCCGATCAACGACCGCAGAGTGACGGCAGGTTCACGTCAGCCTTGTCAACACCCTTGACGGGGTGGTGAATCGACCCCGCGAATGCGCGGGTGACGCGATGGGGCGATAGGGTTACTCTGCCTGGGCCGGGTGCCTCGTACGGGTGGGGAGTGTCATGGATCAGATAGCTATGCGCAGCAGGGCGCGAGTGCCTGCCATCAACTACGGGAGCAGTGCGTCCAGTGCGCGCCTCGACCGTCATCCTGTCTCTTATACACATCT
>KL569532.1:13783-14396 GCA_000715685.1 Streptomyces lilacinus
TTGCGGTGCTCGGCGGGCCGGCCCTGCCGCAGCGCGAGGTGGAGGGCGCCACCGTGCTGATGCGGGAGATCACCTCCCGTGACCACAACCGCGGCCAGGGCCTGAGCTCGAGTCAGAGCCGGACCGCCCGGGTCTCGCTGTTCGCCCCGCTCCGGCGACTGCGCCGCTCGCTCTTCGGCAGCCGCGGCGGCGGCCAGGCCTGACCCACCCGTTCCGTACGTGTACGGCCCGCCCTCTCCCCGGGGCCGGCCGCCCGGTCCCCTCGGCATCCCCGGGGTCGTCCCTGTCGTCGGCCCTGGGCTTTTCATCTCCCGCTGAATCCCTTTGTGACCACTCGAGGCGCGCGCATAGCCTCCAGGCGCGCCATCAGTTCGGGAACGTTTCCGATCCGGAAATAGCCGAGCAAAGGGAGATCATGAAGATCTGGAGAAGAGCCGCCGTGGCGACCACCGCCGCGGCGGCGATGCTCGTGAGCGCACCCCTGACCGGCAGCGCGCAGGCCGCGCCCGCCGACGACCGCGCCGGCAGCGTGGTCGAGGACGCCGTCCGCGTCGCGCCCGACCCGGCCGCCGACCACGCCGCGGCCCTGGCGATCGCCCACATCGTCAACGAC
>KL569532.1:14590-15289 GCA_000715685.1 Streptomyces lilacinus
ACACGCCTCCCTCGCGCCATCAGAGATGTGTATAAGAGACAGGACCACTACTGGTCCCTCGAGGCCTGGTCCATCGGTGGCGTGCGGCACTTCCGCGTCATCAACTACAACAGCGGCCAGTGCCTGGCCGTGCCCGGCGGCAGCAAGCAGAACGGCGTCCAGGTCATCCAGTGGCCCTGCGGCACCTGGAACGACCACTTCTGGCGCTTCGACGACGCCGGCGGCGGCAAGTTCCGGATCGTCAACTACAACAGTCAGCAGTGCCTCGCCGTCGAGGGCGGCAGCAAGGTCGACGGCGCGAAGGCCATCCAGTGGCCCTGCGGCGGCTGGGCCGACCACTTCTGGCGGTAGGACCCCGCCCGCTCAGTGCGCGTCCAGCGTCACGGTGAAGGAGAAACGGTCCCCGCGATAGCGAATGCGGGCGACATCGACGGCCCGGCCGCTCTCGTCGTACGTGATGCCCGTGTAGTGCAGGATCGGGCTGAGCAGCGGCACGTCCAGCAGTCGGGCCGTCTCCGGATCCGCCAGCCGGGCCTCGACGGTGTCGGTGATCCGGCTGATCCGCACGCCCACCGCGTCGCGCAGCACCTTCGTCATGGGCCAGCGGGCGAGGTCGGCGACGTCGATGCGGTCGGCGAGCTCGGGCCGGACGACGTTCTCCGCCCAGTTCGTCGGCTCGCCCGACTCCTCGTCGCAGCG
>KL569532.1:15527-17021 GCA_000715685.1 Streptomyces lilacinus
CAGCCGCCGGTAGGCCACGACCTCCGCCAGGTCCGGGAAGTGCTCGGCGAGATCGGCCGGCACCCGGACCGGGCCGTGGTCCAGGACGGCGGTGCGCTCGCCGGACTGCTGGGCGACGATCGTGTCCACCGACCCCAGCAGCCGCACCGGGGAGCCGCGCCGGGCGCTCGGCTCGATGAAGGTGCCGCGCCGGCGGTGCCGGCTGATGAGCCCCTCCGTCTCCAACTCCTTCAGCGCCTGCCGCATGGTGAGCACGCTGACGCCGTAGTGGGCCGCGAGGGCGTCCTCGGTGGGCAGGCGCAGCGGGTCGTCCGGGCGCCGCCCGAGTATCGAGGCCCGCAGCGACTGCGAGACCTGGTACCACAGCGGCAGCTTGCGGTTCAGCGCGAGGGAGTCGGGGGCGAAGGTGGTCACGGGGAACTCCGGCTCTACGGGCGGCGGAAGTGGCGCTCCAGACCCTCCCACACCCGGTCGTACCCCTGCTGCAGGTGGTCGGCGGCCGCCGCCTGTGCGGTCAGGGTCACCGGCCAGCGGGTCTCGAACATGAAGGCCAGGCCGTCGTCGACCTTGTGCGGCCCGAGCTCCGCGGCGCTCGCCCGCTCGAAGGTCTCCCGGTCCGGGCCGTGCGCCGACATCATATTGTGGAGCGAGCCGCCGCCGGGGACGAAGCCCCCCTTGCCGGCGGTCTTGGCGTCGTAGGCGCCCTCGATCAGGCCCATGTACTCGCTCATCACGTTGCGGTGGAAGTACGGCGGCCGGAAGGTGTCCTCGCCCACCAGCCAGCGCGGCGCGAAGACCACGAAGTCGACGCCGGCCAGCCCCGGGGTGTCGGAGGGCGAGGTCAGCACCGTGAAGATCGACGGGTCCGGGTGGTCGTAGCTGATCGTGCCGAGCACATTGAAGCGGCGCAGGTCGTAGACGTACGGAACGTGGTTGCCGTGCCAGGCGACGACGTCCAGCGGCGAGTGGTCGTAGGTCGCCGACCAGAGGTTGCCGCAGAACTTGTTGACGACCTCCACCGGGCCCTCGACGTCCTCGTACGCGGCGACCGGCGCGAGGAAGTCCCGTGCGTTCGCCAGGCCGTTGGCGCCGATCGGGCCGAGGTCGGGCAGGGTGAAGGGCTGACCGTAGTTCTCGCAGACGTAGCCGCGCGCGGACGCGTCGAGCAGCTCCACCCGGAAGCGCACCCCGCGCGGGATCAGCGCGACGTGGCCGGGCTCGGCGCGCAGCAGACCGAATTCCGTGCGCAGCAGCAGCCCGCCCTCCTGCGGCACGATCAGCAGCTCGCCGTCGGAGTCGCTGAACACCCGGTCCGTCATGGAGGTGTTGGCGGCGTAGAGGTGGACGGCCATGCCCGCGCGCTGGGTGGCGTCGCCGTTGCCGCCGAGGGTCCACAGGCCGGCGAGGAAGTCCGTGCCCGCGGCCGGCTCCGGGAGCGGGTCCCAGCGCAGTCGGTTGGGGTCCGGGACGGTCTCGGTGCTGTCTCTTATACAC
>KL569532.1:17291-18025 GCA_000715685.1 Streptomyces lilacinus
TAGAGCCACGACCGGCGGTTGTGTGCGCGGGGCTCGGTGAAGGCGGAGCCGCTCAGCTGCTCCGCGTAGAGCCCGAGGGGAGCCCGCTGCGGGGAGTTGCGGCCGAGCGGCAGGGCGCCGGGAACGGCCTCGCTGCTGTGCTCGTTGCCGAAGCCGGAGAGATAGCCGAGGGCCTCCGCGGTCTTCCGCGCCTGCTCGTTGCCCGTACCGCTCATCGCGTGCTCCCACTGCCGATGGATTCCTATGGATGACCGTAGGATTACCGGGCGGGCGCGTCAATGGATGCCGCGCATGTCATGGGACGGGGCGCGCCGGCGACGGCGTCCGGAATTCGCCCCGCCGGCCCTCGCGGAACGAACAATTCCGTGGCCCTGCGCCTCCGTTGTCAGTACCCGTGGGTAGGGTCGGGGGCGAACCCGCGACCGACAGCACGAGGAGACGACCGTGGCCACCTATGAGGGGATCTACATCGACGGCGACTGGCGTCCGGCGGCCGGCCGGGACTCCATCGCGGTCGTCAACCCCGCCGACGAGCAGGTCATCGCCTCCGTCGCCGCCGGTACGGCCGAGGACGTCGACGCCGCCGTGCGCGCGGCCCGCGCGGCCCTGCCCGGCTGGGCCGCGACCCCGCCCGCCCGGCGCGGGGAGTACCTCGCCGCCCTGCGCGACGCGCTCGCCGAGCGCGCCGACGACATCGCCGTCACCGTCACGGCCGAGCTCGGCTCGCCCGCCGG
>KL569532.1:18286-18652 GCA_000715685.1 Streptomyces lilacinus
CCCCCGCCGCGTCCACGCCGGGCTGCCGGTCGTCGTCGCCGGCTCGTACGCCGACATCGCCGCCTCGTACGCCTTCGAGGAGCGCGTCGGCAACTCCACCGTCCTGCGCGAGCCCGTCGGCGTCGTCGCGGCCATCACGCCCTGGAACTACCCCCTCCACCAGATCGTGGCCAAGGTCGCCCCGGCGCTCGCCGCGGGCTGCACGGTCGTCCTCAAGCCCGCCGAGCAGACGCCGCTGACCGCCCGGCTCTTCACCGAGTGCGTGGCGGCCGCGGGCCTGCCGGCCGGCGTCTTCAACCTCGTCTCGGGCCTCGGGTCCGTCGCCGGCCGCGCCCTGGCCGGCCACCCCGACGTCGACCTCGTCTC
>KL569532.1:18897-19272 GCA_000715685.1 Streptomyces lilacinus
TCTCCTTCACCGGCTCGACCGCCGTCGGCAAGGAGATCGGCGCGGTGGCCGGCGGGTCCGTCAAGCGCGTCGCCCTCGAGCTGGGCGGCAAGTCCGCCGCCGTCGTCCTGCCCGGCGCCGACCTCGCCAAGGCCGTCACCTCGACCGTCGCCGACGTCGTGCGCAACGCCGGCCAGTCGTGCAACGCCCTGTCCCGGCTGCTCGTGCCCGCCGACCGCTACGAGGAGGCCGTCGGCCTCGCCGCCGAGGCCGCGGCGGCCTTCGTGCCCGGCGACCCCGCCGACCCGGCCACCCGGCTCGGCCCGGTCGTCAGCGCCGGCCAGCGCGACCGCGTCCGCGGCTACATCACCAAGGGCGTCGAGGAGGGCGCCCGCC
>KL569532.1:19545-19805 GCA_000715685.1 Streptomyces lilacinus
AGATGTGTATAAGAGACAGGGCCTCGAGCGCGGCTACTACGTCCGCCCGACCGTCCTCGCCGACGTCACCACCGGGATGACCGTCGCCCAGGAGGAGATCTTCGGCCCGGTCCTCACGGTCATGAAGTACGAGGACGAGGAGGAGGCCCTGCGCATCGCCAACGACACCGTCTACGGCCTCGCCGGCGCCGTCTGGGCGCCCGACGAGACCCGCGCCGTCGCCTTCGCCCGCCGCATGGACACCTGTCTCTTATACACAT